>NZ_JNXR01000018.1:0-330575 GCF_000725475.1 Streptomyces durhamensis
AGCGGCGGGCCGAGCTGCGCAGCCTCGGGGTGGCCCGGCTGCCGCTCGCCGACGCCGTCGACCGGCTCGCCGGACTGGAGAAGGACCCCGGCTGGTGGTGGCGGCTCTACGACAGCCTCGCCGGCGTCGACCCCGACCGGCTGTCCGGGCTGCCGGTGCCGCTCGCCGGGGGCCCCTCGCAGGCCTTCGGCACGGCGCCGGGACGGACCACCATCGGGCCCCGGCAGGTACTGCTGCCCACCCCGGACGGCCCCCCGATCGACGCGGACGTCCTCGGCCGGCTCGGGCTGAAGATCGCCCACGAGGACGCCGCGCACCCGCTGCTGGAGAAGCTGGGCGCGCTGCCCGCCACCCCGCGCGCGGTCCTCACCACCCCGCAGGTCCGGGCCGCCGTCGCCGCCTCGCTGGACGAGGACGGCGGGATCGGGGGCTGGGAGGAGGACGCCCCGGACGCCGAGGAACTGGCCGACGCCGTGCTCTCGCTGGTCCGGGACGCGGGCCTGGAGCCCGGTGACGAGCCCTGGCTGGGCGCGCTGGCACTGCCCGACGAGGACGGGGAACTCGCCCCCGCAGGTGAACTCGTCCTCCCCGGCAGCCCCTTCGCCCAGGTGATCCGTGCGGGTGAACTGGCCGCCGTCGACCACGACCTGGCCGAGCGGTGGGGCGCACAGCCGCTCACCGCCTGCGGGGTGCTCGCGGACTTCGCGCTCGTCCGGGCCACCGACGTCGTCCTCGACCCGGACGAACTGGAGCCCCGCGAGGGCGACTTCGCCGAGCCCGACGACGCCGGGCTGCTGGACGCGGTCGACGTGTGGTGCGAGGACATCCTCGACCGCTTCCCGGACAGCCCGGTGCCCCCGGTCGCCACCGAGCTGGTCGCGGTACGCGATCTGGACCTGGTGGACGACGAGCACTGGCCCCAGGCCCTCGCGCTGCTCGCGCAGCCGCCGCTGCGCGACGCCCTCACCCAGCCGGTCCGCGTCCTGCTGCACGACGGCACCCACGAGGTCGTACGGCCGTACACCGCGTGGTGGCTGCGCGGGCACCCCGTGCTGGACGGCCGCCGCCCGGCCGGTCTCCTCGCCGCCGGCGGGGACCCCCTGCTGCGCGGGCTGTACGACGAGGCCGACGCCACCGGGTTCGAGGACGAGCAGGTGCTGCGAGCCCTGGGCGTGCGGACCTCCGTGGCGGCCCTGCTGGACGAGCCGGGCGGCGCCGCCGAGCTGCTCGACCGGCTCGCCGACCCGGATCGCTCGGTCACGTCGGCCCAACTGCACGGGCTGTACGGAGCGTTGGCCGAGCTGGACCCGGAGCAGGTGACCCTGCCGGACGAGCTGCGGGCCGTGGTCGACGGGCGGGTGGCGGTCGTGGACGCCGCCGAGGCCGTCGTGGTCGACTCGCCGGACCTGCTGCCCTTCACCTCCTCGGTGCCGCTGCTGCCGGTCCCGCCGGCCCGGGCCGCGGAGCTGGCGGAGCTGTTCCAGGTGCGGCGGCTGAGCGAGTCCGTCACCGGCGAGGTGCACTCCGAGGGCGCCGAGCACGACGTGCCGGAGCCGGTGCGGGTGCTGCTCGGGGGGCGTACGCCCCGGACGTACGTCGAGCACGAAGAGCTGGTCGTGGACGGCGTGGAGATCGACTGGCGGCTCACCGACGACGGGGTGCTGCACGCGGCCACGCTGGAGGGCGTCGCGGCGGGCCTGGCCTGGGCGGCGGGGCAGTGGCCGCGGCGCTTCGAGGTGGCGGCCCTGCTGGAGGACCCGTCCCGGACGGAGGAACTGGCCAGGGACCGCTGGTTCGACTAGCTCCACACATCTCTCACGACATTCTCGATCTCCTTACAACCGTTCCCCCGCGTGCCGAGTCTGACCCCCTGTGACAACAGGCTCACCGATCACCACGCACGCGGGGGAACACATGCGTATGCGCGTCTCTGTCACCGTCGACGCCGCCCCTGCGCGGACGTGCGGTAGCCCGCGGAACTTGTCGCGTCACCCGTACAACCACCTGGTCACCTCGCGGGTCTGATCCCCCGAGTCGACTGACTCCATGATCACTTGGACCTCGTGTCCACTTTCTCCACACAGGGGAACGCATGCGCATTCGTGCCACCGTGGCCGCCGTCTCCGGCGCCCTGGCCCTCTCCGCCTTCGTCGTGCCGGCCGCCCAGGCCGCCGACAGCGGTGCGTCTCACCGCATCGACTACGTGAAGTACTTCGCCCAGCACGCGTCTTCCGGCAAGACCGCGCTCGCCGCCGCCTCGGCGCCGGTCGGCGACCTCGATGCGTCCTTCTCCAACTTCAAGATCGCCAAGGCGATCAAGGTCGGCACCACCAACAAGGTGTCCACCACCGTCACCTACACGATGACCTACGGCGCCGACGTGGACATCGCCTCCGACAACTTCGTCACCATCCCGATGATCTACCACGGCTCCGAGGACACCCCGGACAGCGTCCAGGGCTCCGACCTGCCGGCGGTCTGCAAGGTGGTCTCGGCGGGCACCGCCAGCTGCAAGGGCAGCATCGACATCTACCCGAAGACCAGCGACGCGGACCTGAAGCTGCGCAACTCCTACGCCGGTACCTGGCACGGCGCGGCCATCGCCGTGGACTTCGACAGCGAGCACAGCTCCCTGCAGACGGGCTTCGCCGCCACCCTGGTCCAGCGCAACTCCACGCTGACGGTCAACGCCGCCCCGGAGCCGGTGAAGAAGGGCGCCACCGTCACGGTGACGGGCAAGCTCGCCCGCGCCAACTGGGAGGACCACCTGTACCACGGCTACACCGGCCAGTCGGTGCAGCTGCAGTTCCGCAAGAAGGACTCCAGCACCTACACCACGCTGAAGACCCTCAAGACGGACTCCACGGGCAACCTGAAGACGACGACCAAGGCCACGGTCGACGGCTACTACCGCTTCTCCTTCGCGGGCACCTCGACCACCCCGGCGGTCAACGCCGCGGGTGACTTCGTCGACGTGCAGTAGGACGTGACGTAGGCAGCAGGACCCGTCCGGCCCCGGAAGCGCATGCCGCCCCCGGGGCCGGAACGTTTCTTCTCACTTGTGCCACGACCTGGCAATGCGGTCCTCAAATCTGGCCGGAAACCGCTCCTGCCGTACAACCAGCCCCCGGGGCCACGGATCTGATCGCGTGAGTCAACCGACTCCACGATCACTCCTCCCTCAGGGGACCCACATGCGCATTCGTGCCACCGTGGCCGCCGTCTCCGGCGCCCTGGCCCTCACCGCCCTCGCAGTCCCGGCCGCGCAGGCCGTCACCGACTCGGGCACGCCCTACACGCTGAACGCGAGCTTCGCCGACCTCTCGATCGCCAAGGCGACCAAGGTCGGAACCACCAACGAGGTCAGCGTCGCGTACTCGTACACGCTGACGCACGGGGCCGACGTGGACATCGCCGCGAAGGACTTCGTCACGGACGCCTTCCTCTACCACGGCACCTACAGCGACTCGTCCCCCGAGCTGTACGGCGACGACCCGGCGACCTGCACCGCCACCTCGTCGACGACGGCCACCTGCAAGGGGAACGTCACCATCTACCCCGCCGACGGCGACCTGCAGAACGCCTGGGCCGGCAGCTGGAGCGTGGCCGCCGAGGCCATCGCCTTCAACGGCCAGGACCAGCAGAACCCCGACATGAGCAAGGTCGGCTACAAGGACCAGAGCGGCCTCGCCACCACCCTGGTGCAGCGCTACTCCAAGCTGACGGTGGACGCCGGCCCGGAGCCGGTCGCCAAGGGCAAGACCCTCACGGTCACGGGCAAGCTCTCCCGGGCCAACTGGGAGGACCACCAGTACCACGGCTACACCGGCCAGCCGGTCCAGCTGCAGTTCCGCAAGGCGGGCAGCAGCACGTACACCACCGTCAAGACGGTGACCACGGACGCGTACGGCAACCTGAAGACCACCACCACCGCCGCCTACGACGGCTACTGGCGCTTCAGCTTCGCCGGCACCTCCACCACCCCGGCGGTCAGCGCCACGGGTGACTACGTGGACGTGCAGTGAGGTAGCGCCCCCGCGGGGGCGGGGAACCGCGCGGCCCACGGCCTTGCGGTTCCCCACCGGCCTCAGCCGGGAAACCGCCGGGCCACCCCCTTCCACAGGAACTCCAGCGCGGCCGAGGCCACCACCGCGATGCCCACGGCGGTCCATGGCATCTCCACGCCGACCAGCTTCAGCGCGAAGAACGCCTGCAGCGACGGCACGACCAGGACCAGCAGGAAGGCCACACCCATCGCGGCCACCAGGGTCACCCGCCACCAGGTGTAGGGCCGGGCGACGATCGCCAGGATCCACATGGAGACGAGGAAGAGGGTCAGGGTGGCCGCGCTGGTCTCCGCGTCCAGCTGGCCGGGCCCGGTGTAGTGGTGCCGGGCGATCAGGTACGTCACGAAGGTCGCCGCTCCGGCCACCACGCCACCCGGGACCGAGTACCGCATCACCCGGCGCACGAAGTGCGGTTTCGCCCGCTCCTTGTTGGGCGCCAGCGCCAGGAAGAACGCCGGCACGCCGATCGTGAGGGTGGACAGCAGGGTCAGGTGCCGTGGCAGGAACGGGTACTCGACCCGCCAGCACACCACCAGGACCGCCAGCAGCACCGAGTACACGGTCTTCACCAGGAACAGCGTCGCCACCCGCGTGATGTTGCCGATCACCCGGCGGCCCTCGCCCACCACCGACGGCAGACTCGCGAAGCTGTTGTCCAGCAGCACGATCTGCGCCACCGCACGCGTCGCCTCCGAGCCGGAGCCCATGGCGACCCCGATGTCGGCGTCCTTCAGCGCGAGCACGTCGTTCACCCCGTCACCGGTCATCGCGACGGTGTGCCCGTGCGACTGCAGCGCCCCCACCATGTCCCGTTTCTGCTGCGGCGTGACCCGCCCGAAGACCGTCCCCCCGTCCAGCGCCCGAGCCATCCGGGGCCGGTCGCCCGGCAGGTGCCGCGCGTCCACCGCCGTGCCCTCCAGGCCCAGCTTGGCGGCGACCGCGCCGACCGACACCGCGTTGTCCCCGGAGATGACCTTGGCGCGGACGTCCTGGTCCGCGAAGTAGCGCAGGGTGTCGGCCGCGTCGGGGCGCAGCCGCTGCTCCAGGACGACCAGGGCGGTGGGGCGGGCGCCGTGGGCCGGCTCGGGGTCGTCCAGGTCGCGGCTCGCGCGGGCCAGCAGCAGCACCCGCAGCCCCTGCTCGTTCAGGCGCGCGGTGTCGGCCAGGGCCGGGTCGCCCTCGGCGAGCAGGACGTCCGGGGCGCCGAGCAGCCAGGTGCTGGTCTCGCCGTCGGCCTCGCTGAACGCGGCCCCGCTGTACTTGCGGGCCGAGGAGAAGGGCAGCGACTCCACGCAGCGCCAGTCCTCGCTGTCCGGGTAGGCGTCGATGATCGCCTGGAGGGAGGCGTTGGGGCGCGGGTCGGACTCGCCGAGCGCGCCGAGCACCCTGCGGACGTACCCCTCGTCGGCCCCGTCGAGCGGACGCAGCTCGGTGACGTCCATGCCGCCCTCGGTGAGCGTGCCGGTCTTGTCCAGGCAGACGGTGTCGACGCGGGCCAGGCCCTCGATCGCCGGCAGCTCCTGCACCAGGCACTGTTTGCGCCCGAGCCGGATGACACCGATCGCGAAGGCGACGGAGGTGAGCAGCACCAGCCCCTCGGGGACCATCGGGACGATGCCGCCGATCGTGCGGGCCACGGCGTCCTTGAAGCCGTAGCTCTTGACCACGAGCTGGGTGATCACCAGGCCGATCGCGGCCGGGACCATCATCCAGGTGACGTACTTGAGGATGGTGGAGATACCGGTGCGCAGCTCGGAGTGGACGAGGGTGAAGCGGGAGGCCTCCTCGGCGAGCTGGGCGGCGTAGGCCTCGCGGCCCACTTTGGCGGCCTTGAACGCCCCGCCGCCCGCGACGACGAAGCTGCCGGACAGGACGGCAGCGCCGGGGCGTTTGACGACGGGATCGGCCTCGCCGGTGAGCAGCGACTCGTCGATCTCCAGCCCGTCGGCCTCCGCGCAGACCCCGTCGACCACGATCTTGTCGCCCGGCCCGATCTCGATCAGGTCGTCCAGGACGATCTCGGCGGTGGCGACCTCGGTGGCTCTGCCCTCCCGGCGTACGGTCGGCCGGGCCTCCCCGATCACCGCGAGCGAGTCGAGGGTCTGCTTGGCCCGCCACTCCTGGACGATGCCGATGCCGGTGTTGGCGAGGATCACGAAGCCGAACAGGCTGTCCTGGATCGGCGCGACGAACAGCGTGATCAGCCACAGCAGGCCGATGATCGCGTTGAACCGGGTGAAGACGTTGGCCCGGACGATCTCCCCGAGCGACCGGCTGCTGCGCACGGGCACGTCGTTGACCAGGCCGCGCGCGACGCGCTCCGCCACTTCGGCGGCGCTCAGTCCGGTCACGGGGCTCTTCGGCAGGGCCACGGGGTGCACGGGGTCGAGTTCGGCGCCCGCGTCTATATGGCTCATGCATTCGACGGTACGGGGGGATGTGTCCACCCGCCCGCTTTCCGGCCGGCCGGGGCGGGAGCGCCCCGCGGTCAGGTCCGGCGGGCGGAACTATTCAGCCGACGCTTCCGGCAGCGCCGCGGCCCGCTTCAGCGCGGCGTCCCGCCTGCGCACGTACCAGACGCCGACCAGCCCCAGCCCGCCACCGGCCAGGCAGGTCCACAGCCACCACAGGTGCCCGTGGTCGTCGAACCAGCCGTAGAACGGCAGCTGGACCAGGAAGAGCACGAACCACACGATCGTGCCGCCGGTGATGGTGGCGACCACGGGCCCCTCCAGGGGCTCCGGCGCCTCGTGCTTGGGGGTCCACTTGGCCATGCGCACAGCTTAAGCGCCGTCCTCCGCCCGGCCCGGTCTACGCGCGGAGATAGCGATCTCGCACTCATACGTTCATACTGAAACCGTTTATCTTTGACCGCTTCTGATCGTATGAAACTCCAACAGGGCTCGGGGGAACCCCGTCGGAGATGAGGTCTCGCATGTCCACCTCGGCACCTGCCAAGGCGCCCACCCCCGAGAAGCCGGGCGGCGCGCCCGCCTTCGGCGCCCTCGACCGCTACTTCAGGATCTCCGAGCGCGGCAGCTCCGTCGCCCGTGAGATCCGCGGCGGCTTCGCCACCTTCTTCGCGATGGCGTACATCATCGTGCTGAACCCGATCATCCTCGGCAGCGCGAAGGACATGTACGGGCATCACCTGGACAACGGTCAGCTGGTGACGGCGACCGCGCTGACCGCCGCGTTCACCACGCTCCTCATGGGCGTCATCGGCAACGTGCCGATCGCGCTGGCCGCGGGCCTCGGCGTGAACTCGGTCGTCGCCCTCCAGCTGGCGCCGCGGATGTCCTGGCCGGACGCCATGGGCATGGTCGTCCTCGCGGGCATCGTGGTCATGCTGCTGGTCGCCACGGGCCTGCGCGAGCGCGTGATGAACGCCGTGCCGTTCGGCCTGCGCAAGGCGATCTCGATCGGTATCGGCCTGTTCATCATGCTGATCGGCCTGGTCGACTCCGGCTTCGTCACCCGTATGCCGGACGCCGCCCAGACCACCGTCCCGCTGCAGCTCGGCACGGGCGGCCATCTGCACGGCTGGCCGGTGCTGGTCTTCATCCTGGGCGCGCTGCTGACCTTCGCGCTGATCGTCCGCAAGACGCCGGGCGCGATCCTGATCTCCATCGTCGGCATGACCGTCCTCGCGGTGGTCCTCAACGCGGTCACCACGATCCCGTCCTGGGGGCTGACGGTCCCGAAGTGGCCGGGCAACCCGGTCTCCACCCCCGACTTCGGCCTGGTCGGTCAGGTCAGCCTGTTCGGCGGTTTCTCCAAGGTCGGCCTGCTGACCGGCATCCTGTTCGTCTTCACGGTCCTGCTGTCGTGCTTCTTCGACGCGATGGGCACGATCATGGGCGTCAGTGACGAGGCCAAGCTGACCGACGCCGAGGGCTATATGCCGGGCATCAACAAGGTCCTCTTCGTCGACGGCCTCGCGGTCGCGGCGGGCGGTGCCAGCTCCTCCTCGGCCACCACCGCGTTCGTGGAGTCCACGGCCGGGGTCGGCGAGGGCGCCCGTACGGGCTTCGCGAACGTCGTCACGGGCGGCCTGTTCGCCATCGCGCTGTTCCTCACCCCGATCGCCACGATGGTCCCGTCCCAGGCGGCCACCCCGGCGCTGGTCGCGGTCGGCTTCCTGATCCTGTCGAACTCCATCAAGGAGATCGACTGGGCGGACTACACCATCGCGATCCCGGCCTTCGTGACGATGCTGATGATGCCGTTCACCTACTCGATCACCAACGGCATCGGCATGGGCTTCATCACCTTCACCGTCCTGCGCCTGGCCGCCGGCCGGTTCCGGGAGGTCCCGGTGGCGATGTACGTCGTCTCGGCCGTGTTCGCCTTCTACTACCTGATGCCGGCCCTGGGCCTCACCTGAGCCCTGCCCCTGCGCGGCGCCTCGGCCCTCCACGGCCTCAGGTGACGCCGTAGAACCTCTCCGTCTCCTCGACGGCGGCCTGGAACCGCTCGTCGAAGTCGTCCCGGATGAGCGTGCGGACCACATAGTCCTGCACGCTCATTCCTCTTTTCGCGGCGTGCCGGCGGAGCCTTTCGAGCAGCTCCCCGTCTATCCGCACGCTGAGCACAGTGGTCCCCATGGGTACGAGGGTCGCCATATCCGGCCACCCCGCGCGTCACTTTCCGGAGCTGACTCACTCATATGGGTGATCGTCCGGTTCAGTGGCCAGGGTCACGGGCATCAGGGGTGTGTCGCGGTGGTCTTTAGCGAGAGTAATGAGTTACTCTAAAGAACATGCCGGACCTCACCCATGGCGACGACGCAGCCGCCGTGAACTCCCTCCGCTCCGCCGTGATGCGGTTGTCCCGTCGGCTCAAGCACCAGCGGGTCGACGAATCGCTGAGCCCCACCGAGATGTCGGTGCTCGGCACCCTGTTCCGCTGCGGCTCGGCCACGCCGGGCGAGCTGGCCCGCAAGGAGCACGTCCAGCCGCCGTCGATGACCCGCATCGTCGCGCTGCTCGAAGCCAAGGGGCTGGTCCGGCTGGAGCCGCACCCCGAGGACCGGCGCCAGAAGGTCGTCACCCAGACCGAGCAGGCCGAGGCGATGTTGGAGGAGAGCCGCCGCAAGCGCAACGCGTTCCTGGCCGGTCTGGCCGAGGGTCTCGACGAGGACGAGTGGGCCGCCCTGCGCGCCGCCGCCCCCGTGCTGGAAAAGCTCGCGCACCTGTAAGCAAGCCATCAGAGGAGGCGAACCCTTTTGAGTACGGGATCCGGAATACCTTCCGCCCCCGCACCGACCGCCACTACTATCCCCACCCCCCGCAAGTCCTCGATGTTCAGCTCGCTGAAGATCAGGAACTACCGCCTCTTCTTCATCGGCCAGGTCGTCTCCAACACCGGCACCTGGATGCAGCGCATCGCCCAGGACTGGCTCGTCCTCAGCCTCACCGGCTCCTCCGCGGCCGTGGGCATCACGACGGCCCTGCAGTTCCTGCCGATGCTCCTGTTCGGCCTCTACGGCGGCGTCCTGGTCGACCGCCTGCCCAAGCGCCCCACGCTGCTGGTCACCCAGGCCGCCATGGCCGTGACGGGCCTGGCGCTCGCCTTCCTCACCCTCTCCGGCCACGTCCAGGTCTGGCACGTCTACGTCGCCGCGTTCGCCGTCGGCCTCGCCACGGTCGTGGACAACCCGGCCCGGCAGTCCTTCGTCTCCGAGATGGTCGGCCCCGGGCAGCTGCAGAACGCGGTCAGCCTGAACTCCGCGAACTTCCAGTCCGCCCGCCTGGTCGGCCCCGCCGTCGCCGGCCTCCTGATCACCGGGGTGGGCACCGGCTGGGCGTTCCTCGCCAACGGCCTGTCGTTCGCCGCCCCCATCGCCGGCCTGCTGCTGATGCGCGCCCGCGACCTGCACGTGGTCGAGCGCGCGCCGAGGGGGAAGGGCCAGCTGCGCGAGGGCCTGCAGTACGTGGCCGGCCGGCCGGAGCTGATCTGGCCGATCGTCCTGGTCGGCTTCATCGGCACCTTCGGCTTCAACTTCCCGGTGTGGCTGTCGGCCTACGCGGACGACGTGTTCCACTCCGGCGCCGGCTCCTACAGCCTCTTCAACACGCTGATGGCCGTCGGCTCCCTGGGCGGCGCCCTGCTGGCCGCCCGGCGCGGCACGGCCCGGCTGCGCATCCTGATCGCCGCCGCGCTGGCCTTCGGCGCGCTGGAGACCGCGGCCGCGCTGGTCCCGTCGTACTGGCTGTTCGCGCTGCTCATGGTCCCGATCGGGGTCTTCGGCCTGACGGTCAACGTCACGGCCAACACCGCGGTCCAGATGGCCACCGACCCGGCCATGCGCGGCCGGGTGATGGCCCTGTTCATGATGGTGTTCATGGGCGGCACGCCGCTGGGCGCGCCCGTCGTCGGCTGGATCACCGACACCTACGGCGCAAGGGTCGGGTTCGCCCTGGGCGGCGTCATCTCCGCCGCCGCGGCCGGGGTGATCGGCCTGGTGCTGGCCCGCATCGGCGGACTGCGGCTCGCGGTGCGCTGGCACCACGGCCATCCGCGGGTCCGCTTCGTGCCGAGGGAGCGCGAGGAGCTGGCGACGGCGGCGTAGGCCCCCGGCCGGGGGCCGTCCCCGCACCCCTTCGGGGCGCTACAGGACCCGCCGGGCCAGCACCTGGCCCGGCCAGTCGTCCTCGCCGACCGTGAAGGGCTCGGTACGGGTGAAGCCGTTGTTCTCGTAGTACGCGACCAGCTTGCCGTCGTCGCCCGCGTAGCAGTCCACGCGCAGCAGCGAGATCCCGGCCCGCCGGGTCTCCTCGGCCGCGTGCGCGAGCAGCGCCGCACCGGCACCGAGGCCCCTGAAGCGGCTGTCGGTGGCGAAGAGGTGGATGTACCGCTCGGGCTCGTCGGCGGGCTCCAGGTACGAGCCGGGGGCCTTGCTGAGCGTGAGCGTGGCCGCCGGGGCGCCGTCCACCTCGGCTATGTACGGCGTTCCCGCGGCGGTGATCTGGTGCACCAGCTCCACGGCCCGCTCGTTCGTCGACCAGGGCTCGGTGCCCCACTGGCGGGTACGGCCCTGTGAGACCAGCCACTCCACAGCGCTGTCGAGCATGCCGAGGATCAGGGGGGCGTCGGCGGAGCCGCCTGTGCGCAGGGTGATCGTCATCGGCCCATCATGCCGACTGCCGTCTGCGAAGGTGAAGGAATGAGACTCTTCGCCGCGGTGCTCCCGCCGGAGCGCGTCATCCATGAACTCGCCGCCGAAGTGGCCCGGTTGAAGCGACTGCCCGGAGCGGATCGGCTGCGCTGGACCGGGCAGCCGGGCTGGCACTTCACCCTCGCCTTCTACGGCGAGGCCGCCGACGACCTCGTACCGGACCTGTCGGACCGGCTGGCCCGTGCGGCCCACCGCACGGCCCCCTTCACCCTGGCCCTGTCCGGCGGCGGCCAGTTCGGGCACGGCAAGGCCCTGTGGACGGGCGCCTCGGGCGAGGTGGAGGCGCTGCGGCTGCTGGCCGACCGGGCGGAGTCGGCGGCGCGCAAGGCGGGCGTGCCGATGGGGGAGCACCGGCGGTACAAGGCCCACCTGACGGTGGCACGCAGCCGGGACTCGGTGGACGTACGGCCGTACGTGGAGGTGCTGCGTGCCTTCGGCGGACGTCCCTGGACCGTGGACGAGCTGGTCCTGGTCCGCAGCCACCTGCCGCGGTCCGGGGTGGCGGGGGAGCAGCCGCGGTACGAGGCGGTTGCCCGCTGGGAGCTCGGCGGGGTTGGTTAGGCTCGGTGGCGTGGACCCGAAAACCCGGAACCGGATCATGGCCGGTGTGCTTGTGCTGATGTTCGTCGTGGTGGCCGTGGCGGCGGCCGTCAAGTAGCGGTGTGGCGATGGCGCGGCGGGGAACTGCGGCCGGTTCGCCGGGTGCGGCCCGTCGTGGCCGGTCCCGCAGTTCCCCGTGCCCCTCGGGGGCGGCGCCCTCACACGGCTGTGAACCGCGTCACCAGGCGAAGGCCTCCGGAGACGGGCCAGGGCCAGGGAAGACCTCGTCCAGGCCGGCCAGCAGCTCGTCGCCCAGCTCCAGCTCGACGGCCCTGAGCGCCGACTCCAGCTGCGCGGCGGTGCGCGGGCCGACGATCGGGCCGGTCACGCCGGGGCGGGTCAGCAGCCAGGCCAGGGCCACCTCGCCGGGCTCCAGGCCGTGCTTGCCGACCAGGTCCTCGTACGCCTGGACCTGGGCGCGGGCGGCGGGGTCCTTGAGGGTGTCGGCGGCCCGGCCGGAGGCGCGGCGACCGCCCTCGACCTCCTTCTTGATGATCCCGCCGAGCAGTCCGCCGTGCAGCGGCGACCAGGGGATGACCCCGAGGCCGTAGTCCTGCGCGGCCGGGACGACCTCCATCTCGGCGCGCCGCTCGGCGAGGTTGTAGAGGCACTGCTCGCTGACGAGACCGAGGGTGCCGCGGCGGGCGGCGGTCTCGTTCGCCTGGGCGATCTTGTAGCCGGGGAAGTTGGACGAACCGGCGTAGAGGATCTTGCCCTGCTGGACCAGGGTGTCGATCGCCTGCCAGATCTCCTCGAACGGCGTGTTCCGGTCGATGTGGTGGAACTGGTAGAGGTCGATGTGGTCGGTCTGCAGCCGCTTCAGGCTGGCGTCCACGGCCCGGCGGATGTTCAGCGCGGAGAGCCTGTCGTGGTTGGGCCAGGCCGGCTGACCGGGCTGGGCGTCGGTGGCCATGTTCCCGTAGACCTTGGTGGCGAGGACGACCTTGTCGCGGCGCTCGCCGCCCTTGGCGAACCAGTTGCCGATGATGGCCTCGGTCCGGCCCTTGTTCTCACCCCACCCGTACACGTTGGCGGTGTCGAAGAAGTTGATGCCCGCGTCCAGCGCCGCGTCCATGATGGCGTGGCTGTCGGCCTCGTCGGTCTGCGGCCCGAAGTTCATCGTCCCGAGAACGAGTCGGCTGACCTTGAGTCCCGTGCGTCCTAGCTGCGTGTACTCCATGGTCCTCTAGCCAACGGCTTGAAGTGCGCTCGAAGCAAGGGGCCCCAGCGGTCAGTCGCGGGGGAACTCGTCGGTCTTGAGGGTGAGGCCGAGGGGGGTCGTGGTCATGTCGACATCCGCTCCGAAGGCGACCGTCAGTTCGCTGACGTACTCGCCGTCCTTCGGCTGGCTGTAGAGGTGGCACTTGCCCTGGTAGGGATCGGCGACGAGGTAGACGGCCACCTCGGCGGTGGCGTAGGCCGTCTTCTTGGGGCCGTAGTCGTTGTGTCCCGTGCCCTTGGAGATGACCTCCGCGACGAACTCGACGTCCTTGCACTGCCACAGGCCGTTGGGTGTCTTCTCGGCACCATCGGTCACGAGCGTGACGTCGGAGCAGAAGCCGTTGAGGTGGCCCGGGTAGTCGATCCGGACGTCCGACTTGACGCGCCTGCGCGGGTACTTGGTGCGCAACTGGTCGTAGATGTTGGCGATGATCTCCCAGTGGGTGTCCCGCTGCGGCGACATGAAGATGGCCCCCTCGACGATGTCGACCTTGTATCCCTCGGGGGTGGTCCGCTCAAGCGACTCGAACAGGTCGTCCAGAGTCAGCTCGCCGCTCTCCTCGGCCATCTCGATCCTGTCTTCGAGGACGGTCATCGTGGCGCTCCTCCCCGGCTGCCCCACGCACGAGTGCAGCCGCGCGGTTCAACGATACGCACGGTGACCGGGGCATGCCGGAATCAGGTCAACCTGTTCCAGCCACGTACGCCCGTCCGACCCCCCACGCCTCCCACATCGCCCCCGCGAACGCCCCCGCGATCCGGTGCTCCCCGCTGGCGTTCGGATGCGTCCCGTCGTACGTGTCGGTGTGGATGTCGTACCCCTCCGGCCGCGAGGCCAGCAGGATCGGTGAGCGGGGTTCGTCCAGGTCGGCGACCGTCTTGGCGAGCAGGACGTTGAAGAGGTCCACCTGCTCGGCGAAGGCGGCGTCCGCCTCGGCCCGGATGTTCGGGATGACCGGGAGCAGGACCATGCGGATGCGCGGGGCGGCCTCGCGGGCGCCGGTGACGAAGGCGCGCACGTTCTGCGCCGTCTGTTCGGCGTTGGTGTAGAAGCCCAGGTCGATCAGGCCGAGGGAGACCAGCAGCACGTCCGCCCGGTGCCGTCGTACCGCGTCGCCGATCAGCGGTGCCATGTGCAGCCAGCCCTCGCCCCAGCCCGCCAGGTGGTGGCGTGGGAAGCCGGGATCGGCGTAGGCGTACGACGTGGGGGCGTCGGCCGACTTGTCGTACAGCTCCTCGCGGGGGCCGACGAAGGTGAACGGGCCGTCGTACGTGTCGCGCAGGTGCTGCCACAGTCGGTGACGCCATGTGTGCTCGCCGGCGCTCCCGATCGTCATGGAGTCACCTACGGGCATGAACCTGAGCATCCGCTCATGATGGACGATCACGCGGGGCGGTGGGGTGTGAGGCCCACCACGTCCGACGGGCGCGGAGCGCGCCGGGTGAACCCCCGGAGGGAATGGCAGGCTTGGGGCATGCGTCGATCGTCCGCCGTTCTCGCCGGGGTGCTGCTCACCGGTGCCTGCGCGCTGCCCGCCTCCGCCGCCGACGGGCCCGGCGACCAGGGGTTCACCCTCAAGGATCCGAGGATCACCGAGTCCAGCGGGCTCGCCGCCTCGCATCTCCACCCCGGCGTCTACTGGACGCACAACGACAGCAGCGACGGGCCGTACATCTACGCCGTGGACAGCCGGACCGGGAAGACCGTCGCCCGGATCACCCTGCGCGGCATCGGGTCCCCGCGGGACGTCGAGGCGATCTCGATCGGGCCCCACGACGAGATCTACGTCGGCGACATCGGCGACAACCTGGGCGGCAAGTGGCCGTACGTGTGGATCTACCGGTTGCCCGAGCCGAAGGAGCTGAGGGACCAGACGGTCACCGCCACGCAGTACGTCGTGAAGTACGCGAACGGGCCGCGGGACGCCGAGTCGCTGATCGTCCACCCGAAGACCGGGCGGGTCTACATCATCGACAAGAAGGAGGACGGCGGGCACCTGTACGAGGGCCCGGCCACCCTCTCCACCTCCGGCGCGAACGTCTTCCGGCCCGTCGCCCCGGTCGACCTGTGGGCCACCGACGCGGCCTTCTCGCCGGACGGACGGCAGCTCGCCGTGCGCGGGTACCTCGGCGGGATCCTCTACGACTGGGACGGCGGGAGGATCAGGCGCAAGGGTCAGCTGGACGTGCCGCTGCAGGGGCAGGGCGAGGGCGTCTCCTACTCCGCCGACGGGACCAGGCTGCTGTACAGCAGCGAGGGGGCGGACAGTGAGGTCGTGGCGAAGGACGCGCCGGACCGGCCTGCCGCCAACTCGCCCTCTTCCCGTGCCGGTTCGCAGAGCGGGAGCGGCTACGGCGGCAGCGGCGGCGACGGCCTGAAGATCGGTGCCGTCGTCGGCGCCGTCGCTCTGGCCGCCCTGTTCGGGTTGCGGCGGCTGCGGCGCGGGAGCTGAACCACGCGAAGGGGCGCCCGGTGTCCACCGGGCGCCCCTTGTCGTCTTGTGCGGGAGGTCGTCCTCCGCGGGAGGTCAGAGCCTCTCGATCACGTGGTCGACGCACTTCGTCAGCGCCTCGACGTCCGCCGGGTCGATCGCCGGGAACATGGCGATGCGCAGCTGGTTGCGGCCGAGCTTGCGGTACGGCTCGGTGTCCACGATGCCATTGGCGCGCAGCACCTTGGCGACCGCGGCCGCGTCGATCTCGTCCGAGAAGTCGATCGTGCCGATGACCTGCGAGCGCTTGGCCGGGTCGGTGACGAAGGGGGTGGCGTACTTGGACTCCTCCGCCCAGGAGTACAGGCGGGTCGAGGAGTCCTTGGTGCGGGCCGTGGACCAGGCGAGGCCGCCCTGGCCGTTGAGCCACTTCAGCTGCTCGTTGAGCAGGAACAGGGTGGCGAGCGCCGGGGTGTTGTACGTCTGGTTCTTGCGGGAGTTGTCGATCGCCGTGGGGAGGCTGAAGAACTCCGGGACGTGGCGGCCGGAGGCGTGGATCCGCTCGGCGCGCTCGATCGCGGCCGGGGAGAAGACGCCGATCCACAGGCCGCCGTCGGAGGCGAAGGACTTCTGCGGGGCGAAGTAGTAGACGTCGGTCTCGGCGACGTCGACCGGGAGGCCGCCCGCGCCGGAGGTGGCGTCCACCAGGACGAGCGCGCCCTCGTCGGCGCCGGCCACGCGCTTGATCGGCATGGCGACACCGGTGGAGGTCTCGTTGTGGGTGAAGGCGTACACGTCCACGCCCGCCTCGGCCCGGGCCTCGGGGTGGGTGCCGGGGTCGGCGGCGACGACGGTCGGCTCGGCCAGCCAGGGCGCCAGCTTGGCGGCCTTGGCGAACTTGGACGAGAACTCGCCGAAGCTCAGGTGCTGGGACTTGTTCTCGATCAGACCGTGGGTGGCGATGTCCCAGAAGGCGGTCGAGCCGCCGTTGCCGAGGATCACCTCGTAGCCCTCGGGGAGCGAGAACAGGGAGCCGATGCCTTCGCGGACCTCGCCCACCAGGTTCTTGACCGGGGCCTGGCGGTGGGAGGTGCCGAGCAGGGAGCTGCCGGTGGCGGCGAGCGCCTCAAGTGCCTCGGTACGCACCTTGGAGGGGCCCGCGCCGAAGCGTCCGTCGGCGGGCTTGATGTCAGCGGGAATCTGGATGTCGGCCACGGTTCGGAGGGTATCCCGCGGGGCGAAACCGGGCGTAGCCGTGTCCGTCGGATGAGACAAGATCGTCAAAGCCTGGACTTGTGAAGTAGTACGACGATATGGGCGGGGCTGTGGAAAACTTTCGGTGACTGTCCGTGAGCGGATGCATCCTGGACGCATGACGGATCGCTCGGGTCTGCAGGCGGAGCTGCGCGGGGTCGTCCGGGGCGAGGTCGGTTTCGACGTCACCTCCCGGGCGCTGGTCACCATGGACGCGTCCAACTACCGGCGGGTCCCGCTGGGCGTCGTGGCGCCGAGAGACGCCGACGACGTGGCCGCCGTGCTGGAGGTCTGCCGGGCGCGCGGGGTGCCGGTGGTGGCGCGCGGCGGCGGCACGTCCATCGCGGGGCAGGCGACCGGTGCGGGCGTGGTGCTCGACTTCACCCGGCACATGAACGGCCTGCTGGAGCTGGACCCGGTCACCCGTACGGCCGTCGTCCAGCCGGGGCTCGTCCTGGACCGCCTCCAGGAGGCCGCGGCCCCGCACGGCCTGCGCTTCGGCCCCGACCCGTCCACGCACAGCCGGTGCACGCTCGGCGGGATGATCGGCAACAACTCCTGCGGCGCGCACTCGGTCGCCTGGGGGACCACCGCGGACAGCGTGCGCGAGCTGTCCGTCCTCACCGCGCGCGGGCAGCGGCTGCGGCTCGGGCGGGACTGGGCCGGCGCGCCCGAGGGGCTGCGGGAGCTGGCGCAGGGCGAACTGGCCCGCCTGCGCACCGGCTTCCCGGACCTGCCCCGCCGCATCTCCGGGTACGCGCTGGACGCGCTGCTGCCCGAGAAGGGTGCCGATGTCGCCCGCTCCTTCTGCGGTTCGGAGGGCACCCTCGGGATCCTCACCGAAGCGGTCGTGCGGCTGGTGGCGGCCCCCCGCGCGCGTGCCCTCGCGGTGCTGGGGTACGGCGACGAGAGCGCCGCCGCCGAAGCCGCCGCCGGCCTGCTGCGGTACGGCCCGCTGACCGTGGAGGGCATGGCGGCCGACCTGGTGCGCGCGCCGGCCGGACTGCCCGAAGGGGGCGCCTGGCTGTTCGTGGAGACCGGCGGGGAGTCGGCGGCCGAGGCACGCGCGCGTGCGCGGGAGATCGTCCGCGCGGCCGACGTGTCCGACTCCTTGGTGGTGACGGAGCCCGCCGCCCAGCGTGCCTTGTGGCGCATCCGCGAGGACGCGAGCGGCACGGCCACCCGCATGCCGGACGGCAGCGAGGCCTGGCCCGGCTGGGAGGACTGCGCGGTGCCGCCCGCCCGGCTCGGCGGCTATCTGCGCGACTTCCGCGCCCTGCTCACCGCCCACGGCCTGCGCGGCACGCCGTACGGCCACTTCGGCGACGGCTGCATCCACGTCCGTATCGACTTCGACCTGCTCACCGAGGCCGGCATCGGCCGCTTCCGCCGCTTCTCCGAGGACCTGGCCGACCTGGTGGTGGAGCACGGCGGCTCGCTGTCCGGGGAGCACGGGGACGGACAGGCCCGCGCGGAGCTGCTGCCGCGCATGTACGGCGCCGAGACGGTGCGGCTGTTCGAACGGGCCAAGGCGGTCTGGGACCCCGACGACCTGCTCAACCCCGGCATGCTGGTCCGCCCCGCCCCGCTCGATGCGGGCCTGCGCTTCTCCGTGCTGCCGCGCGGGCCCGTCGACGTGGCCTTCGGCTACCCCGCCGACGACGGCGACTTCCGCGCCGCCGTCCGCCGCTGCGTCGGCGTCGCCAAGTGCCGTACGACCACGGCGGCCGGCCCCGCCGTGATGTGCCCGTCCTTCCGGGTGACCGGCGAGGAGGAGCACTCCACCCGCGGCCGGGCCCGGCTGCTGCACGAGATGCTGGCCGGCGAGCTGGTCACCGACGGCTGGCGGTCCACAGAGGTCCGCGACGCCCTGGACCTGTGCCTGTCCTGCAAGGGCTGCCGCTCCGACTGCCCGGTCGGCGTCGACATGGCCACCTACAAGGCCGAGTTCCTGCACCACCACTACGCCGGCCGTCGCCGGCCCGCCGCCCACCTCAGCATGGGCCGGCTGCCGCAGTGGCTGCGCTGGGTGGCCCGCACGCGCACGGCCCCGCTGCTCAACGCCCTTGCCGCGGTGGGGCCGTTGGCCGCTGCCGGCAAGCGCCTGGCCGGGATCGCCCCCGAGCGGCGGATTCCCCGGCTGGCGAGGCGGACCTTCACCGGCTGGTGGCGCACGAGGAAGCCGGCCCCGGGCCCCGGGGAGCCGGCATCGGGCGGCCCGGGCCCGGGCGACCTGGTCGTGCTGTGGCCGGACACCTTCACCGAGCATCTGTCCCCCTCCGTCGGCCGGGCCGCCGTCCGGGTGCTGGAGGCCGCCGGGCTGCGCGTCGCCCTGCCGCCGACGCTGCTGCCACGCGGGGGACGGATCGGCGGTGGCCGGGCCGGACCGGCCACCGCGCTGCTCGCCGCCCGCCGGGCCCGGGTCTGCTGCGGCCTCACCTACCTCTCCACCGGCCAGCTCGACCGCGCCCGCACGGTCCTGCGCCGCACGCTGGACCTGATGGAACCGGTGCTGCGGGCCGGAGCCCCGGTCGTCGTCCTGGAACCGAGCTGCGCGGCGGCCCTGCGCACCGACCTGCCAGAGCTGCTGCACGACGACCCGCGTGCCGCCCGGCTGGCCTCGGCCGTCACCACCTTCGCCGAGGCCCTGGAGCGGCACGCCCCGCACTGGACTCCGCCGGCCGTGGACCGCCCGGTCGCCGGCCAGACCCACTGCCACCAGCACGCGGTGCTCGGCGACACCCCCGACCGGCGGCTGCGCGAGGCCGCGGGCCTCACCGGCGAGCTGAGCGGCGGCTGCTGCGGCCTCGCCGGCAACTTCGGCTTCGAGAAAGGCCACTTCGAGGTGTCGAAGGCCTGCGCGGAGGAACAGCTCCTCCCCGCGGTCCGCGAAGCACCCGAGCGGACGGTGGTCCTGGCCGACGGCTTCTCCTGCCGCACCCAGCTGGAACAGCTGGCCGGGGTGCGGGGCAGGCATCTGGCGGAGGTGCTGGCGCAGGCGTTGGACGAGGCGGAGCGCGAGGAGGGGGAGGGGGAAGAGGGGGAGGGGGAAGAGGGGGAAGAGGGGAGTTGAGGGGAAATCGGATACGCACAAGGGCAGTTGACAGCGGATCCGTAGACTCGGAAGGGACCAGTCGTCTCGCATCTCGGAGGAACTCCCCATGACGAAGGCCCCGTTCGCTTCTCTCTCCGCCGCGATCGCGGCGCTCGGCACGGCTCTCGCATTCCTCGCGGTCCAGCTCCGCACGGACGGATACGAGCCGTACGTCGAATCCGTGGCCACCGCCAGCGTGGTCATGTTCGTCACCGCGGCGCTCGTGGTGGTGACGTGGGTCCGTGCCGGCCGACGGCACTCGAACTGAGCACCGCGGAACCGGCGGTGGAGCACGCCCGCCTGGCGGTCCTCTCCGACATCCACGGAGTACTGCCCGCCCTGGAGGCAGTCCTCGCCGAGCCGGAGGTGGCCGCCGCCGACCGCATCGTCGTCACCGGCGACATCGCGGCGGGGCCCCAGCCGGTGGAGGTACTGGACCTGCTGCGGGAGCAGGGCGACCGGGTGCTGTGGCTCGCGGGGAACGCCGACCGGGAGCTCGTGGAGTACCGGCGCGGGCAGCGCACGGAGATCCCCGACCCCATCGGCCCCTTCGCGGCCCAGGCGCTCCGTGACGACCAGGTCGGTTTCCTGGAGGCCCTCCCGAAGACCCTCACCTTGCGCGTCCGCGGTCTCGGCACGGTCCTGTTCTGCCATGCCACCCCGCGCGACGACGAGGAACTGGTCCTGGTGGACTCCCGGCCGGCCCGCTGGTCGGAGATCCTCGGCGGCCTGGCGTCCGGCATCGGCACGGTCGTCTGCGGCCACACCCACATGCCCTACGTCCGCCTGGCCCACGGCCGCCTGGTCGTCAACCCGGGCAGCGTCGGCATGCCCTACGGCCGCCCCGGCGCCCACTGGTGCCTCCTCGGCCCCGGCACCGACCTGCGTGTGACGTCGTACGACATCCCGGCGGCCGTCGCCCGGCTCACCGCCGCGTGCGCCTACCCGGACATCGCCGCGTGGGCGGACTACCACCTCCACGCCCGCGCGACGGACACGGAGGTGCTGGCCGCGTGGGGGCCGAAGGCGGGGAGCTCATAAGGCTGCTCCCAGGTTCGCAGGGGTTCGTAAGGGAATTCTCAGCTTCGAGCGGGTCTCTCAGGAACCGCAAAGGTATTCCAAGGTACTCACAGCCCCCCTTTGCCAATTTTGCCGTTCCGACTCCCAAGCGGTGTGTAAGTTCTTCGGTGTCGGGTTCCGGACGCGGAATTCAGCACCACACGTACAGTGCGAAGTTAGGAGTCGGAATGAGCCTCAGGAAGCTGGCCCCGCTGCCCCCGAAGTCGAAGAAGCAGCTCCCGCCGCCGCCCCCGCCGAAGTCCAAGAAGAAGCACGCGCCGAAGCCGCTGCCCAAGCCGCTGCCCGGCCAGGACCGCTGAACCGGCTGAACGCGCAGTGAATTAAAAGGGGGCCGATGGTGCACCGTCGGCCCTCTTTTCTTTTTCGTTCGGGATGGTGATTCGAAAGGGGAATCCGATGGGCGACGAGGATGACGAGTTCAAGTACGAGACCCCCACCATTCCCGCCCGGACGGCATTCCGCCGTTTCTGGCCGCTGACGAAGGGGCTCAGAAGATGGCTGCTCCTCGTCTGGCTGTGCACGGTGCTCGCCGCGCTCGCCGAGACCGAGGCCGTCCTGCTGTTCGGTGACCTCACCGACCACGCCCTGCAGAAGGGATCGCCGGCCGCGTTCTGGAGCCCGGCGGTGAAGTGGCTGGGCATCGCGGTGCTCGGCGCGCTCGTCGCGTACGCCGGCAACTCCCTCGCCGCCTGGGCGACCGAGCGGTTCGTGATGCGGCTGCGCGAGCACGTCTTCGACCACGTCCAGCAGCTGCCCCCGCACTTCTTCCAGCGCCACCGCCAGGGCGATCTGCTCTCCCGGCTGACCAGTGACGTGGAAGCGATCGAGGCGATGGTCGTGTCCGGCCTGGTGGGCGCCGCATCGGCGGCCTTCTCCGCCCTCTTCTACGCGGCCGCCGCGTCCTGGCTGCGCTGGGACCTGGCCGCCGCCACCTTCGTCCTCGCGCCCCTGTTCTGGCTGGCCGCCCGCCGCTTCTCCGGTTCCATCAAGGACGTCTCCCGCGAGGGCCGGGTCGCCGACGGCGCGATCACCTCCGTCGTGGAGGAGTCCCTCGGCACCATCGTGCTCACCCAGGCCTACGACCGCCGGGACGCCGAACGCCGCCGGCTGCACGAGGAGGCCACCGCCTGGTTCCGCGCCTCGGTCCGCTCCACCCGCCTGAACGAGGCCTACGAGCAGCTCGTCCAGGTCATCGAGACGGTGTGCGTGCTCACCGTGATCGGCATCGGCGCCTGGGAGATCTCCACCGGCCGGATGACCCTCGGTCAGCTCCTCGCCTTCGCCGCGTTCCTCGGCTACCTCTATCCGCCGCTGCGCGGCCTCGCCCAGCTGGGCCTCACCGTCACCGCCGCCACGGCGGGCGCCGAGCGGCTCATCGAGATCCTGGACGCCGGACCGTCGGTCACCGACCCCCGGCACCCGGCCGACACCGGCCGCCCGGACGGAACCGTCGAGGTCCGGGACGTGACCTTCCGCTACCCGGGCGCCGACGACACCGCCCTCGAAGGCCTGTCCTTCGCGGTGCGCCCCGGCGAGCTGGTGATCGTCACCGGCCCGAGCGGCGCCGGCAAGTCCACGGTGTCCAAGCTGCTGCTGCGCTTCTACGACCCGGACGCGGGCGACGTCCTGCTGGACGGCACACCGCTGCGGGACCTCCCGCTGGCCCGCCTGCGGGAGTACGTCACCCTGCTCCCCCAGGAGACCCTGGTGCTGCACGACACGGTGCGCGCCAACATCGCCTGCGGCCGGCCCGGCGCCAGCGACCAGGCCATCGAGGAGGCGGCGAGGGCGGCGGACGCCCACGACTTCATCGTCCGGTTGCCCGACGGCTACGACACGCCGGTGGACTCCCACTCGGCCCGCCTGTCCGGCGGTCAGCTCCAGCGTCTGGCCATCGCCCGCGCCATCCTCCGCGACGCCCCGGTCCTGGTCCTGGACGAGCCCACGACCGGCCTGGACGCGATGGCCGCCCGCCGCGTTGTCAAGCCCCTGCGCCGCCTGATGGCCGGCCGTACGACGATCATGATCACGCACGACCTCAACCTCGCCCCCGACGCCGACCGCATCCTCGTCGTCGACCGGGGCCGGGTCGTGGAGACCGGCCGTCATGACGAACTGCTCGCCCGGGGCGGGGCGTACGCGCGGCTGCACCGCTCGCAGAACAGCGCGGTGACGGACACCGGTGAACTGCGCATGCCGCTGTGGGAGGACCAGCAGGCAGGGCAGCCGGAGCCCGCCCCTGGGTACGGGCCGTCGGAGTCCGCCCCTGGGTACGGGCCATCGGAGCACGTTCCTCGGTACGGGCAGCCGGAGTCCGCCCCTGGGTACGGGCAGCCGGCCCCGACGTACCCGCACGGGCAGGCGGCCCCCGCGTCCCCGTACGGGCCGGGATACGAGGCGTACGCCCCCGCCGGGACCTGGGCCCAGCCCGGCTGCGAGCCGTACGGAAGCATGCCGGCGTGCCTGCCCGACGGCCGCCCCCTCTTCCGCGAGGAGCAGGCCTGGCCGGGCAGTTGACGGGGCGTCCGGACGCCGACGGGATCCCACCATCCGGGACAGTGCCGTGAAGGGTTCACGCTCCTGTCGAAGTCCACTACCCTGGACCTGGTAGTACATCGCGATGAACGAACTCGATCAAGCACCAGGACCGCCCGTGACCGCCACCTCCAGCACCGCCACGCAGACCCCGGTCGCCCCCGTCCAGGGGCCGCGCCGCCTCGGCTCGCTGGGCCCGGTGGGCCTCGTCCTGGCCGGCGGTGTCTCGGTCCAGTTCGGTGGCGCCCTCGCGGTGACGCTGATGCCCCGGGCCGGTGCGCCCGGCGTCGTCACCCTGCGCCTCCTCGCGGCGGCGCTGGTCCTCCTCCTGGTCTGCCGCCCCCGGCTGCGCGGCCACTCCCGCACCGACTGGGGCACGGTGGTCGCCTTCGGTATCGCCATGGGCGCGATGAACGGCCTCTTCTACGAGGCGGTCGCCCGTATCCCGCTGGGCCCGGCGGTCACCCTGGAGGTCCTCGGCCCGCTGGCCCTGTCCGTCCTGGCCTCCCGCCGCGCCATCAACGCCGTGTGGGCGGGCCTGGCCCTGCTCGGTGTGTTCCTGCTGGGCGGCGGAGGCTTCGACACCCTCGACCCCATAGGTGTCGCTTTTGCCCTGGGGGCCGGCGCCATGTGGGCGATCTATATCCTCTTCAGCGCCCGTACGGGCCGCCGCTTCCCGCAGGCGGACGGTCTGGCCCTCGCCATGGCCGTAGCGGCTGTTCTCTTCCTCCCGATCGGCGTGGCCTCGGCGGGCACCCGTCTGCTGAACCCCGTCACGATCGCCCTGGGCGCGGCCGTGGCCCTGCTGTCCTCGGTCCTGCCCTACACCCTGGAACTGCTCGCTCTGCGCCGCCTGCCCGCCTCCACGTTCGCCATCCTGATGAGTCTCGAACCGGCGATCGCGGCAACGGCCGGTTTCCTCATCCTCGGTCAGTCCCTGTCCCTGCGGGAGGCGGGCGCGATCGCCCTGGTCATCGCGGCAAGCATCGGCGCGGTACGCACCCAGGTCGGCCGGTCGAAGAGTCAGGCGGCGAGCGATGCGGAAGGCCGCGCGGAGAGCCACGCAGGGAGCCAGGCGAAGAGCCAGGCGGGGAGCCAGGCGGGGAGTCAGGCGGGGAACAGCGCGGAGAGTCGGGCGGCGAGTCCGGCAGAGAGCTCCGCTCGCGGGGCGTAGTCGCCGGGCGGGCGCAGTGGAGCCGGTCCTGCGGCCGGTGGCAAATTCATGCAAGCACGCTTGATTGTTTCTCGCGCCGCTGCCATGCTCCCCTCATGGCCGACCCGACGCCCGTCATCGACGACCTGCGCGCGGAGAGCGAGGAACTCGACCGGCTCATCGCCGAGTTGACCCCCGCCCGGTGGGCGCTCCCCACTCCCGCGCCCGGGTGGACCCTCGCCCACCAGATCGCCCACCTCGCCTGGACCGACCGCTCGGCGCTACTGGCCGTCACCGATGCGGAAGCCTTCCAGACGCTGGTCGAGAAGGCGCTCACCGCCCCCGACTCGTTCGTGGACCAGGGCGCGGAGGAAGGCGCCCGTCTGGCGCCCGCCGCGCTGCTGGCGGGATGGTGGGAAGGGCGTGACGCGCTCGACCGGGCGCTGCGTGCGGCCCCACCCGGCTCCCGTTTCCCCTGGTACGGCCCGCCCATGTCGGCCGCCTCGATGGCCACGGCCCGTCTTATGGAGACCTGGGCCCATGGGCTGGACATCGCCGAGGCGCTGGGCGTGGTCCGCCCACCCGGCGATCGGCTCAGGCATGTGGCCCGGCTCGGGGTGCGGACCCGCGACTTCGCCCACACCGTCCACGGGCTCACCCCGCCCGCCGACGAGTTCCGTGTGGAACTGACCGCGCCCTCCGGCGAGGTGTGGGCATACGGCCCCGAAGACGCCCCGCAACGCGTCACCGGCCCCGCCCTCGACTTCTGCCTCCTCGTCACCCAGCGCGCCCACCGCACCGACCTCGCCCTGACCGCCGTGGGCCCGGACGCCGACCGCTGGCTGGACATCGCGCAGGCCTTCGCGGGCCCGCCCGGCACCGGCCGTCCGCCGAAGGGGGCTCCGGAGTGACCGTGCTGCGCGTCGGCAACTTCTCCGGCTTCTACGGCGACCGCGCGGCCGCCCTGCGCGAGATGCTCACCGGCGGCGAGGTGGACGTCCTCACCGGCGACTACCTCGCCGAACTCACCATGCTGATCCTCGCCCGCGACCGGCTGAAGGACCCGTCCGCCGGATACGCCCGCACCTTCCTGCGCCAGCTGGAGGACTGCCTCGGCCTCGCCCGGGAGCGCGGGGTGAAGATCGTCGTCAACGCGGGCGGCCTCAACCCGGCCGGACTCGCCGAGGCGACCCGGGAGCTGGCCGGCCGGCTCGGCGTCCCGGCCGCCGTCGCGCACGTCGAGGGCGACGGCCTGACCGCCCGCCACCCCGGCGCCCTCGCCGCCCACGCCTACCTCGGCGGTTTCGGCATCGCCGAGTGCCTGCGGGCCGGCGCGGACATCGTCGTCACCGGGCGGGTGACCGACGCGGCCCTCGTCACCGGGCCCGCCGCCGCCCACTTCGGCTGGCGGCCGGGGGAGTACGACCGGCTCGCGGGCGCCGTCGCCGCCGGGCACGTGCTGGAGTGCGGGACGCAGGCCACCGGCGGAAACTACGCGTTCTTCCGGGAGGGGGACGTACGCCGGCCCGGCTTCCCGCTCGCCGAGATCCACGCCGACGGCAGCAGCGTCATCACCAAGCACCCCGGCACCGGCGGCCTGGTCGACGTCGGCACGGTCACCGCCCAGCTGCTGTACGAGACCGGGGGCGGCCGGTACGCCGGGCCCGATGTCACCGCCCGGCTGGACACCGCCCGGCTGAGCCAGGACGGCCCGGACCGGGTGCGGATCGAGGGCGTGCGCGGGGAGGCGCCGCCGCCGACGCTCAAGGCCGGGCTCAACCGGCTCGGCGGCTTCCGCAACGAGGTCACCTTCGTCCTCACCGGACTCGACATCGAGGCCAAGGCGGACCTGGTGCGCGAGCAGCTCACCGACGCGCTCGCCAAGTCCCCTCCGGCCGAGGCCCGTTGGGAGCTGGTCCGCACCGACCGGGCGGACGCCGGCACCGAGGAGACGGCGAGCGCCCTGCTGCGGCTCGTCGTACGGGATCCGGACGAGCGGGTCGTCGGGCGGGCGCTGACCGGGGCCGCCGTGGAGCTGGCGCTGGCCAGCTACCCCGGCTTCCATGTGCTGTCCCCACCCGAGAAGGGCACCCCGTATGGGGTCTTCGAGGATGTGGCCGTCGCCCACGGCGCCGTAGACCATACGGCCGTTCTCCCCGACGGACGCCGTGTTCCCGTGCCGCCGCCCCGGGACACCCGGCCGCTGAGCGACGTACCGACCCCACCCCTGCCCGCGCCGCTGCCGGCCGGTCCGACCCGGCGTGCGCCGCTCGGCCTGGTCGCCGGCGCCCGCAGCGGCGACAAGGGCGGGAACGCCAACGTCGGCGTCTGGGCCCGCACCGACGACGCCTGGCGGTGGCTCGCGCACGAGCTGACCGCCGAAAGGTTCCGGCAACTGATCCCCGAGAGCCGCGACCTGCCCGTCACCCGGCACGTGCTGCCGAACCTCCGCGCGGTCAACTTCGTCGTCGAGGGCATCCTCGGCGCGGGTGTCGCCGCCCGCCACCGCTTCGACCCGCAGGCCAAGGCCCTCGGCGAATGGCTGCGCTCCCGCCACCTGGACATCCCGGAGACCCTCCTGTGACGGTTCTCAAGACAGCCCTGGACCCCGCCGGCCCCGACCACCGGGCCCACCGCGAGGCCATGCTCGCCAAGCTCGCCGACCTCGACGCCGAGCACGCCAGGGCGCTCGCGGGCGGCGGCGAGAAGTACGTCGCCCGGCACCGGGGGCGCGGCAAGCTGCTCGCCCGCGAACGCATCGAACTGCTCCTCGACCCCGACACCCCGTTCCTGGAGCTGTCCCCGCTCGCCGCCTGGGGCAGCGACTACACCGTCGGCGCCTCCCTGGTCACCGGCATCGGGGTGGTGGAGGGCGTGGAGTGCCTGATCACCGCCAACGACCCGACCGTGCGCGGCGGCGCGAGCAACCCGTGGAGCCTGAAGAAGGCCCTGCGCGCCAACGACATCGCCCTCGCCAACCGGCTGCCCTGCATCAGCCTGGTGGAGTCGGGCGGTGCGGACCTGCCGTCGCAGAAGGAGATCTTCATTCCCGGCGGCGCGATCTTCCGCGACCTCACCCGGCTGTCGGCGGCCGGGATCCCCACGATCGCGGTCGTCTTCGGCAACTCCACGGCCGGGGGCGCCTACGTCCCCGGCATGTCCGACCACGTGATCATGGTCAAGGAGCGGGCGAAGGTCTTCCTCGGCGGGCCGCCGCTGGTGAAGATGGCCACCGGCGAGGAGAGCGACGACGAGTCCCTCGGCGGCGCCGAGATGCACGCGCGCGTGTCCGGCCTCGCCGACCACTTCGCCGTCGACGAGCCGGACGCGCTGCGCCGGGCCCGCCGGGTGGTCGCCCGCCTCAACCACCGCAAGGCGTACCCGGACCCCGGACCCGCGGAGCCGCCCCGGTACGACCCGGAGGAGCTGCTGGGCATCGTCCCCGGTGACCTCAGGACGCCCTTCGACCCGCGCGAGGTCATCGCCCGGATCGTGGACGCCTCCGACTTCGACGAGTTCAAGCCGCTGTACGGCACGAGCCTGGTGACCGGGTGGGCGAGCCTGCACGGCTACCCGGTCGGGATCCTGGCCAACGCCCAGGGTGTCCTGTTCAGCGCCGAGTCGCAGAAGGCCGCCCAGTTCATCCAGCTCGCCAACCAGCGCGACATCCCCCTGCTCTTCCTGCACAACACCACCGGCTACATGGTCGGCAAGGAGTACGAGCAGGGCGGGATCATCAAACACGGCGCGATGATGATCAACGCGGTGAGCAACAGCAAGGTCCCGCACCTGTCCGTGCTCATGGGGGCGTCGTACGGCGCGGGGCACTACGGCATGTGCGGACGGGCGTACGACCCCCGGTTCCTGTTCGCCTGGCCCAGCGCCAAGTCCGCCGTCATGGGCCCGCAGCAGCTCGCCGGCGTGCTGTCGATCGTCGCCCGCCAGTCGGCCGAGGCGAAGGGGCAGCCGTACGACGAGGACGCGGACGCCGCCCTGCGCGCCATGGTGGAGCAGCAGATCGAGTCCGAGTCGCTGCCGATGTTCCTGTCCGGGCGGCTGTACGACGACGGTGTCATCGACCCGCGCGACACCCGCACCGTCCTCGGCCTGTGCCTGTCCGCCGTGCACACCGCGCCCTACGAGGGCGCGCGCGGTGGCTTCGGCGTCTTCCGGATGTGAGGGACCACGTGATTTCGACTCTGCTCGTCGCCAACCGGGGCGAGATCGCCTGCCGGATCTTCCGCAGCTGCCGCGACATGGGCATCCGGACGGTCGCCGTGCACTCGGACGCCGACGCGCACGCACTGCACACGCGTGTGGCCGACACCGCCGTACGGCTGCCGGGCGCGGCGCCCGCCGAGACGTATCTGCGCGGCGACCTGATCGTGAAGGCGGCCCTGGCCGCCGGGGCCGACGCCGTGCACCCCGGCTACGGCTTCCTCTCCGAGAACGCCGGCTTCGCCCGCGCCGTCCTCGACGCCGGACTGACCTGGATCGGCCCCCCTCCGGAGGCGATCGAGGCGATGGCGTCCAAGACCCGCGCGAAGGAGCTGATGGGCATCGCCTCCCTCGCCGAAGCCGACATCGCCGAGACCGACCTGCCGGTGCTGGTCAAGGCGGCCGCCGGCGGCGGGGGACGCGGGATGCGGATCGTGCGCCGCCTGGACGAGCTGGGCGCCGCCCTGGAGGGCGCACGCGCCGAGGCCGCGAGCGCCTTCGGGGACGGCGAGGTCTTCGTGGAGCCGTACCTGGAGCACGGCCGCCACGTCGAGGTGCAGATCCTCGCCGACACCCACGGCACGGTCTGGCCGCTCGGCACCCGCGACTGCTCCCTCCAGCGCCGCCACCAGAAGGTCATCGAGGAGGCCCCGGCGCCCGGCCTCTCCGAGGCGCTCACCGAGGACCTGTACGCGCTGGCCGTGCAGGCCGCCTGCGCCGTCGCCTACGTCGGCGCCGGCACCGTCGAGTTCCTGGTCGCCGGCGGACGCGCCCACTTCCTGGAGATGAACACCCGCCTCCAGGTCGAACACCCGGTGACGGAGGAGGTGTTCGGCGTCGACCTGGTGGCGGAACAGATCCGCGTCGCCGAGGGCCACGCCCTCGAAAAGGACCCGCCACGCGCGCGTGGCCACGCCATCGAGGCCCGCCTGTACGCCGAGGACCCCGCCCGCGACTGGGCCCCGCAGACCGGCACCCTGCACCGCCTCGCCGTACCGGCCGGCGTCCGCCTGGACACCGGCTACACCGACGGCGACACCATCGGCGTCCACTACGACCCCATGCTGGCCAAGGTCGTAGCCCACGCCCCCACCCGCGCGGAGGCGATCCGCCGGCTCGCCGGCGCACTGGAGCGCACGGTGATCCACGGCCCGGTCACCAACCGGGACCTGCTGGTGCGCTCGCTGCGCCACGAGGAGTTCACCGGCGGCCGCGCCGACACCGGCTTCTACGACCGCCACCTCACCGGACTCACCGAGCCCGCCCCGGACCCGTACGCCCCCCTGGCCGCCGCCCTCGCCGACGCCCACGGCCGCTCCCGCTTCGGCGGCTGGCGCAACGTGCCCTCGCAGCCGCAGGTCAAGCGGTACGAGATGGCGGGCGAGGAGCACGAGGTCCGCTACCGCCACGGCAGACAGGGGCTCGCGGCGGACGGGGTGCGGGTCGTGCACGCCGGGCAGGGCCTGGTCGTCCTCGAAGCCGGCGGTGTGGAGCGCCGGTTCGAGGTGTGCGCCTACGGCGACGAGGTGTACGTCAACGGCACCCGCCTGACCGCCCTGCCCCGCTTCCCCGACCCCACCGCCCAGCTCGCACCGGGCTCCCTGCTCGCCCCCATGCCGGGCACGGTCGTACGCGTCGCCGAGGGCCTGGCGGAAGGGGCGACGGTGCAGGCCGGCCAGGGACTCATATGGCTGGAGGCGATGAAGATGCAGCACCAGATCACCGCGCCGGTCACCGGCACGCTCAGCGCCCTGCACGCCAGACCCGGGCAGCAGGTGGAGCCCGGCCTGTTGCTGGCAGTGGTGCAACCCGCCTGAAGGGGCGCGGGGAACCGCGCGAGCGACCACCCACTCGCCGCACTCGGAGGACTCGCATGACCACGCACATCGAATCCGAAGAACACACAGCCCTGCGGTCCGCGGTGTCGGCCCTGGGCCGACGTTACGGCCGCGACTACCTCGTACAGACCGTCGCCGCGGGCAAACCCCCCACCGAACTCTGGTCCGAGGCGGGCAAATTCGGCTACCTGGGCGTCAGCCTCCCGGAGGAGTACGGCGGAGGCGGCGGTGGCATCACCGAACTCTCCATCGTGCTGGAAGAGTTGGGCGCCGCAGGCTCCCCCCTCCTCATGCTGGTGGTCTCACCGGCCATCTGCGGCACCGTGATCGCCCGCTTCGGCACGGACGCCCAGAAGCGGCAGTGGCTCCCCGGTATCGCCGACGGCACCCGCCTCATGGCCTTCGGCATCACCGAACCCGACGCCGGCTCCAACAGCCACCGCATCACCACCACGGCCCGCCGCGACGGCACCGACTGGCTCCTGACCGGGCGCAAGGTCTTCATCTCCGGTGTCGACATCGCGGACGCCGTCCTCATCGTCGGCCGCACGGAGGACGCGCGCACCGGACGCCTCAAGCCCTGCCTGTTCATCGTCCCGACCGACGCCGAGGGCTTCCACAGGCACCCGATCGACATGGAACTGAGCGCCGCCGAGAAGCAGTTCGAGCTGGTCCTGGACGACGTACGGCTGCCCTCCGACGCCCTCGTCGGCGACGAGGACGCAGGCCTGCTGCAGCTGTTCGCCGGCCTCAACCCCGAGCGCATCATGACGGCGGCCTTCGCCATCGGGATGGGCCGCTACGCACTCGCCAAGGCCGTCGAGTACGCCCGCGACCGCAGCGTCTGGAAGACACCCATCGGAGCCCACCAGGCCATCGCCCACCCCCTGGCGCAGGCGCACATCGACCTGGAACTGGCCCGGCTGATGACGCAGAAGGCGGCCCACCTCTACGACGCCGGCGACGACACCGGCGCGGGCGAAGCCGCCAACATGGCCAAGTACGCGGCCGGGGAGGCCTGTGTGAAGGCCGTCGACCAGGCCGTGCACACCCTCGGCGGCAACGGCCTCACCCGGGAATTCGGACTCGCCTCGTTGATAACGGCCGCACGCGTGGCTCGTATCGCCCCGGTGAGCCGGGAGATGATTCTCAACTACGTCTCCCATCAGACCCTGGGCCTGCCCAAGTCGTACTAGGCGAGCCGCAGACCGTCCTGGAGGAACCGTGTTCCGCAGCGAGTACGCAGACGTTCCGCCCGTAGCACTGCCCATCCACGACGCCGTCCTGGGCCACGCCGCCGACTTCGGCGAGCGCCCCGCCCTCATCGACGGCACGGACGGCACCACCCTCTCGTACGCGCAGGTGAACCGGTTCCACCGGCGCCTCGCCGCCTCCCTCGCCGACGCGGGCGTCCGCAAGGGCGACGTCCTCGCCCTGCACAGCCCCAACAGCATCGCCTTCCCGACCGCCTTCTACGGGGCCACCCGCGCGGGCGCGTCCGTCACCACCGTGCACCCGCTCGCCACACCCGAGGAGTTCGCGGGGCAGCTCGGCGACAGCGGCGCCCGCTGGATCATCACCGTCTCCCCCCTGCTGGAGACGGCCCGCCGCGCCGCCGAACTCGCGGGCGGCGTACGGGAGATCTTCGTGTGCGACAGCGCGCCCGGGCACCGCTCCCTGGCCGACATGCTCGCCACCACCGCCCCCGAGCCGCACCCCGCCATCGACCCGGACGAGGACATCGCCGCGCTGCCCTACTCCTCCGGCACCACCGGCCTCCCCAAGGGCGTGATGCTCACCCACCGGCAGATCGCCACCAACCTGGCCCAGCTGGAGTCCGCCGTCCCCACCGGACCGGACGAACGCATCCTCGCCGTGCTGCCGTTCTTCCACATCTACGGCCTCACCGCCCTGATGAACGCCCCCCTGAGGAAGGGCGCCACGGTCGTCGTACTCCCTCGCTTCGACCTGGAGACCTTCCTCGCCGCGATCGAGAAACACCGCATCACCGGCCTGTACGTCGCCCCGCCGATCGTCCTCGCCCTCGCCAAGCACCCGGCGGTCACCCGCTACGACCTCTCCTCACTGACGTACGTCATGAGCGCCGCCGCCCCGCTCGACGCCGCCCTCGCCCGTGCCTGCTCCGACCGCCTCGGCCTGCCCCCCATCGGCCAGGCCTACGGCATGACGGAACTGTCACCCGGCACCCACGTCGTCCCCCTCGACCGCCTGCACGACGCCCCCGCCGGCACCGTCGGCAGGCTCATCGCCGGCACCGAGATGCGGATCGTCTCCCTCGGCGACCCCGGCAAGGACCTCGGCACCGGCGAACCCGGCGAGATCCTGATCCGCGGCCCCCAGGTGATGAAGGGCTACCTCGGCCGTCCCGACGCCACCGCCGCGATGATCGACGCCGACGGCTGGCTGCACACCGGGGACGTCGGCCACATCGACGCCGACGGCTGGCTGTTCGTCGTGGACCGGGTGAAGGAACTCATCAAGTACAAGGGCTTCCAGGTGGCCCCCGCCGAACTGGAGGCCCTGCTGCTCACCCACCCCGGCATCGCCGACGCCGCCGTCATCGGCTCCCGCAACGACGACGGCAACGAGATCCCGCACGCCTTCGTCGTCCGCGCCGGCACCGCCCCGGACCTGACCGAGAACGAGATCATGCTGCACGTCGCCGAACGCGTCGCCCCCTACAAGCGGGTCCGCCGGGTCACCTTCGTCGACACCGTGCCCCGCGCCGCCTCCGGAAAGATCCTGCGCCGACAGCTCAGGGAGCACCCGTGACCGCACTGATCGGCCGCACGCGCGCCCGTGCCGTCGAAACCCTCAGCCTGGACGCCACCGACACCCGCAACGCGCTCTCGGCGGACCTCGTGCGCGACCTCGCGGGCGCCCTCACCGACTGCGCCGGGGACCCCGAGGTCCGGGCCGTCGTCCTCACCCACACCGGCACCACCTTCTGCGCCGGCGCCGACCTGCGCGACCCACCCCACCCCGACGCCCTGCTCGCCCTGCTCCGGCAGATCGTCGAACTGCCCAGGCCCGTCGTCGCCCGGGTCACCGGACACGTCCGCGCCGGCGGCCTCGGCCTCCTGGCGGCCTGCGACATCGCCGCCGCCGGCCCCCGGGCCACCTTCGCCTTCACCGAGGTCCGCATCGGCGTGGCCCCCGCGGTGATCTCCCTGCCGGTCATCCCGCGCACCGACCCCCGCGCACTGGCCCGCTACTACCTCACCGGCGAACGCTTCGACCCCGCCGAAGCCGTACGCCTCGGCCTGCTCACCGTCACCGGCGACGACGTGGACGAAGCCCTCGCACCCGTACTGGACGGCCTGCGCCGCTCCTCCCCCGAGGCCCTGGACGAGACGAAACAGCTGCTCACGGCTAGGGTGCTGGAAACGTTCGACCGGGACGCGGCGGAGCTGACCGCGCTCTCGGCCCGGCTGTTCTCCACCGCCCAGGCCCGGGAGGGGATGACGGCCTTCCTGGAAAGACGGGATGCGGCATGGGTGGTGTGACCACATGAGCGCAACGGTGGAACGCGACCGCGTACCCAAGCAGGACCGCAGCCGGGCCACCCGGCAGCGGCTCCTGGAGGCCGCCGTGGCCTGCCTGGCCGAACACGGCTGGGCGGGCTCCACCGTCTCCGTCGTCGCCGAACGCGCCGGTGTCTCCCGCGGCGCCGCCCAGCACCACTTCCCGACCCGCGAGGACCTCTTCACGGCCGCCGTCGAGTACGTCGCCGAGGAACGCTCCACCGCCCTGCGGGCGCTCTTCCCGGGCGGCCCCGCCGACCGCCGCGCCGTCGTCGCCGCCCTCGTCGACCTCTACACCGGCCCCCTCTTCCGCGCCGCCCTGCACCTGTGGGTCGCCGCCTCCAACGAGGACCAGCTGCGCTCACGCGTGACCGAGCTGGAGGCCCGCGTCGGCCGCGAGACCCACCGCATCGCCGTCGACCTCCTCGGCGCCGACGAGTCCCGCCCCGGCGTCCGCGAGAGCGTCCAGGGCCTGCTCGACATGGCCCGCGGCCTCGGCCTCGCCAACCTCCTCACCGACGACACCGCCCGCCGGGACCGCGTCGTCGCCCAGTGGGCCGAGCTGCTCGACCACGCCCTGGGCTGAGCGGCCACCGGGGCCCGGCCCCGGCCACAGGGACCTTCCGAACCACCGAGGGCGCACGCTCCGAGCGTGAGGTGGGCCACACCCCTATCCGGCGGCGAGCAGTACCCTTGCCGCATGCTTCCGATGCTCGTTCGACGCCGCCACGTGGACTACGTGCGCGTCACGAGCATGGGCTGTCGCCATTCGGCCTGATTCAGCCCCCTTTTTCTCCCTCTTCTTACGGCATCCTGGGCGCCGCCCTACCCTCGGCGGCCTGCCCGTGGCCCACACACCCCTGTGGACGCATCCATGACGACGCACACCGCGACGACGACCTCGTCGTACGACCAGCTCCCCATCATCGACCTCTCGGCGGCCGAACACGGCCCCCAGGCCCGCGCACTGCTCCACGCCCAACTGCACAGCGCCGCACACGACGTCGGTTTCTTCCAGCTCGTCGGACACGGCGTCACCCCGGCCGAGACCGACGCGCTGCTCACCGCCATGCGCGCCTTCTTCACCCTCCCCGAGGCCGACCGGCTCGCCCTCGACAACGTCAACTCGCCCCATTTCCGCGGCTACACCCGCACCGGCGACGAACGCACCGCCGGTGCCCGCGACTGGCGCGACCAGCTCGACATAGGCGCCGAACGCCCCGCCCGCGTCCCCGCCGCCGGCGAACCCGCGTACTGGTGGCTGCAGGGCCCCAACCAGTGGCCCGCCGCCCTCCCCGAGCTGCGCACCGCGGCCCTCGCCTGGATCGACAAGCTCAGCGGGGTCGCCGAACGCCTCCTGCGTGAACTCCTCACCGCGATAGGCGCTCCCGCCGACTTCTACGACCCCGTCTTCGGCGACCGCGCCCACCCCCACCTCAAGCTCGTCCGCTACCCCGGCAGCGCGGGCGACGGCACCGACCAGGGCGTGGGCGCCCACAAGGACTACGGCTTCCTGACCCTGCTCCTCCAGGACACCGTCGGCGGCCTCCAGGTCCAGCGCGAGGACGGCCGCTTCCACGACGTCCCGCCCATCGACGGCGCCTTCGTCGTCAACCTCGGCGAACTCCTGGAGGTCGCCACCAACGGCTACCTGCTGGCCACCAACCACCGTGTGGTCAGCCCTCCCGGGGCCACCGAACGCTTCTCCGTGCCGTTCTTCTACAACCCCCGCCTGGACGCGCGGGTCGAGCCGCTGCCCTTCCCGCACGCGTCGAAGGCCCCCGGCATCACGACGGACCCGACGAACCCCCTGTACGCCGAGTACGGCTACAACGAACTCAAGGGCAAGCTCAGGGCCCACCCGCTGGTGGCGGAAAGGCACCACGCCCAGCTGCTGGCGCCCGCGTGAGAAGCCGCCCCGACGGGGCGCGTCCCAGCCGGGCGCGTCTCAGCGGAGGCGTCTCAGGGGCGCGAAGCGGTACCGACAGGCGGCTCCGACCGCGGGCGGGCGCGACCGGCCACCATCGGCCCGCAGCCGTCCGCGCCCCTGAGCCGCCCCTTCTCAGCGGGCGATCTCCCCGTACCCCTCGATGTCCTCCGGCCGCCGCGGCCCCGGCCCCACATACCGAGCGGAAGGCCGCACCAGACGACCGGTTCGCTTCTGCTCCAGAATGTGCGCCGACCACCCCGCCGTACGGGCGCACGTGAACATCGAGGTGAACATGTTCGCCGGAACCTCGGCGAAGTCCAGCATGATCGCCGCCCAGAACTCCACGTTCGTGGCCAGCACCCGGTCCGGCCGCCGGTTGTGCAGCTCCTCCAGCGCCGCCTTCTCCAGCGCCTCCGCGACCTCGAACCGCGGAGCCCCCAGCTCCCGCGCCGTACGCCGCAGCACCCGCGCCCGCGGATCCTCCGCCCGGTACACCCGGTGCCCGAACCCCATCAGCCGCTCACCCCGGTCCAGGGCCTGTCGGACATACGCCTCCGCGTCCCCCGTCCGCTCGATCTCCTCGATCATCCCGAGCACCCGCGACGGCGCACCCCCGTGCAGCGGCCCGGACATCGCCCCGACCGCCCCGGACAGCGCCGCGGCGACATCCGCACCCGTCGACGCGATCACCCGCGCCGTGAACGTCGACGCGTTCATCCCGTGCTCGGCGGCGGACGTCCAGTACGCGTCCACGGCCGCGACATGCCGGGGATCAGGCTCACCCCGCCAGCGGATCATGAACCGCTCCACCACCGACTTCGCCTTGTCGATCTCCCGCTGCGGCACCATCGGCAGCATCTGCCCCCGCGCGGACTGGGCGACGTACGACAGCGCCATGACGGCCGCCCGCGCCAGGTCGTCCCGGGCCCGCCGCTCATCGATGTCCAGCAGCGGCTTCAGCCCCCACACCGGCGCCAGCATGGCCAGCGCCGACTGCACGTCCACCCGGATGTCCCCGGAGTGCACCGGGATCGGGAACGGCTCCGCAGGCGGCAGACCGGGATTGAAGGCACCGTCGACCAGCAGCCCCCACACGTTCCCGAACGAGACGTGCCCCACCAGATCCTCGATGTCGACGCCCCGGTAGCGCAGGGCACCGCCCTCCTTGTCCGGTTCGGCGATCTCCGTCTCGAACGCGACGACTCCCTCGAGTCCGGGTACGAAATCGGACATCAGGCGGCTCCTCGTGATGTGGTCGGCGGCGGTCACCCCCGTGATGCCCCGATCGGCCGGTGGTCACCCAAACCGCAAGGGAACCAGCACGATAACCCCCAGTGTCACACTTGGGGAGCCCACGCGACACTCAGTGCCAGAGCCTTCGGAGGCCTCCTGGACGCACACAGCGCACGTCGGCAAGATGACCGCGTGACCGACCGCGAACCCCTCCCGGACCCCGTCCTCGACCCTGCGGCCATGCGCAAGCAGTACCGGGCCGAGGGCCTCGCCGAACAGGACCTCGCCACCCACCCCATGGACCAGTTCGCCCGCTGGTTCGAGGACGCCGCCCGGGCGGCCCTGCACGGCACGGTCTACGAACCCAACGCGATGGTCGTCTCCACGGCGGACGCGACAGGCCGCCCCAGCTCACGCACCGTCCTCATGAAGCAGTTCGACACCGAGGGATTCGTCTTCTACACCAACTACGACTCCCGCAAGGCCCGCGACCTCGCCGAGAACCCGCACACCTGCCTGCTCTTCCCCTGGCACCCGCTCGCCCGCCAGGTCATCGTCACCGGCACCGCCCACCGCACCGCCCGCGACGAGACCACCGCCTACTTCCGCAGCCGCCCGCACGGCTCCCAGCTGGGCGCCTGGGCCAGCGCCCAGTCCGCACCCATCGCCTCCCGCGCCGAACTGGACACCGCCTACGCCGACCTGGAGGCCCGCTACCCCGAAGGCGAACAGGTCCCGGTCCCCCCGCACTGGGGCGGCTACCGCATCACCCCGGAGACGATCGAGTTCTGGCAGGGCCGCGAGAACCGCCTCCACGACCGCCTCCGGTACACCCTGCGGCCCGACGGCCGCTGGCAGGTGGAACGCCTCAGCCCCTGACCACCCGAGGCCTACGCGTCCCGCACCGCCCCCGCCAGATCCAGCGCCGCCGCGACCCGCGCCGCCACGTCCTCCGCATAGGCCGCGTCCGACCGCTCGAAACGACTGCGGCCCGCACCGCGCAGGAACGTCACCACGCCCAGCGTCCGCCCCCGGCTGCGCAGCACCACACACAGGGCGTGCACCGCGTCCCCGGGCCACTGCCGGGCCAGCGCCCACTCCCGCGCCCGCTCCGCCGGGACCGACCCGGCGTCCGCGCGAACCGCCCCGGACCGCTCCACACACTGCAGCGCCGGATGACCCGCCTCATAGCGCACCGGCAGCCCGGCCGCGCCCGTGAGCAGGCTCGGCCCCGGCGCCCCGGCGGGCGTCGCCGCCAGCCGCACCAGCCGTACGGCCCCCTCCTCGCCCGCCGAACGCGGGGGCGGCAGCACACGGTCGATCAACGCGTGATCCGCGAACCCCGCCAGGGCGAAGTCCAGATGGACGGTGGCCGCCTCGGCCGGATCCTCGCACTCGGCGGCGGCACGCGCGGCCCGGTGCAGCTGGTTGGTACGGAACCGCAGCAGGGCCGCCTCCTGCTCACCCTGCTTGGCCTCCGTGACGTCCTGGAACAGCCAGCCGACCCCCAGCGGCACCGGCTCCTCCGCCAGCGGCGAGGCCAGCCGCACGAACCCGTTCCGCCAGCAGCGCCGCTTCTCGCCCTCCGAGGCTCGCACCGCCACCCACATCTCGGCCGGCGCGGGCGGCGCACCCTCGGCCAGCACATGCGTGAGCGCGGCCTCCAGCTCCTCCACACCCTGCGCGAGCAGCTCACCGAGCGGCCTGCCCAGCGCCGACGTACGCCCGATCCCGAGGACCCGGGCCGCGTACGCGTTGACCACGGCGGGCCGCAGATCGGCGTCGATCAGCACGACCCCCCAGGCCGCGTCCTCGAACAGCGCCTCGCTCAACGCGATCGACCGCTCCAGATCGATCTGCGCGTGCACCTCGCTGAACGCGCAGTACAGCCCGGCCGGCTTCCCCTCCGGCCCGCGCACGGCGGCGGACTGCGTGCGCACCAGCACCCGCCCGCCGTCCTTCGTGACCAGCGCGAACTCATGCACCTGCCGCCCGGGCGCATGCATCGCCGACATCAGCCGGGCCTGCACCTCCTCGGCGTCGGCGCTGCGCACCGCCCACCCGGCGAACCCGTGCCGCCCCACCGCCTCGGCGGCCGTCCACCCCAGGATCCGCTCGGCCTCACGGTTCCAGTGCGTGACGACCCCGTCGGCGTCGAAGGCGCACAGCGCCGCGTCCATGCCGTCGAGCAGCGCGGCGAGCAGGTCGGACCCCCCGGACTCACCGGGCTCGTCCGGCCCCAGCTCATCGGTGGTCCCACTCCGCCGGGAAGCACTCACCTGGACCCCCTGGAGGCTGCGTCGGCGCGCATCCGGCGCGCGGTTCGCTCACTGCCCTTCATTCAACTCGAACGTGACCCAGCCCACATCCTGTTCCCGCAAGATTGAGGGAATCGATGCGCACCAAAAACGCGCGCCGAAAAAAAGAGGTTGAGCGCCTCCCGGCGGCTTCCTAGGCTGTGGGGTACACGAGAAGGGAGGTGGTTCGGCAGATGTATGAGAACCGGACGCGTGAGGTGGCTGCGGGCTAGCGGTCCGCCACCACATCCAGTGCGGTGCCGGACCAGCGCGTAAAGGCGTGCAGCCGGCCCAATCCCAGCAGTCACCCGACCCGCGAGCTCGCCGGTACGTCCGGCCGGCTTCTTCGCCGAGAGGCTAAGGACCCGAGCTCGCGGGTCGTCTGCGTTTGCGGGGGCCGCGGTTCAGCGGCGGTAGAAGATCCGGTCCCCGTACTCCTCCAGGACGCGGGCGTTCCACTCGTGGCCGCCGTCGACGTTGCCGGAGCGCAGGAGCGGGGGTTCGATGCCGCGGTCGGCGAGGGTGGCGGCGGTGGTGGCCAGGACGGCCTGCATCAGGGCGGTGGTGACGACCGTGGAGGCGGGGGCGAAGGGTGCCGGGATGGTGTCCAGGGTGAGTTCCGCGTCGCCGACGGCGATCTTGGAGTCGAGGACGATGTCGCAGTGGTCCTTGAGGAAGGTGCCGGAGCTGTGCCGGGACGTGGTCTGTGCGGCGTAGGCGACCGAGGTGACGCCGATGACCCGGACGCCGTGGGCGCGGGCGTTGAGGGCCATCTCCACGGGCAGTGCGTTGCGGCCGGAGAGGGAGATGATCACCAGGGCGTCGCCCGGGCGGACGGGTGAGGTGTCGAGGACGGCGCTCGCGAGTCCGTCGACGCGTTCGAGGGCGGAGCCGAGGGTGGCGGGGGTGACGTCGACGCCGACGACGCCGGGGACGGCGAGCAGGTTCATCAGGGCGAGGCCGCCGGCCCGGTAGACGACGTCCTGGGCGGCCAGCGAGGAGTGCCCGGCTCCGAAGGCGAACAGGCGGCCGCCGGCGGCGACGGTGTCGGCGAGCAGGGTGGCGGCCGCGGTGATCGGCTCGGCCTCCTCCTCGCGGACCCGTCGCAGCAGGGTGACGGCGGCGTCGAAGAACAGGTCGGCAGGCGTGCCGTCGCTCATGCGGTGCCCCTTCGCAGCGTCTGTGTCGCGGATCACCGTGCGGTCTGGACCAGTGCGGTGTCAATACGGCGCGGCGCGGCCGGCGGCTCCCCGGTGGACGTCCGTTTTCGCCGCGGCCCCCAGATGTCAGTGGGATCCGGCAGAATTGATGCCAGGGCCAGCGCACGCGCCGGGCTGCCGGCAGAGGTAATCGAGGGGCACGTATGTCCGGACTGATCGACACCACGGAGATGTATCTCCGCACCATCCTCGAACTCGAAGAGGAAGGCGTCGTCCCCATGCGCGCCCGCATCGCGGAGCGGCTGGACCAGAGCGGGCCGACGGTCAGCCAGACGGTGGCGCGCATGGAGCGCGACGGTCTGGTGTCCGTGGCCAGCGACCGGCACCTGGAGCTGACGGACGAGGGCCGTCGGCTGGCGACGCGCGTGATGCGCAAGCACCGGCTGGCCGAGTGTCTTCTCGTCGATGTGATCGGCCTGGAGTGGGAGCAGGTGCACGCGGAGGCCTGCCGCTGGGAGCACGTGATGAGCGAGGCCGTCGAGCGGCGCGTGCTGGAGCTGCTGCGGCACCCCACCGAGTCGCCGTACGGCAACCCGATCCCGGGGCTTGAGGAGCTGGGCGAGAAGGACGGGGCCGACCCGTTCCTGGACGAGAGCATGGTCTCGCTGGCCGACCTGGATCCGGGCACGGACGGCAAGACGGTCGTGGTCCGCCGGATCGGCGAGCCGATCCAGACGGACGCGCAGCTGATGTACACGCTGCGGCGTGCGGGTGTGCAGCCCGGCTCCGTGGTGAGTGTGACGGAGTCGGCCGGCGGTGTGCTGGTGGGCAGTGGCGGCGAGGCGGCCGAGCTGGAGGCGGATGTCGCCTCGCATGTGTTCGTCGCCAAGCGCTGAGCATGAGAGGGCCCCGGCGCCTTGTGGCGCCGGGGCCTGTCCTCCCCTGTGCTGACCCGGAGCCCCGAGCTCTCAGGGTCATCCCCCTCGGACCGTTTTTCCCCGAGCGGTCCGCCTCCCGCCAGAAAAGATCCCCTGGGCGGCGGCGATCATTCCTGGAGGGGTGTCACTCGAATGAGGGGTGTTGTCCGCAGAGACAGATCTTTCGAATGGGTATTCGATAGTCTGCGGCGGCAGTACGACAGCGACAGCAGCGAGTACGAGTACGAGTACGGCAGTACACCGGTACGAGGCAGGCGGAGCTGGGGGGTGCCAGGCCGATGGCGCGGCGTATGGACGTGACGGGAGCGGGCGGTGTGCGCCTGGCCGCCTGGGAGTTCGCCGATCCGCCCAAGACGGGGTTCGACGGCCCGGACGGCAGGGCGGACCCCGGGCCCGGCGGTCCGGGCGTGCTGTTACTCCACGGTCTGATGGGCCGGGCCTCCCACTGGGCCTCGACCGCCCGCTGGCTCGCCGCACGCCACCGCGCGGTCGCCCTCGACCAGCGCGGCCACGGGCAGAGCGAGAAGCCCCCGCAGGCGGCCTGGACCCGTGAGGCCTATGTCGACGACGCCGAGGCCGCGGTGGAGCAGCTCGGTCTCGCCCCCGTGGTGCTCATCGGCCACGCGATGGGCGCGCTGACCGCCTGGCAGCTCGCCGCGAGGCGCCCGGAACTGGTGCGGGGCCTCATCATCTGTGACATGCGGGCCTCCGCGCTGGGGGCCGCCTCGCAGCGGGAGTGGGCGGACTGGTTCAGGGCGTGGCCCCTTCCCTTCGCGACGCTCGCCGACGTCCGCAAGTGGTTCGGTGAGGACGATCCGTGGGTGGAGCGGCCGAACCCGGCGCGCGGGGAGTACTACGCCGAGGTGATGCACGAGTGCGCCGACGGCTGGCGCCCCGTCTTCGAGCCGGAGCAGATGCTCAGGTCCCGGGAGACCTGGGTGTACGACGCGCACTGGGAGGAGCTGGCCCAGGTGCGGTGCCCGGCGCTGGTCGTGCGGGGGCTGGACGGGGAGCTGGGGCGGGCGGAGGCGCAGGAGATGGTGCGGGTGCTGCCGGCGGGGCAGTACGCGGAGGTTCCTGATGCCGGTCACCTCGCGCATTACGACATGCCGGGGGCTTGGCGGGAGGCCGTGCAGCCGTTTCTTGACCGGGTGCTCGGGGACTGAGGGCGTCTTCCCCGCGCCCTGGGGGCCGCGCTCACCCCTTGCTGACGGCGGTCAGGATCTCCGGGAGACGGGCCGCCGTTCGCGGAGCGGCCAGGCGCAGGCCCGCCAGGGTCAGCCCCGTGCCGTACGCTGCCCCGGCCGGCAGCAGCAGCCATCTCCACCCCGCCCCGTCCGCGCTCATGTGGAGCCAGACGGTGAGGGCGATGACGGGGGAGCAGAGCAGGGCCGCTGCGATCATGCCGCCGAAGATGGAGATCCAGGCGAGGCCGGCCTGGCCCGGGGCGACGTTCTTGTGGCCCTCCTGGGGGATGGAGTAGGGGAAGCGGGCCGACGTCCAGGCGCCGGTCGCGAGCATCGCCCCGAGCAGCGCCAAGGACAGCCCGAGGACCTCCGGCAGCCGCTCCCAGGTGCCCAGCAGCGCCGTCGTCAGCACCGTCACGAGTGCCGCGTAGGGCAGGGTGACCAGGAGCAGGGCCAGGGCCCGGCCGCGCAGCTCGGCGTAGGCGTCCCGGGGCGCGGAGATGGTCGTGGCCACCATCCAGAACGCGGAGGTGTCCTGCCCGAACTGGTTGTACATCTGGATGCCGAGCATCCCGGCCGCGAAGCACGCGAAGTAGACCGACCCGGTGCCCTGTACCGCGTTGAACACCGGCACGATCAGCCCGATCGCCAGCGCGGCGACCCAGGCGGCCTTGGTCTTCGGGTCCCGCCAGATGTAGCGCAGGCTCCGTTCCATGACCGTGCCCGTGCGGCCTCGCGGCAGCAGCCGGCCGAGACCGGCGGCCGGGCGGCCGCGGCTTGCGGTGTCGGCCGGCGGCAGTGTGGACGCGTCGGGCGCGGTCATCAGCCGGGTGAGGCTCCGCGCCCAGAGGGTGATCAGTGCCGCCAGCCCGGCGGCGGTCACGGCGAGTTGGGCGGCGGCGACGCCGTACGATCCCTCGCTCGCCGCGCGTACCGCCGCCACCGCGGACGCCGGCGGCACCCAGGCCAGCACGTCCGCGACCGGCTGCAGGGGCCGCAGGCCGGCCGAACCCAGCCGCTGCGCGCCGAAGTTGACCAGCTGTGCCCCGACGGCGATCACCAGCCCGCTCAGGACGGCCAGATCGCGGCCCTTCCTGCTGCTCAGCAGCCGTACGTTGGCCGTGGCGACGGCCCGTGCCAGTGCCACGCAGACCAGCAGGGCGAGGACGACGGCGGCGACGGCGCACAGGTACCCGGCGGGGCCGTGCGCCAGGGACAGTGCGCAGCCCGCGAGGACGAGCAGCGTGAACAGCGGGCCGGTGCCGACCAGGGAGGCCGCGAGCAGCGCCCGGACCAGCGGCCGGGGGCGCAGCGGAAGCATCACCAGCCGGGTCGGGTCCAGCGTCTCGTCGCCGGTCGGGAAGAACAGCGGCAGCACCGCCCAGCCCAGCGCCAGCAGGGCCGTCCCCGGTACGGCGACGGCCTCGGCGTGCGGATGCCCGTGCAGCGCGAGCAGTCCGAGCAGTTGCAGCAGGGCGAACAGGACCGTGACGACCGCCGAGGCGACGAACGCGGCCCGCCGGCCCCCGGACTGCCGCAGTCCGTTGTGCAGCAGGGACAGTTTCAGCCGTACGAGGGTGGCGGTGAGGTTCGTCATCGGGCCGCCCCGCCGCCCAGCCAGTCCAGATCGGACCCGGTGTCCCGGCCGCTCGCCCCGACCAGTTCCAGGAACGCCCCCTGGAGGGTCGGATGCGCGCCGCGGACCTCGGCCAGCGGGCCGGTGGCGCGGATCCGCCCGGCCGCCATCACCGCGACCCAGTCGCACAGCGACTCGACCAGCTCCATGACGTGGGAGGAGAAGACGACGGTGGCGCCGGAGGCCGTGTACCGCTCCAGGACGCCCCGGATGGTCTGCGCGGACACCGGGTCGACACCCTCGAAGGGCTCGTCGAGGAAGAGGACGTCGGGGTTGTGCAGGAGGGCGGCGGCGAGTCCGATCTTCTTGCGCATGCCGGTCGAGTAGTCGACGACGAGTTTGTGCTGGGCGCCGGCCAGGCCGAGGACGTCCAGCAGCTGGGTGGCCCGTTTGTCGACCTCGGCTCCCGGCAGCCCGCGCAGCCGCCCCGCGTATCCGAGCAACTCCCGCCCCGACAGCCGCTCGAACAGCCTCAGCCCCTCCGGCAGCACCCCGATCCGTGCCTTGACGGCCACCGGGTCCCGCCACACGTCGTGCCCGACGACCTCCACGGTCCCGTCATCGGGCCGCAGCAGCCCGGTCACCATGGAGAGGGTGGTGGTCTTCCCGGCCCCGTTCGGGCCGACCAGCCCGATGAACTTCCCGGCGGGCAGGGCGAGATCGATGCCGCCGACGGCGACCTGCTGCCCGAACCGCTTCCAGAGCCCCCGCACCCGTACTGCCACATCGGTCATGCATGAAGGCTACGGCGCGGGCGGCGGACCGGGTTCACGCGGCGGAAACGGCTACCGGTCCCGGCCGCACGCGTACGCGAGCGGCGAGATCAACTCCTCCGCGTCCGGCAGCCACCGGTTCGCCGGCGTGGGCCGGCAGGCCCACTGGACAGCCCCACGAGAGCCGAACCGCGTGGGGGGAGCGGCCACATACGCTCCCTCGCCGAGGGCGACCAGATCCAGGGACGAGAGCGTCCACCCCAGCTTCCGTACCCGATCGGGCACCTTCGCGGACGCCCCCGGCAGGACGAAGAAGTTCATCCGCCGGTCCGGGCTCAGCGTGACCGGGCCCAGGGTCAACTGCATCCGCTCCATCCGGGCGAGAGCCAGGAACCCCGCGCTCTCCGGGACGGACAGCGCGTCGAACGTCCGCCCCGTCGGCAGCAGGATCGACGCCGTCGGCTGCTTCTGCCACATCCGGCGGGCGACGGTCGCGCTGCCGGTCGCCTGCGTGGCCCAGTCGGGGCGCGCGGGGTGCGCACCCGGCGCAGGGCAGGAGGCATCGCCGCACGAGCAGCGCTGCTGGCCGGCGACCGCTTCCAGGCAGGTGCCCGGGAACACGTCCCAGTGGCGTTCCTCGGCGTAGCGTACGGCGGTCTCCAGCAGCGATTCCCTGCGCTGCTGCGGAATCTGGCCGGCAATCTGAGTGTTTCGGGCGCCCGCGATCGTCTCTTCCACGTCCCTCTCAACTCCCGCGTCCACCTGGAGTTACGGCTGCGGTGCGCGCGGGGGCGGAGCATCGGTTCCGCAGTCGGGGCGCATGGGTGCACGGGTGGGGGCGCGCGGGAGGAGGCACGGCCTGGGCTGGGTAGCCAGGGAGGGGGTTGGCAGCCGTCGTTACCCCGGCAAACGGCACATGTCGCGCATTGACGGTATGTCAGCTGGGCAGTGATCTTTCCGGAACGGTCACGTCCAGGGGATCGCAACGCAGGGGGTAGCACATGGCCGCAAGGCCTCTCGTGGCGAGGCAGCCGAACGAACGGCTGCAGGCACTCATCCAGGAAGCGGGGTGCTCGAACGCCGGGCTGGCCCGGCGGGTCAACATGTGCGGCGCCGAGCACGGCCTCGACCTGCGCTACGACAAGACGTCCGTGGCCCGCTGGCTGCGCGGCCAGCAGCCCCGGGGCCGGGCCCCGGCGATCATCGCGGAGGCGCTCGGGCGCAAGCTCGGCCGTACGGTCACGATCGACGAGATCGGCATGGCCAACGGCAAGAACCTGGCCTCGGGGGTCGGTCTCCAGTTCTCGCCGACGGTACTGGGGGCCATCGAGCAGGTCTGCGAGCTGTGGCGCAGCGACGTGGGCCGGCGGGACTTCCTGTCCGGCTCCTCCGTCGCCGCCTCCGCGCTGGTCGAGCCCAGCCGCGACTGGCTGATCTCGGTGCCGGACGCCCAGGTGAGCCGGCAGGCCGGTCCGCGCGTGGGGCAGGCCGACGTGGCGGCCGTACGGTCCATGACGCAGGCGCTGACCGATCTCGACCACCAGTACGGCAGCGGGCACGTCCGCCCGGTCGTCGTGCACTACCTCAACAGCGTCGTGTCCGGGCTGCTCGCGGGCTCGTACCGGGAGACGGTCGGGCGGGACCTCTTCGCGGCCGTGTCCCGGCTGACCGAGCTGGCGGGCTACATGGCGGTGGACACCGGGCAACCGGGGCTGGCCCAGCGGTACTACATCCAGTCGCTGCGGCTGGCGCAGGCCGCCGGGGACCGCGGGTACGGCGGTTACGTCCTGGCCGCGTCCATGAGCCACCTCGCCGCGCAGCTCGGGAACCCGCGTGAGATCTCCCAGCTGGCGCGGGCCGCGCAGGAGGGGGCGCGGGGGCAGGTGACCCCGCGTGCGGAGGCGATGTTCCACGCGGCCGAGGCGCGCGGGCACGCCCTGCTCGGCGACACCCGCGCGGCCCAGGCGTCCGTCGGGCGGGCGGTGACGGCGATGGAGCAGGCCGACGGCTCCCGTGACGACGACCCGGTGTGGATCCGGCACTTCGACGAGGCGTATCTCGCCGACGAGCTGGCGCACTGTCACCGCGACCTCGGGCAGGCCGAGCAGGCGGCCCGGTACGCCGAGCAGTCGCTGGCCGGGCATCCGGAGACCCGGACCCGCCGGCGCGCCATCGGCTATGTGCTGCTGGCCACGGCCCAGGTGCAGCAGCGGGAGATCGAACAGGCCTGCAGCACGGGTGTGAAGGCGGTGGAGCTGCTGGAGTCGCTGCGCTCCCACCGGGGAGCGGAGTACCTGGAGGATCTGCAGCAGCGCCTGGAACCCTTCCGGGAGGAGGCGGTGGTACGGGAGTTCGGGGCGCGCCTCGATCTCCAGCAGGCGGCGTGAACACCGGTCCCGCGGTCGCGTGAACGCATGGCGAACGGCACCCGGCGGCGGGGAGGGACGCCCTGTACGTGCCATGCAGCGCTCCGCGGGACGGCTGTGTTACCGGTGTCACAGGGAAGAAGATCGCGCCCTGAGCTGCGTGGCACCCGGCTCGGGGGACCCGGTAGCGTGAGCCCGATTCACAAGGTCCCCCATTAGTAGGAGTCCCGGTGACGCAGAGTGGACGGGGCGAGGAGCCCTCGGCGCGGCCCGCGCACGAAGGCATCGTGCTGCCCTCCGACGGAGGCGAGCCCTTGCTGCCCGGCATGACCGGCCCGCCCGCCCCCGCCGCGCCGGCCGGCGGTCAGGCCTGGGGCGGTTCCTGGGGGCCCGGACAGCAGGCGCCCCAGCAGGACCAGGGCTGGCCCCCGGCGGCGGCCCAGCAGTGGCACACCCCCGACGCCCCGCACCAGCAGCTCCCCGCCGCGAACCCCGGCCCGCTGCCCCCGGAGGGCGCACCGGCTCAGGCGTACGCCGGCCAGCCGTCGTACGACCACCAGGGCGGCTACGGCGCCGGCCCGCAGCCCGGCTACGGCACCCCCGATCCGTACCAGCAGCCGCACCACCCGCAGCCGCCGGCGGCCGCGCCGCTTCCGCCGGCCGTGCCGGACGCCTACCCGGCGGCCCCCGCCCCGCTGCCCCCGACGGCCGACGGTGCCACGCAGTACATACCGCCGGTCCCGGCCGCCCCCGCCGACGAGGGTGCGACGCAGTACATCCCGCCCGTCCAGGCGGCCGGCGCCGAGGGCGCCACCCAGTACCTGCCGCCGGTGCCGGCCGCGGCGGACGAGGGCGCGACCCAGTACATCCCCCCGGTGGCCCCCGGCGCGCTGCCGCCCGAGTCGGGCGCCGAGGAGACGCGGTACCTCGGCCAGGTGCCCCGGCAGCAGACGCCGCCCGCGCCGTCCGACGCGGAGGCCACCCAGTACATCCCGCCGTACGCCGCGCAGGCGCAGGGCGCGGACCGGCAGCCGCCGTCCGAGTTCGACAACCTCTTCCGCGGCGGCCCGGCGGGCGGTGACGGCCCGGCCGGCTCCACCCAGCAGATGCCGCGCGTCCAGCAGCCGGACGCCTACCCGGGCCCGGCGCAGGCGTCGTACAGCCCGCAGCAGCCCTCCTACGGCGCGAACCAGCCGTCGTACGACCCCGGGTACGACGACGACCGGCCCCGCGGCCGGTCGCGGGTGCCGATGATCGCCGCCATCGGTGTCGGCCTCGTCGTCGTCGGCGTGGGGGCCGGCGTGCTGCTCAGCGGCGGGGGCGACAAGAGCCAGGGCAACGACGGCAAGACGGTCGCGGCCACCTCCCCGGCTCCCGGCCAGGGCTCCTCCGCGCCCGCCGCCGACCCGGCCCGGCAGCAGGCGGTCGCGCTGGACAAGCTGCTCGCCGACAGCGGCAGCAGCCGCGCCTCGGTGATCAACGCGGTGGGCGACGTCAGGCGCTGCGACAACCTGGACCAGGCCGCCTCCGACCTGCGCGACGCGGCCAAGCAGCGCAACGGGCTGGTCACCCGGCTCGGCGGGCTGAGCGTCGACAAGCTGCCGGCCAACGGTGATCTCACCGCCGCGCTCACCAAGGCCTGGCAGGCGTCCGCCGCGGCGGACGACCACTACGCGGCCTGGGCCGACCAGGCCAAGGGCCGCAAGGTCTGCCGCAAGGGCCACGCCCGCGTCACGGGCGAGACCCAGGCCGCCAACCGGGAGAGCAACACCGCCAGCGCGCAGAAGGTGAAGGCGGCGGCGCTGTGGAACGCGATCGCCCGGAAGTACGGCCTGACCCTGCGCCAGCCCACCCAGCTGTGACCGGGGCGTGAGGGACGCGCCGGCGGGGGTCACACCACGTCGGCGCTCTCCAGCGTGCGCGTCATGTCGGTGATGCCGTCGAGGCCGCCGCGGCCCCTGCGGGCCGCGACCAGCTTGCCGTCCTGGACCACCTGGAGGGTGACGTCGGCGTTGACCATCCGCGGGAAGCCGACCGCGGCCAGCTTGCCCTCGTAGGGCCAGTGCAGGGTCGGGGTGAGACCGCCGGTGGAGACGCGCAGGCCGTCGTCGAGGGTGTGCCGCACGCTGTCGGCGCTCACCTCGCCGGTGCCTATCTTCTCCACGGCGGCCCTCAGCACGGTGTAGGCGATCCAGGTGGTCTGCACTCCGGCGTCCGCGGGGTCGATGCGGTTGTCGCCGAAGGCCTCCTCGTTGATCACCTTCTTCATCGGGTCCCACCGGGCGTCGGACGCCGGCGGGTACCAGCCGGTGATGTACGCCCCTTCGTACGGTCCGGACGCACCGCCGGTGGCGTTGATCACGGTCTGGTCGACGCTGCCGAGCACGGTCCCGAGCCGTACCCCGGGGAAGGTCTCGCGAGCCCGCCGGAAGGAGTCCATGAAGGTGTCGGTGCGGTCGCCGAGCGCGGGCACGACACAGCCCTTCTTCAGCACGTCCTTGGTGGCGTAGCGCAGCGCCTGGTCGGCCTGGTCGCCGTACTCGGTGGCGTCCTCGGCGGCCAGGTGGTCGCCCGCCTGCGCGTGTCTGCCCGCCTTCAGGCCGGAGTCGAGCAGGGCGGGCAGTTCGTCGCCGGCGATGCTGTCCGGGCGGATCAGGGCGACGTTGCCGCAGGTGGCGGCGAGAGCCTGGCCGAGACCGGCGAGCAGGGCCGGCTGGCCGCCGTTGACCGGGTACGACATCTGGCCGGTGAACTCGTCGTTGGTGACCCCGTAGCCGCCGATGTAGGGGATGCCGGCGCCTTCGAGCGGGGCGAGGTAGGAGTCGCCGAACTGGCTGTAGGAGCCGACGACCGCGACCACCTTCTCGGCGGCCGCGCGCCGCGCGCACTTCGCGGCGCCCACGCTGTCGTTGTTGTCGTTGCAGGTCAGGACCTGGAGCTTGTGGCCGTCGAGGCCGCCGTGCGTGTTGATCCACTTGGCGTAGGCGAGGGCCATCGCGGGCATGCCCGGCTTGTTGGTCGCGTCGGTGTCCTGCGGGGCCCAGGTCATGACCTTGACCGTGTCGTCCCCGGTGCCCCCCGTGACACCGGGGACGACCCCGCACCCGGCGGTGAGCGACGCACACAGGGCCACGGCGCCGGCGGACAGCGCGGTGGCTCTGCCGGGGCGGAAGGTCGGGTGGAGGAAGGTACTAGCGGTGCGTCGCCTGCCGGTCATGCACATGCACGATTCCCTCACACCGCTAACCGGGGAGTGACCTCGGGTCAACGAAGAGTGACATCCAGGTGAATTACAGGGGGTGGTGAGGCTGGTGTGACAGGGAACGTACGATCGATGACCGTGCAAGGTTCGGAGAACTCTTCCCGTCGCGGCCGTCGCTCCTTCACCATGGGCGGCATGCCCCTAAGCGACATGCCATGGTGGCGCTGGCGCAGCAATGTGCGCTCGGCGCTGCACATGCTCTCCGATCCGGTGTTCCAGCGGGACGTCTGGCTGGCGGGCGTGGACGGGTACGGCGACGTCACCGACGCCGTGTACCGGCTGGTGGAGGACACCTGGCTGGACAACTGGTCCGCGGAGAAGTACGTCGGCACGATCTTCCGGGACTCCCAGGAGGCGGCGCTGGTGGACACCGCCGTCCTGCGGGTGCTGCGGATCATGCACCAGGTCGGCCCGGACGCGCCGGTCTCCGCGTACCTCGACCACGAGGGGTGGCCGGAAGCGGTGCGGGCGGCGCGGGACGCGCACACACGCCTCGCGGCGAGTGACGGCGACGATCCGGACACGCCGCCGAAGAGTCTGGAAGTGCTGCGGATTCTGACGCGAACCGCGTAGGCGCGGCGCCGATGCGGTGTGCGAACCTGTAGGGCATGAACGAGCAGCCTGCGCCCGCCGCCGCACCGGCCGACCAGTACGTCCTCACCCTTTCCTGCCCGGACAAGCAGGGCATCGTGCACGCCGTGTCGAGCTACCTGTTCATGACCGGCTGCAACATCGAGGACAGCCAGCAGTTCGGCGACCACGACACGGGTCTGTTCTTCATGCGGGTCCACTTCACGGCCGACGCGCCGCTGACGGTGGAAAAGCTGCGGGCGAGCTTCGCGGCGATCGGCGACTCCTTCCACATGGACTGGCAGATCAACCGGGCCGACGCGAAGATGCCCATCGTGCTGATGGTCAGCAAGTTCGGGCACTGCCTGAACGACCTGCTGTTCCGGGCCCGGATCGGTGCGCTGCCGGTGGACATCGTCGGCGTGGTCTCCAACCACACCGATTTCGAAGAGCTAGTGGGCTCTTACAACATCCCCTTCCACCACATTCCGGTCACCAAGGAGTCGAAGGCGGAGGCCGAGGGGAAGCTGCTGGAGATCGTCCGCGAGCAGGGCGTCGAACTGGTCGTCCTCGCCCGCTACATGCAGGTCCTCTCGGACGACCTGTGCAAGCAGCTCAGCGGCCGGATCATCAACATCCACCACTCCTTCCTGCCGAGCTTCAAGGGCGCGAAGCCGTACCACCAGGCCCACGCCAGGGGCGTCAAGCTCATCGGGGCGACCGCGCACTACGTGACCGCCGACCTCGACGAGGGGCCGATCATCGAGCAGGAGGTCGAGCGGGTGGGCCATGAGGTCACGCCGGACCAGCTGGTCGCGATCGGACGGGACGTGGAGTGCCAGGCGCTGGCGCGGGCCGTCAAGTGGCACGCGGAGCGCAGGATCCTGCTCAACGGACGCCGTACGGTCGTGTTCGCCTAGCGGCCCGGCGGCCGCGGGTGTGCGGCCACGTACGACTCACCCGCGGCCACCCGTGAAACGGCGACCAGCCCCTACATCCGGCTCAGGCTCGCCACGGCGAACAGCACGTCCCTGATCGCCTCCCGGTCGCCTGCCTGCCCCGCTGCCGCCTCCGAGGGAGACACATGACCCGCGGCCAGCTGACAGAACTCCGAGCCGTCCAGCGCGACATGGGCCACCTCGAAGTCGGCGGAGCCCCGTGCCGCCGGTGAGTCCAGGGGGATCAGCCACTCGCCTCCGCCCGAGCCCTCGATCTCCAGGCGCAGGCTGCGGCCGGGCTCGCCGGCGAGGCCGAGGTGCCGTCCCCGGCCGGGCGCGGCCAGCCCTCTTCGCCGGCGGTCCGCCAGCACGGAGGGCAGCATGCGGGCCGCGAGGTCGATCATCCGGTTCATGTGACGCGGCGCGGGCGGCTGGTAGGGGTAGTCCACCGCCTCCGCGATGTCCTCGGCGTGCACCCAGCACTCGAAGGCCCGGTCCAGCATCGCGTCGTGCAGCGGCAGATCGAAGTCGCCGTACGACACGGCGAGTCCGCCCGCGTGGCCGCCGGTGAAGGACGTCGTCCGCACCAGGCTGTGGCTCTGCTCCCGCCAGGGGCCCCGCACCGAGCGGGTCGGCGGGAAGCGGGACGTCCGCCAGTACGCCTCGGTGCGTCCGGCCGGGCCCGCGGCGTGCTGCTCCGCCTTACCGGTGACCTCGGCCAGCGGGTCCTCCAGGCCGAGCGCGACGGCGATCAGGCCGTCCACGGACAGCAGGTGCGCGATCACCCCGGCCACGGTCGTACGCCGGTTCCGCGCCGTGTCGGCCGCGAACCACCGCAGCCGCACCGGCGCATGCCACTCCGCGTCCCCGAAGTCCTGCAGCAGGGCGTCCAGACGGGCGGTCTCGGCGTCGTACGGCGCCGCCCACCCCGGCACGGGGATGCGCGGCGGCCGGCGCTCCAGGCAGCTCTCCAGGACGCGGGCCCGCAGGCCGGGGTCCAGGTCGAGGCTCTCGTGCTGGTGCAGCAGGCCGACCGCCTCGCGCAGCCGGCGGGCCTCGTCGGCGCAACCGCCGCACGAGCCGAGGTGATCCTCGACGGCCTCGGTCTCCGCCGCCGAGCAGGCGGCCAGCGCCCAGGCGCCGAGGAGTGATTTCAGCACGTCGTGCGGCAGGTCGAGCGGCACGGGGGCGAGACCGGCGAGGTCGGGCAGCGCAAGCCCGTCGTCCTCGACGGAGGCGCGGGGCGTCGGTATGCGCGGCGGCATGTCCGGCCCGGGGGTGTCGGCGCCGGGCGGCGTGTGCCCCGTGCCGTCGCCGGCGCTCCCGCCGCCGGGGTGGCCCTCGCCTCGCCGGGCACCGGAGGCGCCGTGCCCCTCGGGGCCCCGCCGCGGGGATCCCTCGCGCCCCACTCCTCCTCCGTTCCCCTCATCTCCCTCGGGCCCGTCGGACGCCTCGAACCGTCCCGCCCCGCTCACACCGCACCTCCGTGTCCCGGTGGTGTCCCGGCGTCGTGGGCGGTGGAGAGCAGCTGCAGCCCGAGGCGGAGCCGGCGGCGGGCCTCGTCCTCGGTGACGCCGAGGTCGACGGCGGTCTGGCGGTAGTCGCGGCGCTGGAAGTAGGCCAGGTCGAGGGCGCGCCGCAGCGGGGCGGGCATGGAGTGGACGATGTAGTCGGCGCGGGCGGCGACCGAGGCGCGGCGCACCTTGCGCTCCAGGTCCGCCAGGGAGCCGCCGCCCTCCGGCAGCGCCGCGGTCTCGCTGTCGCGCAGCCGCTGCACGGCGAGCCGGTGGGTCACCCCGGCGACCCAGGTGCGCAGCGGGCCCTTCCCGGGGTCGTAGGTCTCGGGGTGTTCCCAGAGGTGCGTGAAGACCTCGCGGGTGAGGGTGTCGGCGGCCTTCTCGTCGCCGAGGACGCGGTGGGCGAGGCCGTGCACGAGCGAGGCGAACCGGTCGTACATCTCGCCCAGGGCGGCGGCCTCACCGCGGGCGAGCCGCTGCTGCATCTTGCGGTCCCCGCGGGGCGGTACGTCCTTCGTGGCCATGCGGTCCCCTCCCCTCACCCTTGTCCGGCCCGTCCAGCGTGTCTGCACCGTGTTCTCGAATGTAGTCGGCACCTCTGACGGTGCACGCCCCTTTGTGTCAATGTGCGCCCCCCGAAGCGCCGCTGGTGATAGTGCCCTCTTCACATAAGCTTCACACGGGGCGTGAGTTTCTCTGATCAAACGGGATCGATAGTGACCGAAACAAGCCCTCTGTTGATCACGGCTGGTTTGCTGCTCGACGTTTCAGGGAACGGCCGCTGGGCAGCCGCTGCGGAAGCAAGCGAAGGAACTGCTTCCGTTTCCGGGCGGTTCCGGGATCCGGCGAGCGGAGGGGCATGGCCGTGGCATTCAACGTGACCGGCGTCGAACAGGGCGAGTGGGCCGTGCTCCGGGTGTCCGGGGAACTGGACCTGATGACGTCGCCGGTTCTGCGGCAACGTGTGCACGACGTCGTCGCCGAGGGGCACCACAGTCTCGTCGTGGACCTCTCCGACGTGTTCTTCTGCGATTCCAGCGGGGTCGGCGTCCTCATCGCCGCCCGCCGGCTCATCCGCTCCTGTCAGGGCCGGCTGCGGCTCATCCTGCCCGACCGGGGCGCCGACGACGGCTCGCACGTCAACCGGGTGCTCGGCGCGCTCGGCGTCCGCCGTCTGTTCGACGTCCACCCCGATCTGGGGTCGGCGACGAGCGACGAGGCGGACCCGCTCTCCGCGTGACGGCCGCCGGAGTCTTCGCGACAAGGCCACACTGTTGTCGCAGAATTCCCCCGGTCTTGGCACAACCGCCGGATTCCCGCCGTCCGGCGGCCGTCCGCGTCATACGCTCGCTCCTGCCAGGCCGGTCACGCACCCGCCCGACGCACCACCCTTGGACGTACTCGTACGACGCACACGTAAGGCGGTCCGAACAGACATGGTCAGCACCGAGTACGAGCGCAGGATCGCCGCCCGGTTCGCCACCTTCGACCAGGACGGCAACGGCTGGATCGACCGTGCGGACTTCAACGCGGCGGCCAAGGCGCTCCTCGCCGAGTTCACGGTGACCGCCCGCTCCGACAAGGGGCAGGCGCTGTACGCCGGTGCGGAGGCGTTCTGGCAGGGCATGGCCGGGATCGCGGACCGGGACGGCGACCAGCGCATCACCCGCGAGGAGTTCGTCACCGGCGCGGTCAAGCGCCTGCGCGACAACCCCGAACGCTTCGCCGAGATCGCCCGCCCGTTCCTGCACGCCGCCCTCGCGGTGGCGGACCCGGACGCCGACGGCCGGCTCACGGTCGCCGACACCGCGCGTGTCCTGCGCGTCCTGCACGTCCCCGCGGACATCGCCGAGGCCACCGCCGCGGCCCTCGACTCCGACGCCGACGGCACCATCACCGAACCGGACGTCATCCCGGCCTTCGCCCGCTACTTCACGGTCGCGGAGTAGCGACCCCCGCCGGGACGCCGACAGGGCGGGCCCCCAGGGGTGCCCGACCTGCAGGGAAGCCCCCCGGGGGGCGGTGCGGTCCTCGCGGACCGCGTTCCCCCTCAGTACCAGTTCGTGCACGCGCGGAGCTTGCCGCCCTTGAGGTCCGCACAGGCCCTGGCCCGGTATCCGGGCCCGTCGTGGGCCGCCCCGTCCCACCCCATCGACACGGCGCCTTCGCCCAGCGAGGTCTTGCGGCCCAGCGTCTGCGTGTGCCCGGCATGCTGCCGCTCGACCCACACATGCCCGCCCTTGCCGACCCAGGCCGCGCCGAACACCCAGTCGTGGCCGTGCTTCTTCTGCGCGTGGAGATCGACCGTCACCCGCCGGCCGTCGACCTGCTTCCCGCGCACGGCCATGAGACACGCGTGGTCGTCCGGCAGTTGGTAGCTGCCGCACGCGGGCCGGTGCACGGGGTCCGACGAGGCGGACGCCGCCGTGGCGCCGGGCAGGACGACGGCGCCCGCGAGCGCCGCACCGAGCATCAGGGTCTCGAAAAGCGTTCCCGCAGCTGGTACTTCAGCACCTTGCGCAGGGTGTCGTTACGGGGCAGCGCCCGTACCACCTCCAGCCGCTCCGGGAGCTTGTGCACGGACAGGCCCGCCTCGCGCAGGTACGCGACGACCGCCGGCAGGGTCAGCCGGCCGGCTCCCGGCGGCTGTTCCACCACCGCGCAGACCAGCTCGCCCCGTTCGGTGTCCGGCAGGCCGATCACGGCCGCGTCCGCGACCGCGGGATGCGCGGCGAGCAGGTCCTCGATCTCCTTGGCCGAGATGTTCTCGCCCTTGCGGATGATCACGTCCTTCAGGCGGCCGGTGAGCACCAGATGGCCGGACTCCGTCAGCCGGCCCAGGTCGCCGGTGCGCAGGAAGCCGTCGGCGTCGAAGGCGGCGGCCGTCTGCGCGGGGTCCAGATAGCCCTGGCAGACGGCTTCGCCGCGCAGCCGTATCTCACCGTCCACGATCCGGATCTCCATGCCGGCCGGCGGGCGGCCCTCGGTGGTGGCCAGGTGCTCCGGGGTGTCCCGCGGGTCGCCCATGGTGATCATCGGGACCTCGGTCATGCCGTAGCCGTGGGTGAGCTGGACGCCCATCTCGCGGACCACCGCATGGTAGACCTCCGGCGGCTTGGGCGCGCCGCCGCCCGCGAGCAGGCGCAGGGACGGGATCACCTTCTCCTCGGGCCGTCTGCGCTGCTCGGCCAGGAACATGGAGTAGAAGGCCGTGGAGCCGCCGGCCACCGTCACCTTGTGCCGCCGGTACTCCGGGAGCGCGTCCGGCAGCGCGAAGTGCTCGAACATCACCGCCGGGAAGCCGTACAGCAGCAGCATCACCGTGTAGTCGGGGCCGGCTATGTGGGCGTAGGGGAAGGCCATCGAGCCGACGTCGTCCGGGGTCAGGCGCAGGGCGTGGGCGAGGCAGGAGCCGCCGGCGATCAGGGAGCGGTCGGTGTGCAGCACGCCCTTGGGGTCGGAGGTGGTGCCCGAGGTCCAGTAGATCCAGCGGACGGAGGTGCCCTCGGCGGGCGGGGCGGGCAGCACGGACGGGTCGCCGTCGGGAAGGGTGTCGTACGCCTCGAACACGCCCTTCGCGCCCAGCCGGCGGGCCATCTCCGTGTGGTCGTGGCCCCGCCACACGCCCGGGACCGCGAAGAACTCCGCCTTCGACTCCCTGAGCGCGAAGCCGACCTCCCGGTCCCGGTGGAAGGGGATCACCGGGGACTGCACGGCGCCCAGGCGGGCCAGCGCGAAGGACAGCAGGGCGGTCTCGATACGGGTGGGCAGCTGCCAGGCGACCACCGTGCCGGGACGCACGCCCATGCCGTACAGGCCGGCCGCCACCCGCTCGGCCCGTGTGCGCAGCTCGCCGAAGGTGAGGGTGCGGTCCTGCTGGAGCAGCACCGGGCGGTCGGGGGTGCGGCCGGCGCGGCGGACGACCAGGTCCCACAGCGTGCGGGCGGAGCCCAGGGAGTGCGGGGTCTCGTTCACGGATGCCCCTGACTGTCTTGGCTGACGAACCGTCAGGTGTCATGCTATCTGACGGGTCATCAGATAAGTACCCGTCCGGGTGCTGTCCGACGGAGGGGAACGCGAGGGGAACCATGACCGAACTGCCCCGCATCATCAGCGTCGACGACCATGTGATCGAGCCCGCCCACCTCTTCGAGACCTGGCTGCCGGCCAGGTACCGGGACCGGGGGCCCAAACCGCTGACCGCCGGCATCGGGGAGCTCGCCTACGTCGGCGGCAAATACCAGATCACCATGGACCCGGAGGGCCAGCCGACGGACTGGTGGATCTACGAGGACCTGAAGTTCCCGTACAAGCGCAACATCGCCGCCGTCGGCTTCGACCGGGACGAGATGACGCTGGAGGGGATCACGAGGGAGCAGATGCGCCCGGGGTGCTGGGACCCCGCCGAGCGTCTGAAGGACATGGACCTCAACCACGTCGAGGCCAGCCTCTGCTTCCCGACCTTCCCCCGCTTCTGCGGGCAGACCTTCGCCGAGGCGCACGACAAGGAGGTCGCCCTCGCCTGCGTACGCGCCTACAACGACTGGATGGTGGAGGAGTGGTGCGGGGACAGCGGCGGCCGGCTGATCCCGCTGTGCCTGATCCCGCTGTGGGACGTGCGGCTGGCGGTCGCCGAGATCCGGCGCAACGCCGCGCGCGGGGTGCGGGCGGTGACCTTCTCCGAGATCCCCACCCACCTCGGGCTGCCGTCCATCCACTCCGGCTACTGGGACCCCTTCTTCGCCGCCTGCCAGGAGACCGGCACGGTCGTCAACATGCACATCGGCAGCAGCTCCCAGATGCCCGCCGCCTCCCCGGACGCCCCGCCCGCCGTCCAGGCCTCGCTCAGCTTCAACAACGCGATGGCCTCGATGACGGACTACCTCTTCAGCGGGGTCCTGGTGAGGTTCCCCCGGCTCAAACTCGCCTACTCGGAAGGCCAGATGGGCTGGATCCCGTACGCCCTGGAGCGCGCCGACGACGTGTGGGAGGAACACCGCGCCTGGGGCGGTGTGCGCGACCTGATCCCGGAGCCGCCGTCGACGTACTACTACCGGCAGATCTTCTGCTGCTTCTTCCGCGACAAGCACGGTGTCGCCTCGCTCGACGTCGTCGGCCGCGACAACGCCACCTTCGAGACCGACTACCCGCACGTCGACTCGACCTTCCCGCACACCAAGGAGGTCGCCCTCGACCATGTGAAGGGCCTCGACGACGAGACGGTCCACAAGCTGATGCGCGGCAACGCCATCCGCATGCTGGACCTGGACCTCGACAGGTGATGGACCTCTCCCACACGCCCGAGGAGGAGGAGTTCCGGGCCCGGCTGCGCGAGTGGCTCACCAAGGTGCTGCCCACCCTGCCGGCCGGTCCGTCCCCCGCCGACTGGCCCGCGCGCAGGGCCTACGACCTGGGCTGGCAGCGGATGCTGTACGACGCCGGGTACGCCGACGTCCACTGGGACGCCTCGCCGACCACCCGGCTGATCTTCCTGGAGGAGACCGAGAAGGCGGGCGCGCCCTATGTGGGGGCGAACTTCGTGGGGCTGCTGCACGCGGGCCCCACCATCGCCGCCGAAGGCACTCCCGGACAGCGGGCGCGCTGGCTGCCGCCGATCCTGCGCGGTGAGGAGGTGTGGTGCCAGGGATTCAGCGAACCGGACGCCGGCTCCGACCTCGCCGCCCTGCGCACGCGCGCGTGGCGCGACGGCGACGACTACGTGGTCAACGGGTCCAAGATCTGGACCTCCCACGCCGAGGTCGCCGACTGGTGCGAACTGCTGGTCCGCACCGACCCCGAGGCGCCCCGGCACAGGGGCATCACCTGGCTCGCGATGCCCATGGACGCGCCGGGCGTCACGGTACGGCCCCTGCGCACGCTCGCCGGGTCGGCGGAGTTCGCCGAGGTGTTCCTGGACGAGGTCCGGGTGCCGGTGGCCCACAGGGTGGGCGCGGAGAACGACGGCTGGCGCGTGACCATGGTGACCCTGTCGTTCGAGCGCGGCACGGCCTTCGTCGGCGAGGTCGTCGCCTGCCGCCGGGTGCTGCGCGAGCTCGCCCGCACGGCTCGGGAGAACGGCCGCTGGGACGATCCCGTGCTGCGGCGCCGGCTCGGACGGCTGGAGGCGGAGTTCCGGGCGCTGTGGCGGCTGACCCAGTGGAACGTGAGCGAGGCGGAGGCGAACGGGGGAGTGCCGGGTGCCGGAGGCTCGGTCTTCAAGCTCCGCTACTCGCACGCCCGCCAGGAGCTGTACGACACCGCGGCCGACGTACTCGGCCCGGACGGCCTCGACCTGGACCGTCCCTGGGTCCTGGACCGCCTGTCCTCCCTCTCGTACACGATCGCCGCCGGCACCTCGCAGATCCAGCGCAACATCGTGGCGGAGCGGATCCTCGGTCTGCCGAAGGGGAGATGAGTGTGCGTTTCCAACTCAGCGAGGAACAACGGGCGTTGCGGGCCGGCGTGCGGGAGGTGCTGGACCGGCGGTTCGGGCGGGAGGCGCTGCGTGCGGCCGTCGACGCGCCGGGGCGGCTCGACCGGGAGCTGTGGCGGGCGCTCGGGGACGCGGGGTTCTTCGCCCTGCGGCTGCCCGAGGCGGAGGGCGGGGTCGGACTGGGCCTGCCGGACGCGGTACTGGCCTTCGAGGAGGCGGGCCGGGCACTCCTGACCGGGCCGCTCGTGGCCACCCACCTGGCGGCCGGCACCGTCCCGGGCGCGTCCACCGGCCAGACGGTCGTGACCGCGGTGGACGGGGAGCTGGTGGAATGGCTGGACGCGGCGGACGTGGTGTGCGGCGACGCGACCGGCTCCACCCCGATCCGTTCCCTGGACCCCCTCACGCCCCTGCACCGCCTCCCGGCCGGCACGGACTCCGGCGCGCCCGACGGCACCGGCACCCGGACTCCCGTGGCCGCCCTCCTCACCGCCGCGGAACAGCTCGGCACGGCCGCGCGCGTGACCGAGCTGGCCGTCCAACACGCCCGCACACGCGAACAGTTCGGCCGCCCCATCGGCGCCTTCCAGGCGGTCAAGCACCTGTGCGCCGACCTCCTGACCCGAACGGAGACCGCTCGCGTCGCCGTGTACGCGGCCGCCCTCACCGCCGACCCGGCGGACGTCGCCGCCGCCCGGCTGCTCGCCGACGAGGCCGCCGTACGCGGTGCCCGCGACTGCCTCCAGGTGCACGGCGGGATGGGGTTCACCTGGGAAGCCGATGTGCATCTGCACCTGAAGCGGGCATGGGTGCGGGCCCACCGTGGCGGCGGGAACACGGAGAGTGAGGAGCTTCTCGCTGCTCAACTGGTGACCTGAAGAGCCGACAGTGCCCTGGGCTGCGACGCGGCAAAAGCCTTGGCCCATGATGTCGCGGAACGTGGCACACCGGTATCACGGAGCGTCGATACCTGGTTGTGTCCAAAGCGCGACTCGTCACGGCCCGGAGTCGGGACCCCTCTCCGGTACCTTGTGTGGGATGCGAGTGGCTGCGAGCACGAGCCGGGCCGGCTACGCCCCTGGGGTGATGCCGGGTCGCGCCGCTGCTCGCGGGGCGGTTGAGGCTTCGGCCGCCGCCTGTTCGACTCCCCGGGACGAGCGTCGCACAGTATGCCTCGCGCGTACTCCTTCGCGCTGGAATATGCCCGAAGCGCTTGTTGGGGTGACTGTACGTCAACCATGCTGTCGCGTAAGGGATTCACGGTCCGTGACCCTTGCTCTGGCCGTTGTTCTGGCCATGCAGAAAATGGCTACGATCGTGGCCCTCGTGATCGTCGCCGCGGCCTCGGCCGTGGCGGCCGGTCGGCGTGGGTTCATGTGTCCGCCGGTTCGGATGGTGTGAGCGGTGCAGGTGCTTCAAGTGCAGCTGGAGATCCGGCCCGACCCCTCGGAGGTGGGACGGGCGCGGAGGTGGGCCCGCTCGCGGCTCGCGGGGCTGGGGATAGCGGCCGACGAGCCACTGGCCGAGACCCTGATCCTGCTCGTGTCCGAGCTGGTGACCAACGCCGTGGTGCACACCGGCCACACGGCCGTCCTGCGGCTCTCCCTGCCCGGCGCGGCGCCCGAGACCACCGATGCGCCACGGGTGACGGACACCGCCGGGGCGACCGGCACCGCCGAGCCGGCCGGCGCCGCCGAGGCGTCCGCGGTGGACACGGTGCGCGTCGAGGTGGCCGACAGCTCCTCCTGCGCTCCCGTGCCGCGCTGCGCCGGCAGTGACGCCACCGGGGGTCGGGGCCTCGCCCTCGTGGACTGCCTGGCCGATCGCTGGGGCTGGAGCCCCGAGGGCGTCGGCAAGAGCATCTGGTGCGAACTGGACCGCTGTTCGAAGCCCGGGAAGAGCGCGGCGATGGCGTACGGGGGCGGACTGTCCGCGTACGGGGGTCTCGCCTTCGAGGCGGTGTAGCACCCGGCGCGGTGTGCGCCGGGGATGCTTCCGTGCGCGGGTGCCGTGAACAGGGCGTACGTAACAAAGCCCCGTACCGGCGTTGACGAGCCGTGGCCATCTGATCACGCTTGTGGGCGACGATTCGCCGCGAGGGGACGGCGAGGGCCTGGGTGACGGCGGCCCTCGCCGAGTGTGGGTCGCACCCGGTGGGCGGCGCGTGCGCGTGACCGTGGGGGGAGGCGCGCCGCCGGCCGGTCCAGTGGTCCGCGGAGCTCTCAGAGGACGGCCACGGGTGCCACGGGGGTCCCCGTCGCACCGACGAACGGCTCGGGCATCGCCGACAGCAGGAACGCGTACCGCCCCTCTTCTCCACAGGCTGTGGACAACTCTTCGAGATTCCAGTTCTGCCCCTGCAGCATCCCCATCTCCACCAGGTCCAGGGCGTGCACGGGCAGCCACAGATTCTCCGTCTCGGGCGGAAATATCTCAAAAGTGAGCGTGTCGTTCGCGACCGCCGCCACATCGCGCGCGTGGAACCACTCCGGTGTACGGATCGACAACCCCGGCGACGGATAGCCGTACCCGTGCCGGTCCCCGGACAGATACACCCGCACCTGCCCGGTGCGGACGAGCACGACGTCTCCGGCCCGCACGCGCACCCCGCCGAACTCCTCCGCCGCCTCCAGGTCCTCCGGTGTGACCGCGTGGGTCCCCGCCAGCCGGTCCACGCCGCGCGCCCGTGCCACATCCAGCAGCACCCCACGCGAGACGATGTGCCGCGCCTTGTCGATCCCGCCGAACTCGGCGCCGCCGTGCGCGGTGACCGTGTGCGCCGGGCGGCCGTTGTAGAGCTTCCCCGAGTGCGAGACATGGGTGAGGGCGTCCCAGTGGGTGCCCGCCTGCAGGCCCATGGTCACCGCGTCGTCGCTGCACGCCACCGTGCCCGGCCCGAACAGCTCCTGGTTGATCTGGACCATGGCGTGCAGCGGGTTGACGCGGCCGGGGATCACGCCCGTCTGCACCCCGTCCGGCCGGAGCGGCAGCGCGAGCGGGACACGGCGGCCGGTGCGGACCCCGGCGGCCGCCCGGCGCACCACCTCGTCCGTGATCAGGTTCAGGGTTCCGATCTCGTCGTCGGCCCCCCAGCGCCCCCAGTTGTTGACGCGCTCGGCGATCTCGTGGAACTCCTCCGGCAGTGCCATCCGGTGCCTCCCCGGGGCTTGTGTCCGCGCAACCGACGCGCCATAAAATCTAACGGTCCGTCAGAAAACACGGGAAGGGGCCGGGCGTGGGGAACTTCTTGGCAGGAAAGGTCGTCGCCGTGACGGGCGCCGGACGTGGCATCGGCCGGGCGGTCGCGCGGGCGGCCGCCGCCGAGGGGGCGAAGGTCGTCGTCAACGACTACGGCGTCTCCGTGGACGGCGCCTCGCCCACGAGCGAGGTCGCCGCGGCCGTCGTCAAGGAGATCGAGGCGGCGGGCGGCGAGGCGGTCGCGGTCGCCGACGACGTCTCCACGATGGCGGGCGGGCAGCGGGTGGTGGACACCGCGCTGTCGGCGTACGGCCGGCTGGACGGGGCCGTGTGCGTCGCCGGGATCCTGCGCGAACGCATGCTGTTCAACATGACCGAGGAGGAGTGGGACCCCGTGGTCGCCACGCACCTCAAGGGCACGTTCACCGTCTTCCGGGCGGCGTCGGCCGTGATGCGGCGCCAGCGCTCGGGCACGCTGATCGGCTTCACCAGCGGCAACCATCAGGGCTCGGTGTCGCAGGCCAACTACAGCGCGGCGAAGGGCGGGATCATCTCGCTCGTGCGCAGCGCGGCGCTCGGTCTGCACAAGTACGGGGTGAGCGCGAACGCGGTGGCGCCGGTGGCCCGTACGCGGATGTCGGCGAACGTCCCCATGGAGCTGGCGGAGATCGGCGAGCCGGAGGACGTGGCCGCGCTGGTGGTGTACCTGCTCTCCGAGGGGGCCGCCGCGCAGGGCGTCACCGGGCAGGTGTACACCGTCGCGGGGCCGAAGATCGCGGTGTGGGCGCAGCCGCGTGAACTCCGTGCGATGTACGGGCAGGGGCGCTGGACGCCGGAGCGGATCGCCGAGCTCCTGCCGGGGTCGGTGGGGGTGGACCCGATGCCGATGCTGTCCCAGCTGCCGGCGATGGAAGAGGCTGCCCGGGACGGCGGGCGGCCGAACGCCCGTTAGCCCGGGGCGCGTTGTCGATGGGCGACTGCGGGTCGTATACGGCTGGCCGCGCAGTTCCCCGCGCCCCTTGCGGGGCGCTCTAGCCGAGGGAGCTTCATGGATTTCGGGTTCGGTCGAGAGGACGAGGAGTTCCGCGCGCAAGCCCGTGCCTGGCTGGCCGCCGGCGCCAGGCCGGGGACGGACCGCCGCACCTGGGAACGCACCCTCGGCGCGGACGGCTGGATCGGGCTCGGCTGGGCGGAGTCGGGGTACGGCAACCGTACGGCGACCCTCACACAGCAGGTCGTCTGGGCCGAGGAGTACGCCCGCTCGGCCGCGCCGCCCCGCTCGGGGCACATCGGCGAGAACCTGCTCGCCCCCACCCTCCTCGCCCACGGCACGGCCGAGCAGAAGTCCCGCTTCCTGCCCCCGGTCGCGGCAGGCGAGGAACTGTGGTGCCAGGGTTACAGCGAACCCGGCGCCGGGTCGGACCTGGCGGCTGTGCGCACGGCGGCGGTGCGGGAGGGGGACCGGTACCGGATCAGCGGGCAGAAGATCTGGACCTCGCTCGCCCGCGAGGCCGACTGGTGCTTCGTGCTGGCCCGTACCGACCCGCAGTCCAGGCGCCACCACGGCCTCGGCTTCCTCCTCGTCCCCATGGACCAGCCCGGCCGCATCGAGATCCGCCCCATCCGGCAGATGACCGGCACCAGCGACTTCAACGAGGTCTTCTTCGACGGGGCGTACGCGCGCGTGGAGCACCTCGTCGGGGGAGAAGGGCAGGGGTGGGAGGTGGCCATGAGCCTGCTCGGCTTCGAGCGGGGGGTCGCCACACTCGCGCAACAGATCGGCTTCGCCGCCGAGTTGGACGCCGTCGTGCGCGCGGCGGTGGAGAGCGGAGCGGTCCGCGACCCCGTCGTACGGGCGCGGCTCGTGCGGCAGTGGGCCGAGCTGCGGACCATGCGCCGGCACGCCCTGCGCACCCTCGGCGGTTCGGCCGGACCCGGCGCCCCCAGCGTGGCCAAGCTGCTGTGGGGCACCTGGCACCAGCGCCTCGGCGAGCTCGCCGTCCAGGTGCGCGGGGCGCGGGCCGCCGTCGGCCCCGCGGACTGGTCGCCCTCGGCGCCGTACGAACTCGGCGCGGACCAACACCTGTTCCTCTTCTCCCGGGCCGACACGATCTACGGCGGCTCGGACCAGGTCCAGCGCACGATCATCGCCGAGCGCGTGCTCGGTCTGCCCAGAGAGCCCAAGGGGGCCGTGTGATGCGTGGTGTGGTGTTCGACGGCAGCCAGGTGCGGGTCGTGGACGATCTGGTGGTGCGCGAGCCGGGCCCCGGTGAGGTGCGGGTGGCCGTCGCGGCGGCGGGACTGTGCCACAGCGATCTGTCCGTGGTGGACGGCACCATCCCCTTCCCGGTACCGGTGGTGCTGGGGCACGAGGGCGCGGGGGTGGTGGAGGCGGTCGGCGCCGGCGTCACCCATGTCGAGCCCGGCGACCATGTGGCGCTGTCCACGCTCGCCAGCTGCGGCACGTGCGCGGACTGCGACCGGGGCCGGCCGACGATGTGCCGGCGGGCGATCGGCCGGCCCGGGAAGCCGTTCACCCGCGGGAGCTCGTCCGTCCACCAGTTCGCCGCCAACTCGGCCTTCGCCGAGCGCACGGTCGTCAAGGCCGTGCAGGCGGTGCGGATCCCCGGGGACATCCCCCTGCGGTCCGCCGCGCTGATCGGGTGCGCGGTGCTCACGGGCGTGGGGGCGGTGCTGAACCGGGCTCGGGTGGACCGCGGGGACAGCGTCGTCGTCATCGGGACGGGCGGCATCGGGCTGAACGTGCTGCAGGGCGCGCGGCTCGCCGGGGCGCTCAGGATCGTCGCCGTGGACGCCGATCCGGCCAAGGAGGAGGCGGCCCGGCTGTTCGGCGCCACCGACTTCCTGACCTCGGCGCGGGGCGTGCGGGACCTGCTGCCCACGGGCGCCGACCACGTCTTCGAGTGCGTCGGCCGGGTGGAGCTGATCCGGCAGGCGATCGACCTCCTTGACCGGCACGGCCAGGCGATCCTGCTGGGGGTGCCCCCGGCGACCGCCGAGGCGTCCTTCGTCGTCTCCTCGCTGTACCTGGACAAGTCCGTCCTCGGCTGCCGCTACGGCTCCGCGCGCCCCCAGCGGGACATCGCCCTGTACGCCGAGCTGTACCGGCAGGGCCGCCTGCTGCTCGACGAGCTGGTGACGGCCGTCTACCCGGTGGAGGACTTCGCCAAGGCCCGCGCGGACGCGGAGGCGGGGCGGGTGGCCCGCGCGGTGCTCACGTTCTGACGCCGTTCCTTGAACGTCCGGCGGTAGGCGGTCGGTGTCACCCCGAGCGCCTGCTGCAGGTGCTGGCGCATCGACTGGGCCGTGCCGAAGCCCGCCTCGCGGGCCACCTGGTCGATGGACAGGTCGGTGGTCTCCAGCAGGTGCCGGGCGCGCTCGACGCGCTGCTGGGTGAGCCACTGGCCGGGGCTGACCCCGGCCTCCTCGCGGAACCGGCGGGTGAAGGTGCGTACCGACATGGCCTCCTGCTCGGCCATGTCCCGCAGCTGGATCGGCTCGTGCAGCCGGTCCAGCGCCCAGGCGCGGGCGGCCGTGGTCGTGGCCCACTGCGGGTCGGGCACCGGGCGTTCGATGTACTGGGCCTGGCCGCCGTCGCGGTGCGGCGGTACGACCGTGCGCCGGGCGACCTCGTTGGCGACCGCCGTACCGAAGTCGCGGCGCACCATGTGCAGACACAGGTCGATCCCGGCGGCCACCCCGGCCGAGGTCAGCACATCGCCGTCGTCGATGAACAGCACGTCCGCGTCCACCGTGATCTTCGGGAACATCCGCTGGAAGCGCTCGGCGTCGGCCCAGTGCGTGGTCGCCGGGCGGCCGTCCAGGTATCCGGCGGCGGCGAGGACGTAGACGCCGGTGCAGATGGAGGCGAGCCGGGTGCCGGGGCGGACGCGGGCGAGCGCGGCGGCCAGCTCGTCGGTGAGCCGCCCCTCCTCGAAGACGGGGCCCAGCTCGTACGACGCCGGGACGATGACCGTGTCGGCCCCGGCGAGCGCCTCCGGGCCGTGGGCCACGTGGATGGCGAAGTCGGCGTCCGTCTCGACCGGGCCGGGCGGCCGTACCGAGCAGGTCACCACCTCGTACAGGGCCCGGCCCCGCTCGTCCTTCGGGCGGCCGAAGATCCGGTGCGGGATGCCCAGCTCGAAGGGAAGCAGGCCGTCGAGGGCGAGGACGACGACCCGGTGCGGACGGAACTCCTCGGAACCACGCATGGCCCGATCCTACCGAATGCTGTCCGCCGGGCCACTCGATGCACGCTCATCGAGGAAGGACGCTCTATGACGTGACTCAGACAAGCCCCGCCGCAGCCCCCGTCCAGGCCCCGCCCGACCGGCGCCGCCGTGTGCACCGCGCCTGGTTCGTCGCCGCCGTCACCTTCGTCACGATCATCGGCGCGGCCGCCTTCCGTTCCCTGCCCGGTCTGCTCATCGACCCGCTGCACCAGGAGTTCGGCTGGTCCCGCGGCACGATCGGCGCGGCCGTCTCCCTCAACCTCGCGCTCTACGGCCTCACCGCGCCCTTCGCCGCCGCGCTGATGGACCGTTTCGGCATCCGCCGGGTGGTCGCCGTCGCGCTGACCGTGATCGCCGTCGGCTCCGGCCTCACCGTGTGGATGACGGCGGCCTGGCAGCTGTGGCTGTGCTGGGGCCTGCTGGTCGGCCTCGGCAGCGGCTCGATGGCCCTGGCCTTCGCCGCCACGGTCACCAACCGCTGGTTCACCGAGCGGCGCGGCCTGGTCAGCGGCATCCTCACCGCCGCGTCCGCCTCCGGCCAGCTGATCTTCCTGCCGGTGCTGTCCTGGCTGACCGAGCACCGCGGCTGGCGCCCGGCCGCCGTGACCGTGGCCCTGGCCGCCCTCGCCGTCGTCCCCTTCGTCTGGATCCTGCTGCGCGACCACCCCGCCGACATCGGCCAGAAGCCGTACGGGGCCCGGGAGTTCGTGCCCAAGCCGGCGCCGGTGACCGGTGCCGCCCGCCGCACGCTGAAGGTCCTCTCGTCCTCCGTCCGCACCGGCACCTTCTGGCTGCTCGCCGGCACCTTCGCGATCTGCGGCGCCTCCACCAACGGCCTGATCCAGACCCACTTCGTGCCCGCCGAGCACGACCACGGCATGCCCGTCACGACGGCGGCCTCGCTGCTCGCGGTCGTCGGCGTGTTCGACGTGGTCGGCACCGTCGCCTCCGGCTGGTTCACCGACCGCTTCGAACCGCGCCGCCTGCTGGCGGTCTACTACGCCCTGCGCGGCATCTCGCTCGTCTTCCTCCCGATGCTGCTGGGCCCGGCGGTCCACCCGCCGATGCTGTTCTTCATCGTCTTCTACGGCCTCGACTGGGTGGCGACCGTCCCGCCGACCCTGGCCCTGTGCCGCGAGCAGTACGGCGAGGACAGTGCCATCGTCTTCGGCTGGGTGCTCGCCTCCCACCAGGTCGGCGCGGCCCTCGTCGCCTACCTCGGCGGCCTCGCCCGGGACGTCTTCGGCTCCTACGACGTCGTCTGGTACGCCTCCGGCACGCTGTGCGCGGCGGCGGCCCTGATGTCCCTGGTGATCCGCCGCCGCCCGGCCGCCCTCGTGCCGGCCGCATCCTGAAGAGAGCTGAGGAACCGTCAGAAGCGGCCCGCGAGCTCACCGGTGAGGCTGGTGAGGAGGCCGTCGTCCTCCTCGTCGTCGTCCGGGCGCGCGGCCTCGCCGTGCGTGTGGCCGCGGGTGAGGTCGCGGGTGAGGTCGCCGTGCGTCCGGCCGTGGGCGGGCTCGGGCCGGGCGCCCGGCCGCGTGACGGCGGACCACTTCGGAACGGACGCGGCCGCGTCCGTCACGCCGATGGCGGCGAGCAGGACGGGGGTGGTGAGCACGACGGCCAGGGCTCTACGGGCAAGCATGACTTTCTCCTCGTTCGGGACGATTTGTCGCCGCCTAGCTACCCCGACGTCCCTTCCGAAAAAACCGCTCATCGAACTAATCGCTCGTACGGCCGGGCGCCTTCCCTCCCTGGCCGAGCCGGGCGAAGCCGCCCCGGTGGAAGAGCAGCGGGTCGGCCGGTACCTCGGCGCCGAGGGCGTTCACCCGGCCCACCACGATGAGGTGGTCGCCCCCGGTGTGCACGGCGTGGACGGTGCAGTCGATCCAGGCGGCGGCACCGGCCAGGCGCGGTGAGCCGGACGCGGGCGCCGGGTCGTACGCCACGCCCGCGAACTTGTCCGCCCCGCTCACCGCGAAGGCCCGGCACAGCTCGTCCTGGCCGGCGCTGAGCACGTTGACGCAGAAGACGCCCGCGCGGGCGATGCGCGGCCAGGTGGTCGACGTACGGCCCACCATGAAGCAGACCAGGGGCGGTTCGAGGGAGAGGGAGGCGAAGGACTGGCAGGCGAAGCCGGCGGGGGATCCCCGGGGATCCTCCGGCGGTGCTGTGATCACGGTCACACCGCTCGCGAAGCTCCCCAGTACCCGCCGGAACTCCCCCGGCTCCACCGGCGCCCGCTCGTCCTCCCGTACGCACCGCAACTCCGGGCGCGGCAACGGCTCCACGGGCCTGCGCCCCAGATACCGGACGGCGGCGGCCGCCGCCCCTGCGTGTCCCATCACGCCGTCCATTGAAGCTGACGGCTCGTCAGATAGGAAGCCTGGTGACGGGGCCCCGTACCGGCACTTCGTAGGGTGCGGCCATGGGGTGGGAGACGACGCGTGAACGGCTCCGGGCGGTCCGGAGCGATCTGGCCGCGGCGATCCCGGTGAACGCGGCGCAACTGCCGGCCGCCGGGTTGCTGTGGTGGATCTGGAACACCAGCCAGGACCGGTACGACAGCGGCTACGACGGTGCCTGGGGGATCTTCTGCCTGCTGGTGTTCGCCCCGCTGCTGCTGCCGGTCCTCGGCCTGCTGCTCTCCGTCGTGCTGACGCTGCCCGCCGTCGTGCTCGCCCGGCCCATGACGCGGCGGTCCGGCGGGCCGGAGTGGGCCTGCCGCACGGTCGCGGCGGCGGTCGTGGCCGTCGGCTGGGGCGCGGTGGCGACGGTGCTGTGGCACCGGCCGTTCGTCACCACGGCCTCGGTCTTCACCGCCCTCGGCCTGCTGCCCGCCCTCGGCATCGCCTACGTCCGCACGCGCTCCTGGTCGGGGTGGGGCCTGTGGTGGCGCTCCGCACTCGCCTGCGCCGTCCTCTTCGCCCTGGCCCTCGGCGGCGGGCTCGCGGCCTCCCTGAGCGGCCCGGTCCCCCCGTACGAGCCGCCCAGACCGACCGGCGCCCAGCTCACCGGAACCTGGCGCGGCGACGACGGCACCGGGCTGCGCCTGGAGCGTGCGGGCCGGGCCGAGGCCCGCGAACTCCCCGTCGAACCCACCGACCGAGACCCGGCGACCGGTGGCCACAGGGACTACGTCGTCTGCGCGGGCTCCGGCATCTGGAAGCCGGACGCGGGCGCGCTGCGTACCCTCGACCGCGCCGACGGCTGACCCTCACCGCCCCCGGAACTCCGGGCCGCGCCGCTTTGCGAACGCCCTGAGCCCCTCTTGGGCGTCCTCGGTGGTCATGTTGATCTCCTGGGCCCAGGCCTCCGCCGCGAAGGCGGTCGCGCGGTCGCTGTCGAGGGAGGTGTTCACGAGGTGCTTGGTCAGGGCCAGGGCGCGGGTGGGGCCGGAGGCCAGACGTGCCGCCCACGCGCCGGCCGTCTTCTCCAGGTCGGCGTCGGGGACGACCCGGTTGACCAGGCCCAGACGCTCCGCGTCCGGTGCCGGGAGCGCGTCGCCGAGGAACATCAGCTCCTTCGCCCGCTGGGGGCCCAGCAGCCGGGGGAGCAGATAGGCGCCGCCGCCGTCCGGCACCAGCCCCCGGCGCACGAACACCTCGATGAAGCGGGCCGACTCGGCGGCCAGGACCAGGTCGCACGCGAACGCCAGATGCGCGCCCAGCCCCGCCGCCGTCCCGTTCACCGCGGCGATCACCGGCTTCTCGCAGTCCAGGACCGCCCCGATCAGGCGCTGGGCGCCCAGGCGGAGCACACGCGCCACATCGCCCGGCAGCCGGTCACCGTCCCCGCCCGCGCTCCTCAGGTCCGCTCCGGCGCAGAAGCCCCGGCCGGTGCCGGTCAGCACCACCGCGCGTACCCCCGGGTCCGCCGACGCCTCGGCCAGCAGGCCGGTCAACCGGTCCCGCAGCCCGGGGGTCAGCGCGTTGAGGGCCTCGGGGCGGTTCAGGGTGAGGTACGCGACCTGTGCGCGGACCTCGTGCGTGATCCCGGCGGTCATCGGCACACCACCAGCGCGTCCAGCGCGACCGCGCCCTGGCCCCGGGGCAGCACCAGCAGCGGGTTGATGTCCAGCTCCGCGATGTGGTCGCCGAGTTCCAGGGCCATGCGCTGCACCCGCAGGACCACCTCCACCAGCGCGTCCCGGTCGGCCGGCGGCCGGCCCCGGACGCCGTCCAGCAGCGCCCGGCCCCGGAGCTCCCCGAGCATGGCGCGGGCCTGGTCCTCGCCGAACGGGGGGACGCGTACGGCGGCGTCGTGCAGGACCTCCACCAGCACCCCGCCGAGTCCGGCCGTCACGGTCGGCCCGAACAGGTCGTCGTGGGTCACCCCGACGACCATCTCCACGCCCTGCCCGACCATCTGGCACACCAGGATCCCGTCCAGCTCGACCCCCTCGTAGCGGGCGATGTCGGTCAGTTCGCGGTAGGCGTCCCGGACCTGACTGGCCGAGGTCAGGCCGATCTTCACCAGGCCGAGTTCGGTCTTGTGGGCGATCCGGGCGCCGGACGCCTTCATCACCACCGGGTAGCCGACCTGCGCGGCGGCGCGTACGGCCGCCGCCGCGCTGGTCACCAGCTGTTCGCGCGGCACCCGGATGCCGTAGGCGCGCAGCAGCTGCTTGGCCGCGTGCTCGCTGAGCTGCTGGCCGGGGCGCATCAGGGCCTCGGCCTTGCGGAAGGAGGGGGACGGGGTGCGCGGGGCCTCGTCGAAGGGGGAGCGGTAGTCGCCGACGAAGGCGTGGTGGTCCAGCCAGGCGCGGACGGCGCGCAGACAGTTGCCCACCGTGCGGAAGGTGGCCACCCGGGAGGAGCCGAGCAGGACCTCGCGGTACGCGGCCTCGGTGCCGACCGGCGAGCCCCACACCACGCACACCAGCTTGTCCGTCTCCTCCGCCGCCTCGACCAGATCCGCCACGAGCCTGTCGCTCAGTGGCGGGAAGGGGCCGGTGATCGGGCAGATCAGCGCCCCGACCGACGGGTCGGCGAGAAGCGCGTCGATGATCTTCCGGCCGCGGTGGTCGCCGACCGGGTGCCCGCCGTTGTCCACCGGGTTGGCGACGCTCAGGTACTGCGGTATCCACTGGTGCAGCTCGGCCTGCTTGGCATCGGACAGCCGGGGGAGCCGCAGCCCGGCCGCCGTGGCCAGGTCGGCGGCGTGGGCGCCGGTGCCGCCGGAGATCGAGTAGACGGCGACCCCGTCCGCCAGCGGGGCCCGGGCCCGCGCCAACAGGGCGGCGGTGTCCTGGAGTTCGTCGAGGCCGTCGACCCGGACGACCCCGAACTGGCGCATCGCCGCGTCCACCACGTCGTCGGCGCCCGTGAGCTTGCCGGTGTGCGAGGCGGCCGTACGCGCGCCGGTCTCGGTGCGGCCGACCTTCACCGCGACGACCGGCACCTTGCGGCGGGCGGCGCGGTCGGCGGCCAGCAGGAAGGCACGGCCGTCCCTCAGCCCCTCCACGTAACAGGCGATGGCGCCGACCTCGGGCTGCTCGGCGAACCAGGAGAGGAAGTCGGCGGTCTCCAGGTCGGCCTCGTTGCCGGTGGGCGCCCAGTGGGAGAGCCGGATGCCCAGCTCCTGGAGGGCGAAGACGGGGCGGCCCTGGTGTCCGGACTGGGTGATGAGCGCGATCGCCGGGCCCGTCAGGTCGTCCCGGAAGTGCTCGAAGGCGTTGAGGTTGGTGTTGGGGCCGAGCAGCCGCAGGCCCGAGCGCCGCACGGCGTCCGCGAGCCGCCGCTGTGCCTCGGCGCCCGCCTCGCCGGTCTCGGCGAACCCGGAGGCGAAGGCGACCGCGAACTTCGCTTTGGCGTCCGCCAGTTCGCCGATCACCGGCAGCGGGTCGGCCACCAGCAGCACCGCCAGGTCGACCGGTCCGGGCAGGGCGGCGACGGAGGCGGCGCAGGGGATGCCGAAGACGGAGGGGCGGGTCGGGTGCACCGGATGCACCCGCGCGCCGACCCGCTCGGCCCACGCCAGCAGCTGCCGGGTGATCCCGGTGTTCGGCCGCCCCTCCGCGTCCGAGGCGCCGACCACGGCCACCGACTCGGGCCGGAAGAAGCGGGTGAGGTCGGGTACGTCGGTGTACAGCGGGCGTCCGCTGACGTCGAGGTCGTCGACCCGGTCGTGGACGGCGGGGCCGGGCCGCTGCTCGCCGCACGCGATGACCCGGGCCCGGCGGGAGTCGGTGGTGAGGGTGCCGTGGGTTGATCCAAGCATCGGTCCGCCCCGCTCCTGTGAGACAGCACAAGTAAACTGACGCTCTGTCAGATTACTGAACTGACGCATTGTCAGGAACGGGTCGGACCCGCAAAGTTACCGTCGGGTGCGGCACGCCGGCATCACCGCCGGCTGCGGTACGCGGGCATCACCGCCGGCTGCGCAGATGCCCGGCCGCCGCCTTCGCTATCTTCCCGGCGTCGAGCGCCATCTCGCGGAACATCCCGCTGATCGGGTTGGTGTACCCGGTGAAGTACAGGCCCGGCGCCTGCGCGGGCGTGCGGCCGCCGTGCACGACCGGCTTCCCGCGGTCGTCCAGCACCCCGAGATGGCCCACCAGGCCCTCCAGCGCCCGGGTGTACCCGGTCGCCGCGATCACCGCGTCCGGCTCGACGCGGCTGCCGTCGGCCAGGACGACCTTCCCCGGGCTCCCGCCCTCGAAGGACTCCACGGCGGCCACGATCTCCACCCTGCCCTTGCGCACGGCGTCGATCAGGCCGACGTCCTGCACCGGGATGGCACCCTGGCGCACCCTGCTGTACAGCCCGGTGTCCGGCCGGGGCAGCCCGTGGGCGGACAGGTCCGGCACGCCCACCTTCGCCTGGAGCCGGCACAGCCGGTCCACGAGCCCCACCGGCAGCCGCCGCACCAGCACGCCCGAGTACTGCGCGGGCCAGCCGAGGGTCGAGCGGCGCACCAGGTGCGGGACGGTGCGGACGGCCAGCCGCACCCGTGCCGCCCCGCCCTCCACCAGGTCCACGGCGATCTCGGCGCCGGTGTTGCCGACGCCGACGACCAGGACGTCCCGGCCGGCGTACGGCGCGGCGTTGCGGTAGTCGCCGGCGTGCAGGAACTCCCCGCCGTAGTCCGCCCGGCCCGGCCAGTCGGGCACGCGCGGGGTGTGGTTGTAGCCGGTGGCGACGACCACCGCGCTGCCGGTCAGCTCGCGTCCGCCGGAGGCGTGCAGCAGCCAGCCGGTGCCGTCCCCGGTCCGCTCGACGCGGAAGACCTCCACGCCGGTGACGATCTCCAGCTCATGGTGCTCGGCGTACTTCTCCAGGTAGCGCACCACGTCGTCCCGGGACACCCAGCGTCCGAACCTGCGGGGGATCTTCAGGCCCGGCAGGGCGGACAGCCGGCGGGTGGTGTGCAGGTGCAGACGGTCGTAGTGGCCGCGCCAGGAGGCGCCCAGCCGGTCGGCCTTGTCCAGGACCACGGCCCGTATGCCCCGGGCCCGCAGCGCGTGGGCGGCGGCCAGGCCGCCCGGACCGGCGCCGATGACATAGACCGGGCGGTCGGCGGGGGTGACGGAGAGCGGTACGGAAGCGGAACGGGAGTCGGCCATGCTCGGAGCGTAATCACGCACTCCGTTGATGGGTCTCGGTCAAGACCGGAATTGGTTGCGGATTGATCACGGGTGTAGGAGGAGTGGGTGGGGCCGGTGACGTAGAAGACCTGGTTGTGGAGGTGGGCATCGACCAGGAACTGACGTACCGTCAGATTCATGGACTCCCTATGGCTGGACGGCGCCCAGTGGCTGGCGGTGCTGCGGATCGGTCTCGGGCTGTGGTGGCTGGAGAGCTGGCGGCACAAGGACAAGAAGGCCTGGTTCGAACGGGGCAGCGGCATCGCATGGGCGGCGGACGTGGCGGCCGGACACCGCTGGACGGTGGTGCGGACGGGCTTCGAGGCGGTGGTGAAGCCACGCCCGAAGCTGATGGCGTACGTCGTCGCCTACGCCGAACTCTCCCTCGGCCTCGGCCTGGTCCTGGGCTTCCTGACCCCGGTGGCGCTGCTCGGCGGGCTGGTGCTGAACGCGGTCTACTTCGTCCTGATGATCCACGACTGGGCCGAGCAGGGCCAGAACTCGATGATGGCGCTGATCTCGCTGGCCGGCTTCTTCGGGATGGCGTGGCAGACCTGGTCGCTGGACGCCTGGCTGGGGTGGTTCGGATGAGCGCGGCGCGCCACGACATCCCGGAGCCCGACGCCTTCACCCGGCCCTACTGGGAGGCGGCCGCGCGGGGCCGGCTGCTGATCCGGCGTTGCGGGTCCTGCGGCCGGGCCCACCACTATCCCCGCGAGTTCTGCCCGTACTGCTGGAGCGAGGCGGTGACCTGGGAGGAGGCGAGCGGCCGGGCCGTGCTCTACACCTGGTCCACGGTCCACCGCAACGACCTTCCGCCCTTCGGCGACCGTACGCCCTACGTGGCCGCCGTGGTCGACCTGGCGGAGGGCCCGCGGATGATGACGCAGGTGGTGGACTGCGCGGGACAGGACCTGCGGGCCGGGCTGCCGCTGCGCGTGACCTTCGCGGACAGCAGGCCGGTGTTCCGGCCGGAGGGCTGAGCCCCCAAGGGCTGAGCTCCCGGAGGCAAAACCGGTGTTCCGCCCGGACGTTCCCGTCGATCATGGGCCGTATGCGCCCTGACAACTGGCATCTCACCGAAGACCTCGACGAGTTCCTCGCCCGCGCGGGCGACTTCCTGCGCTCCCGCCCCGCGCTGCACACGGTGCCGCTGACCGTGGCGGATGCGCTGCGCCGCCGCGGGCTGCACCTGTACGGCGAGGAGGCCCCACTCTTCGGCCTGCTGGAAGCGGACGACGGCACGGTACGGGCCGCCCTGCTCCACACCCCGCCGTTCCCCGTCCACGTCACCGCGCTCACCCCGCAGGAGGCCGACGCGCTGGCGGCCCGGTACGCGGAGCTGGGCCGCCAGCTCCCCGGAGTCTCCGCGCCGCAGGAGACGGCGGAGCACTTCGCGGCGGCCTGGCGGCGGCACACCGGAACGGCGGTCACCGCCGACAAGAGGCAACGGCTGTACCGGCTCGGCGAGTTGACCGAACCGGAGCCCCGGCCGCAGGGACGGGCGCGGACCGCCGCTCCGGCCGACCGGGATCTGCTGATCCGGTGGTTCGAGGAGTTCCAGGAGATCACCGGCGGAGTCGGCCAGGACGCGGGCAACTGGGCCGACGCCCGCATCTCCCACGGTGGCGTCACCTTCTGGGAAACCCACGACGGCAAGCCGCTCGCCATGGCCGGAGCCACCCCCGAGACGGCCGGCCAGGTCCGCATCGCCCCCGTCTACACCCCGGCGGCCCTGCGCGGGCGCGGATACGCGGGCGCGGCCACGGCCGAGGTGAGCCGGGCCGCGCGGGAGGCGGGCGTGGCGGAGGTCCTGCTCTTCACCGACCTCGCCAACCCGACGAGCAACGGCCTGTACCGGCGGATCGGGTACCGGCCGGTGGCGGACTTCTCGGTGTGGCGGTTCGCCGGCCCCGCCCTGGGCGGCTGAGCCGAGCGGGCCGGGGCTGGGGGCTGGGTGGGCGGCCTCCGGGCCACCGTCCCGCGGCCTGGCCCCCGCAACGCCCGCCATAATGATCGGCATGGCGGTGCCCCTGAACACGGGTGCCGCAAACGGGGAGTTGACATGCAGAACACGAACGGCGGGGCCGGCCTCGTCCTGGCGGTGGTGGTCGTCGGCCTGGTGGTCCGCCGGCAGCTGCGCACCCGTCCGGTACGGCACAACGGCTCGCTGATCGCACCGGCGGTCCTCGCCGTCCTGGGCGCCGTGGGGATCGCCTTCGGTGTCGCCTCGGTCGTCAAGGACCGCCCGCTGACCACGCTGCCCGTGGTGCTCCTGGTGGCCAGCCTGGCCGTCGCGGCGGTGTCGGGCGCGGTCAGGGCCCGGACCGTACGGGTCTGGCGCGGGCCCCGGGACGAGGTGCTGCGCAAGGGGACCGTGGCGACCACCGGGCTGTGGCTCGCCTCGGTGGCCGTGCACATCGGGCTGGCCCTGTGGATCGACCACGCGACGGGGACCGGGCTGCTGGGGACCGCGTCGCTGTACGCCTACCTGGCGATCGGCCTGGGCACGCAGAACCTCCTGGTCCGGGGGCGCGCCGCCGCGCTGCGTCCCCGGGGCTGAGGCCGGGCCCCGGCCCGCGGCGCGCCGGCGGTGACCACCGGCGCCGCGGCCGGTCCGGGTGAGCGGCCCGGCCTCACGGCCACAGCAGCCCCCTGCTCCAGCCGAACTCCGTCCTGCGGTACTCCAGGCGTACGTGCCGCCGCTCGGCGTCCCCCTGGAAGAACTCCACCGTCCGGGGGTGCAGCCGGTACAGGGTCCAGGTCGGGGACGGCTCGGCCGGGTTCTCGCGGGCCCGGTCCCAGGCCGTCCGCGACGCCCGCCGCAGCTCCTCCAGCGAGGACAGATCCTCGCTCTGCCGGCCGGTGAGCGCCGCGGCCAGCGCCCCCGTCGAGCGGGCGTGCAGATCCGCCTGGCTCTCCTGGACCGGAGCGGCCGTCACCGGCCCGCGCACCCGCACCTGGCGTCCCAGCACCGGCCAGTAGAAGGCCAGTGCCGCGTACGGGTGGGTGCCCAGGGCCCGGCCCTTGCGGCTGGAGCGGTGCGTGGCGAAGGACCAGCCGTCCGCGTCGGCGCCGTGCAGCATCACGATCCGTACGTCCGGCTCCCCCTGCCCGTCCACCGTGGCCAGCGACATCGTGTGCGGCTCCGGCTGTCCCGCCGCCACCGCGTCCGCGAACCAGCTGGTGAACAGGGGCAGCGGGGTCGGCGGGGCGGTGTCCGGGTCGAACGGGCGCAGGTCCGTGACGTCCGGGTCCCATACCCGCAGCGACCTCAGCAGTGCGTGGAGATCCGTTTCCATGTGCCGAGTATCTCCGCCCGGCCGCCCGCCGGTGCGGGCGCGCCCGGCCGGGCGAGGTCGTCCGTTCGGCGGCCGTCCCGCGACGCGCACGAGTGCCTCCGGATGCGCGGACCCCGGGGCGCGGGGAGGCTCGAAGCCACGGGCTTCGGGAGTGACGGTGAGGGGCGATGATCGTAACGGTGGTGTCGATGCCGGAAGGGACCATCACCCGCACGGATGTCTCGGAGGCGCGGGAGCGGCTGGCCGTCGACCACTTTCTGCTCGTCGACGTCGAGCTGCCGGCGCAGGCACCGGCACGGGAAACGCCGCTCGCCGATCAGCTGGGCCTGGACGCCGCGGACCTGGACTGGTTCGGCAGGCCGGGCGAGCCCGCGCGGGCGGAGTTCCTGGGGGACCGGGCCTCCTTCGTCGTGCCGGTGGTCCACGAGGACGACATCGCCCACCTCCACGTGGTGGTGACGGAGCGGTTCCTGGCCACCGCGCACCGGGGCCAGGCCGGGCTGGCGAAGAGCTTCGCCGCGGTGTTGCGGCACGAGCGGCCCGACGACACCGTGGCCGTGCTCTTCCTGCTGCTCCAGGAGGCCTTGACCACCTTCCGCCGGGCCGCCGTGCGGGCCCTGCTGCAGACGGAGGAACTGGAGGACGACATGTTCGAGTACCGGCGCCCCGAGCAGGTCTACCGGCTGGCGCGGCTGCGGCGGCGTTCCGCCCTCCTGCACCACGCTCTGCTGCCCTATCTCCAGGTGACCGACGAGATCATCACCCGGCGGATGATGAGCTCCACCTTCCCCGAGGAGCGGCAACGGCGTGCCCAGGAGTTCCAGGCCGCCGGAAGGCTGGTGCTCGCCGACATCGAGTCTCTCCAGGACGCCACCCGACGGGCCTTCAGCAGTTACTCCTCGCTCGTCGCGGGCGAGCAGAACGGCGTGATCAACCGGCTGGCGATCGTGTCGGTGATCTTCCTGCCGCTGTCGTTCCTGACCGGGTTCTTCGGCATGAACTTCACGTTCCTGACGAACAGACTGGAGACGAAGGACGAATTCTGGCTGCTCGCCGTGGGGCTGCAGGCGGTCGCCCTGATCGGCTCCGCCTACCTCCTGCACCGCACCCGTATCTGGCGCAGACTGCGGGACGACGACTGAAACGCGCCCGTCACCGGCCCAGCACCACCGTCCCCGAGGAGCAGAACCACCCGCCCGTCCCCGAGGCCACCCCCAGTCTCGGCAGCTGTCCGTCCCGGGCCCGCACCTGCCGCTCCCCGCCCTCGCCGCGCAGCTGCCGTACCGCCTCCACCAGCAGGAACAGCCCGCGCATACCGGGATGCTGGGCGGACAGCCCGCCCCCGTCGGTGTTCACCGGCAGGTCCCCGCCCCGCACCAGCAGCCGGCCCTTCTCCACGAACGCCCCGCCCTCGCCCTTCGCGCAGAAGCCCAGGTCCTCCAGGGTCACCAGGGTCATGTAGGTGAAGGCGTCGTAGATCTGCGCGAAGTCGATCTCGGCGGGGCGCACCCCGGCCCGGGCGAAGGCGAGGCGGCCGCTGACCGCCGCCGGGGACACCGTGAAGTCCCGCCACTCGGACATCGCCGCGTGCGAGACGTGCTCGCCGGTCCCGAGGATCCAGACCGGTGCCGTGCGGCAGTCCCGTACGTACTCCTCGGCCGCCAGCAGGACCGCCGCGCCGCCGTCCGAGCGCAGGCAGCAGTGCAGCCTGGTGAACGGATCGGCGATCACCGGGCCGGCGAGGACGTCGTCGACCGTGATCGGGTCGCGGAACATCGCCTCCGGGTTCAGTGCCGCGTTGGCCCTGGCCTGGACCGCCACCTGTGCCAGCTGCTCGACGGTCGTACCGTGCTCGATCATGTGGCGGCGGGCGGCCATCGCGTACTTGGCGATCAGGGTGTGGCCGTAGGGGACCTCGAACTGCAGGGGGCCGCGGGCGCCGAAGGAGAGGTCGCCCGTCCTGCGGCCCGCCCTGATGTCCGCCCGTGCCGTCGAGCCGTAGACGAGGAGGACGGCGTTCGCGTGGCCCGCCGCTATCGCGTCCGCCGCGTGCGCCGCCATGACCTCCCAGGTCGAGCCGCCGACCGAGGTGGAGTCCACCCAGGTGGGACGCAGGCCCAGATACTCGGCCACCTCGACCGGGGCCAGCGTGCCGAGGCCCGCGGAGGCGAATCCGTCCACCACCTCACGGCCGAGACCGGCGTCGGCCAGGGCACGGCGGGCCGCCTGCGCGTGCAGCGAGTACGGGGTGGCGTCGTCCACGCGTCCGCAGTCGGAGAGCGAGACACCCACCACGGCGACTTTCCGGCTTCCCGGAGTCATCACAGCCCACCTTCCCCTGTGCATATCGTTCCCGGACTCCTAATATGACGGCCCGTCAGATGCGGAGGGAAGAGCCATGGACACGCGCCTCACCGCCGAGCAGGTCGAGATCCGCCGCACCCTGCGCGAGCTGCTGCACAAGCGGTGCGGCCCGGCGGAGCTGCGGGCCGCCGTCGACAGCCCGGCCGGACACGACCCCCTGCTGTGGTCCGCCCTCGCCGACCAGCTCGGCCTGCCGGGACTCGCCCTGCCCGAGCGATACGGCGGTGTCGGCTGCTCGGTCACCGAACTGGCCCTGGCCTGCGAGGAGACCGGCCGCTGCCTCGCCCCCTGCCCGCTGCTCGCCACCGCCGTCCTCACCGCCCCGCTGCTCCTCGCGCTGGGCACACCGGCCCAGCGCGCCGAACTGCTGCCGGGCCTGGCCGCCGGCACCCGCACCGCCGCACTCGCCGTCCCCGGCCCCACGCTCACCACCGCCCTCGCCCTGACCGGCGACAACGGCGGCTTCGCCGCCGGCGGCGGACGGGCCGGCGGGGTCCAGGCCCGGCGCGCCGACGGCGACTGGCGGCTGTACGGGCAGGTCGACCAGGTGCTGGACGGGCACAGCGCGGATCTGCTGCTCGTCGCCGCGCACACCGGCGGCTTCGCCCGGTCCCGCACCCTGCTGTTCCTGGTGGCGGGGGACGCGTCCGGAGTCGTACGGATCCGGCAGACCGCGCTCGACGCCACCCGGCCGCAGGCGCGTGTGCAACTCCGCGACGTGCGGGCGGAGCTGCTCGGAGAAGAGGACGCGGACGTGCTGCCCGCCCTCGCCGCCCTGGGGGACTCGGCCGCCGCCGTGCTCGCCTGCGAGGCCGTCGGGGCGGCCGACCGGGTGCTGGAGCGGACCGTGGAGTACGTGCGGCAGCGCGAGCAGTTCGGGCGGCCCGTCGGGTCCTTCCAGGCGGTGAAGCACCGGTTGGCCGATGTGTACGTGGGGGTGCAGGCGGCGCGGTCGGCGGCCTATCACGCCGCGTGGGCCGCCGCCTGTGCCCCGGTCTCGCCGTCGGCGGCCTGCGGGTCGCCGGCCGGTGGCGGGCTCGCGCTCGCCCAGGCGCTGGAGGCGTTGCGGCTGGCCGCCGGCGAGGGGATCCAGCTGCACGGCGGGATCGGGTTCACCTGGGAGCACGACGCGCAGCTGTACTTCAAGCGGGCGGCCGGGGACGAGCTGCTGTTCGGGCCCGTGCACCGGCTGCGGGACCGGGCGGCCGAGGCCACCGGACTCTTCGCGGGCGGGGAGGTGGCGGTGTGACGGCCGGGCCCGGTGCGCGCCTCGTGCAGCGGGTGTCGTCCACCCGGACCTTCGCGCGGGTCGCCCCGCATGTGGTGCCGGCGCTCGACCGGGCCGTGCACCGGCTCACCGGGGGCCGGTTCCTGCTCAGTGCCCGGATGCTGCCCGGGGTGGTCCTCATCTCCACCGGCGCCCGCAGCGGACTGCCCCGCCGGACGCCGCTGGCCTGTGTGCCGCAGGAGGACGGCAGGAGCTGGATCCTGGTCGGCTCCAACTTCGGGCGGACCGGGCATCCCGCCTGGACCCACAACCTCCTGGCCCACCCCGAGGCGTCGATCAGCTGGAAGGGGCGGGACATCCCGGTCACCGCCCGGCTGCTGGCGGGGCAGGAGCGGGCGGCCGCCTGGCGGGCGGTCCTCGCGTTCTGGCCGCCGTACGCCGCGTACCAGGCCCGGGTGAGCAGGCAGATCCGGCTGTTCCGGATCACTGCGGCTCCCTGAGGGGCGCGGGGCTGTGTCGATCGGGCTCCGCCGTGCGGGCGCGACCGGCCGGGACGATGCCGCAGCCGCCCGACGTCACGTCGCGTCACCTGCTGCGGCTAGAGCGTGGCCAACCGCTCCACCAGCAAGAACGCCCCGATCCCCAGCATCGCCGCCCCCGATGTCCGCGTCACCGCACGAGCCGCGGCCGGCCTCGCGGAGAGCAGCGCACGCGCCAGCGTGCCGACCGTGAGGTAGACCACCGCGCAGCAGGCCATGTGGAGCAGGCCCATGGCCGCCGTCTGGGCGGCGACCGGCAGGTGGGTGCCGTGCAGGGTGAGGAACTGCGGGAGGACGGACAGGTACAGCAGCAGGCCCTTGGGGTTCAGGCCGCTGATCGTGGCGCCGCGCAGGAAGAGACCCCGGTCGTCGGCGGACCGCTCCGCCGCGCCCGGCACCGCCGGCCGGCGCAGCACCCCCCACCCCAGCCACAGCAGATACCCGGCACCCGCCACCGTCAGGGCCGTCAGCAGCCGGGGCGAGCCCGCCACCAGGACCGCGAGGCCCGCCGTCGCGAGGGCCGTGTGCAGGGCGTAACCGGAGACCAGGCCGGCGACCGCGCGCATGACGGGGCGCCCGCGCAGGGCCGCCGCGATGACATACCCCCAGTCGGCGCCCGGTACGCACACCAGCAGCAAGTCCACGGCGAGGAAGGAGAAGAGCAGTCCCGAGTCCATGTCGGCGACATTAGGCGTGAATGGCCCGAAAGTGTTCCCGAAGTTTGCCCACAGCCCGTCTGTCTGAGGGAAGATCTGCCTCATGGACGACGTAGACCGGAAAATCCTTGCCGAGCTGCAGCAGGATGGGCGGCTGACCGTGACCGAGCTGGCCGCGCGGGTGCGGCTCAGCGTCTCGCCCTGCCACCGGCGGCTGCGCGAGCTGGAGCGCTCCGGCGCCATCCAGGGCTACCGCGCGATCGTGGACGCGACCGCGCTCGGCCTGAACTTCGAGGCGCTGGTCTTCGTCTCCATGCGGCAGGAGGACCGGGACACGGTCGTCGAGTTCGAGCGGGCGGTCGGAGAGCTGGAGCACGTCCTCGACGCCCAGCGACTGTTCGGTGAGCCCGACTATCTGCTCCGGGTCGCGACCGCCGACCTCGCGGCCTTCCAGCGGCTGTACGACGAGCGGCTCGCGACCCTGCCCGGAGTGCAGCGGCTGACCTCGACCCTCGTGATGAAGCATGTCGTACAGGACCGTCCGCTGCCCGCGTGAAGGCGGCGCACAGCAGAGCGGGCGGCGGCTCACCACAGGTGAACCACCGCCCGCCAGACAGGACTTGGGGACCGGTAAAAGGGGTGCGCCGGGGCCGTGTTACCTGCTCGGCTTCTTCCCGGTCACGCCCAGGTGGACCAACAGGGCCAGGTTCGGCTTGAGTTCCGCCTGCTTCACGCCCCAGGACGAGAAGCCCTTCTGGTGCGCCGCCACCGCCGCGAGCATCGCGACCAGCGAACCGGCCACCGCCGCCGGATTCACGTCCTTGTCGACCCTGCCCTTGGACTGCAGCTCGGCGATGGCGTCGGAGAGGGAGTTGTTCACCGAGTTCAGAATCTTCATGCGGAGCTTGTAGAACCGTTTGTCCCCCTCGGCCGCGCCGAGGTCGACCACCCGCAGGATCGCGTCGTTCTTCCGCCAGAACTCCAGGAAGCCGTCCACGAGTTCCTGCGCGGTCTGCCATCCCGACTTCCCGGCCCAGGACCGGCCCTCGAGCAGTTCGGTCAATCCGGCGCCCTCGGCCGCCATTTGCTCGGCGATCTCCAGGACGGCGCCTTCGACGTCCGGGAAGTACTGGTAGAAGGTCGCGGGTGAAGTGCCCGCCTTCCGGGCGACATCGATGACCTTGACGTCCCGGTAGGGGGAGGAGCTGAGCATCTCGCTGAGGCAGTCGAGCAGCTTCTGCCGGGTCGCCTGCCCACGCCGGCCGGCCACGCGGCCGTCGACGGTACGCACTTGTCCTGTCATGCCGTCAGCTTACCGACGGGTGATCGGAGCGCGATTCGGCCGACTGCAAATGGGGTGCACGGGTGCGCTGAGGGTGGTGTGCCTGGTCTGCGGGGTGCCCGTGGCCCGGTTACTTTGACGACATGGCCGAAAACAGGGCATCCGGGAACGAAGAGGCGCAAGAGACCGGAGAGGTCTACGGGGAGGGCGTGCCGTGCTGGGTGGACGCCCAGCTCGCCGACGTCGAGGCCGGCAAGCGGTTCTACGGTGAGCTCTTCGGGTGGACCTTCGCGGACGCCTACGGCTCCTCGGTGTGGGCCCGGCTGACGGGGGAGCCCGTCGCCTCGCTGGCTCCCAAGATCGACGGCCGTATGCCCACCGTCTGGACGGTCTCCTTCGCCACCCCCGACGCCCGGGCGCTCGGCCGGCGGATCACCGAGGCCGGCGGGCAGGTGGTCATGGCCCCCTTCCCGGTGGGCGACCTGGGTGTCGCCGCCCTCGCCGCCGACCCCGAGGGCGCGGTCTTCGGGCTGTGGCAGGCGGGCAGCCACCACGGCTTCGGGCGGCGGCACGAGCCCGGCACCTTCGTCTGGGCCGAGCTCTACACCCGGGACACCGCCGGCGCCAACGCCTTCTACGGCGGCCTCTTCCACGACGCCCTCTTCGGCGAGGGGGCGGAGCCCGACTTCGGCCGCGCCCACGTCACCGAGGTCTTCCCGGCCGAGATGCCCCCGCACTTCCTCGCCCACTTCCGGGTGACGGACCTCGACGACGCCCTCGGGGCCGTACAGCGGCTCGGGGGCCGGGTGCAGGCGCCACCCTTTGAGACGTCGTACGGACGAGTGGCCGTCGTCACCGACAATCAGGGGGCGTCGTTCGCACTGCTGCAGCGCTGATCCGTCCGCTTTGGTCGGATTGATGGCGAGACACCCCTATTCTCACCGGGTTCGCAACCAGCCGCCCGGCCAGGAAGAATCGGGGTGCGTGCCGCCATGGCGGTGCGGTGGTGAGACGCTGCACTTCGGTCGCGTACATATGTGGATGGCGCGGCTCGTACGGGGAGGTGGCAGGCAAGTGGTGGATCAGCTGACACAGCACGATCCGCGGCGGATCGGGCCGTTCGAGGTGCTGGGCCGGCTGGGCGCCGGCGGCATGGGGCTGGTCTATCTCGCGCGCTCGGCGTCCGGCCGGCGCGTGGCGATCAAGACGGTGCGCACCGAGCTGGCCGAGGACCAGCTGTTCCGGGTCCGCTTCACCCGTGAGGTGGAGGCGGCCCGCGCGGTCTCCGGCTTCTACACGGCGGCCGTCGTCGACGCCGACCCGCGCGCCGCCGTGCCCTGGCTCGCGACCGCGTACGTCCCGGCGCCCTCCCTCGAAGAGATAGTGAACGACTGCGGGCCGCTCCCGGCCCAGGCCGTGCGCTGGCTGGCGGCGGGGGTGGCGGAGGCCCTGCAGTCCATCCACGGCGCGGGGCTGGTGCACCGCGACCTCAAGCCGTCCAACGTGCTCGTGGTCGAGGACGGCCCCCGGGTGATCGACTTCGGTATCGCCTCCGGAGTCTCGAACACCCGCCTGACCATGACGAACGTCGCCGTCGGTACCCCCGCCTACATGTCCCCCGAGCAGGCCAAGGACTCCCGCAGCGTCACCGGCGCCAGCGACGTCTTCTCGCTCGGCTCGATGCTGGTCTTCGCGGCCACCGGGCATCCGCCCTTCCACGGCGCCAACCCGGTCGAGACGGTGTTCATGCTGCTGCGCGAGGGCCCGGACCTCACCGGCCTGCCCGACGAGCTGCGCCCGCTCATCGAGGTCTGCATGCAGATGGAGGCCTCCGCCCGCCCCAGCCCCGCCGACCTGCAGGCCCAGCTGGCGCCGCATCTCTTCGGGTCCGGCTCCGACGACAGCGGCACCGCCTCCGCCTGGCTGCCCGAGAAGGCCGTCGCCCTCATCGAGGCCCGCCGCGGCGGCCGCCCCGCCGCCAAGGCCTCCCTGGCCCCGACCGGCGGGCCCAGGAGCGGCGGCCGCTCGGCCGTACCCCCGCCGCCCCCGTACGACCCGACACCGGCCCGGTCCGGCTGGCCGGCGCCCAGGTGCCCATCGGCCCCGGCCCGCGCGTCGCCGACGCCCGCGCCGCCGCCGTCAAGGCGCCGCCACCGGAGGCCGGCCTGGTCGCCAGCTGGTCCCGCCCGCGCACCGGTGTCGCCGGTGTCGCCGGCCCAGACCCTGCCGTAGGCCCTGCCGTACCGCCCGCCCCGGCCCAGCCCCCGGAGACGGCGAACGGCTGGCGGCCCTGGCGGTTCCGTATGTCCAACGAGGTCTGGGGCACCCCCGCCGTCGACGGCGACCTGGTCTACGTCACCTCCTTCGAGGTGCACGCCCTGGACGTGGGCACCGGCCGCCGCCGCTTCAAGACGCGGGACGTGGCCTGGTCGATGGCGGTGGCGGACGGCCGTATCCACGCCTCGGACGGCCCGACCCTGTTCGCCCTGGACGCCCGCGAGGGCACCGACCTGTGGCGGCTGTCCACGGACGCCTGGGTGTACTCCCTCAAGGCCGACCACGGCACGGTCGTCACCGGTACCCGCGGCGGCGGCGTGCAGGCCTGGGAGGCCGCGAACGGGCAGAAGCTGTGGGAGATCACCGGCTGTCAGACCGACTTCGAGTCCCCCGAGGCCGGCCCGCTCGTCCACGACGGCACGGTCTACGTCTGGCAGGACGCCCGGCTGCGCGCCCTGGAGGCCCGCACCGGTGAGGAACGCTGGTCGTACCCGGTCGGCGACGCCGCCTCCTGCGGCGGTGTGCCCGTCCGTCTCACGCCGGCGCCCGACGGCTACGTCTACGTCTCGGCGGGCACCCGCGTCCTCGCCGTCGAGGCGGCGAGCGGCATGGTCCGCTGGCACTTCGAGGCCCCCGCGGTCTTCCTCTGCCCGCCCGCCTTCACGCCCGGCCCGGCGGTGACCGGCGGCGGGGTGTACCTCGCCGACTACCTCGGCACGGTCTACGCCCTCGACGCCACCGACGGCCGGGACCGCTGGCGCATCGCCACCGAGGCCCGCTCCTCCGTGGAACCGGTGCTCGTGGCGGCCGGGCACGTCCATGTCGGCAGCGGCAAGGGCCTGTACACCCTGGACGCGGTCACCGGCACGCCCAAGTGGCGCTTCCAGGCGGGCGGTGACGTCGTGGGCGCGCCCGCGGTGGCCGAGGGCCGTATCCACTTCGGCTCGACGGACCATCTTCTGTACACGCTGAAGGCCGACGACGGCCGGCTCAGGTGGAAGCTGGCCACGGGGGGCGAGATCACCGGCTCCCCGGTCGTCAAGGACGGCGTGGTGTACGCGTGCAGCAAGGACCGGTGCGTGTACGCGCTGGACGCGGAGAAGGGGACGGGAACGGCACGCACCGCGTGAGGGGGTGTGCGACGGCCGTCGTACCGGTGTGTCACGGAAGGGCTCCAGACGGCGGCCGTCCAGGGCTGACGCTACCCCCGGCGCACCGCGGCCGCCACGCGGTGTCACCCACCCGGCACCCGCCCGGCCACCTTCGAGGCCGAGGCCGGTGCGGATCCCAGGGCCAGGCTCGCCGGCTAGCGCAGCCGGAACTCCCGCCGTCTCCCGGTGAACAGTTCCGTCTGCCGCGCGGGCGGCAGATTGCCGAGGGCGACCAGGTGCGGGGCCTGGGCGAACGCCTGCGCCAGGGCCGCCTCCCGGGCCGCCCACAGCGCCCGTACGGTCCCCTGCACCCCCTCCGGCGGGCAAGCGGCGACGGCGGTGGCGCAGCGCACGGCGGCCGCCACCGCCCCGCCCGGCTCGGTGACCTCCGTGACCAGGCCGATCTCGTGGGCCCGCCGGGCGGAGATCCGCTCGGCGGTGCCCATGAGCATCATCCGGGCCACCTCCCCGTACGGCATCCGCGCGGCCATCAGCATGGACTCGTAGGCGCTGACCATGCCGTACGTGGTGTGCGGATCGAAGAACTCGGCAGTCGGGTCGGCGACGACGAACTCGCTCTCGCCCAGCAGATAGAAGGCGCCCCCGCAGGCCATCCCGCGCACGGCGGCCACCACCGGCTTCCACAGGCCGTTCGCCTTGGGCCCGATCCGCAGCAGCGGATCGTCCTGCATGTACGGCGACGAGGGCTGCGGTACGACGGCGTCCCGGTCGATCCCGGTGCAGAACGCCCGCTCCCCGCTCCCGGTGAGCACGACGGCCCGCACGAAGTCGTCGAACCGCAACTCCCCCCACACCCGGACGAGTTCGCGCACCATCTCCAGATCGACGGCGTTGAGCCGCTCGGGCCGGTCCAGCGTGACGACGGCGACACCGCTGTCCCGGTCGGTGTCCACCCGCACGGTGCTCACGCCGGCACCCAGCGCGGCAGCCCGTCGTCGCCGAACACCACCCGCACCCGGGCGCCGATCCTGATGCGCCCCGGATCGACGGAGTCGAGGGGCGCCCCGGCGTGGCTGATCAGATTCCCGACCAGCCGGATGCGCGGATGCTCCTCCAGCTCCACCACGACGACGTTGTACGGCGCCTGCGCGGCGTAGTCGGGCAGCAGCGGCGGATGCGGCACGACGTAGGACCACACGCGCCCGCGCCCCGACACCGGCCGCCACTCGGCCGCGAAGGACTGGCAGTGCGGGCAGCAGGGCCGGGGCGGGAACCGCGGCTCACCGCAGTCCCCGCAGGCCTGGACGCGCAGTTCACCGCGGGCCGCGTACTCCCAGAAGGGCGCGCCGTCGGTGTCGGTGACGGGGGTCAGCATGATCGGCTCCTCAGTTCCGCAGCAGCAGGGCGGAGGTGGGCACGCCTTCCCCGGCGGTGACCAGGCAGGTGGCGGCGCCGGGTACCTGGGCGGTGCTGGTCCCGCGCAGTTGCCTCACGCCCTCGGTGATGAGGTTGAAGCCGTGCACATAGGCCTCGCTGAGCCCGCCGCCGCTGGTGTTGAGGGGCAGCCGGCCCCCGATCTCCAGGGCCCCCTGTTCGGTGAACGCCCCGCCCTCCCCTCGCCCGCAGAAGCCGTATCCCTCCAGGGAGAGCGGGATGAGCGCGGTGAAGGCGTCGTAGATCTGGGCCACGTCCACGTCGTCCGGGGTGAGGTCGGCGTGCTTCCACAGGTGGCGGGCGGCGGTCCAGGCCGGGCCGGTGAGGGGGTCGTCGTTCCAGTAGTTGACCATGCCGTGGTGCTGGGCGGGCAGTCCCTGGGCGGCGGAGTGGACGTAGACGGGTCTGTGGCGGCAGTCCCGGGCCCGTTCCCGGCCGACGACCACGCACGCGAGGGCCCCGTCCGTCTCCAGGCAGTTGTCGAAGAGGCAGAGCGGCTCGCTGATCCACCGGGAGGTCATGTACATCTCGCGGGTCAGCGGCCGTTCGTACATGACGGCGGCCGGATTCTGGTTGGCCCGGTTCCGGCAGGCGAGGGCGACGTTGAAGAGGTGGTCGCGGGTGGCGCCGTACTCGTGCAGGTAGCGGCGGGTGAGCATGGCGATCTCGTCGGCGGGCCGGAGCAGCCCGAAGGGCCGGGTCCACTGGGCGGGGGTGGGCAGCTGCACGGCGGTGTTCGTCCACGGCCGGGGCCCGCTGCCCCGTTTGCGGGACCGCCAGGCGACGCCGACGCTCGCCTGCCCGCAGGCGATGGCGGCGGCGAGGTGGGCGACGGTGGCGCAGGAGCCGCCCCCGCCGTACCCCGCCTTGCTGAAGAAGGTCAGGTCACCGAACCCGACGGCCTTCGCCAGCTCCACCTCGTCGGTCTCCTCCATGGTGTAGGAGGCGAGCCCGTCGACCTCGCCGGGTGCTATCCCCGCGTCGTCGAGCGCGGCCAGCACGGCCTGGCAGGCGAGCGTCTTCTCGTCCTGCGGAAGGTGCTTGGCGAACGCGGTCTGCCCGATCCCGACGATGGCGGTGGCGTCCTTGAGCCCGGTTCCTGCCATGGCTGTCACGGCATCCCCCCTCTCCTGACAGTACGTCAGATTACCGCTAATCTGACGGTCAGTCAGCTCTTTGGTTCCCGGCTGGGAGGCGGTCGTGGTCGAGTGGGACACCATCCCGGAACTGGTCCGCTGGTCGGCCGCGCGGTACGCGGACACCGAGGCCGTGGTCGACGGCCGCACGAGGATCACCTACGCCGAGCTGGGCACCCGCGTCGAACGCGCGGCGGCGGCCTGCCTGGCGAGCGGGGTGGAGGCCGGTGACCGGGTGGCGGTGTGGGCGCCCAACTCCCTGGACTGGATGGTGGCGGCCCTCGGGGCGGTGACGGCGGGCGCGGTCCTGGTCCCGCTCAACACCCGCTTCAAGGGGGCGGAGGCGGCGGACGTACTGCGCCGCAGCGGGACCAGGCTGCTCTTCGTCACGGGCACGTTCCTGGGCACGTCGTACGTGGCGAGCCTGCGCCGGGCGGCGGGGGAGGGGGCGCCGGGGGCGGCGGACGGCCGGGGCCCGCTGCCCGGCCTGCCCGCGCTGGAGGAGGTGGTGGTCCTGGCGGAGGACGCGCCGTGCGACTTCCGGACGTGGAAGGACTTCCTGGCGGGCGGCGAGGGGGTGGACGGTGCCGGGGTGCGGCGGCGCGCGGGGGAGCTGACGGGCGGGGCCGTGTCGGACATCGTCTACACGTCCGGTACGACGGGCCGTCCCAAGGGCGCGGTGATCACCCACGCGCAGACCCTGCGGGCGTACGCGATCTGGGCGGACCTGGCGGGCCTGCGCCCCACGGACCGCTACCTCATCGTCAACCCCTTCTTCCACACCTTCGGCTACAAGGCCGGGGTGATCGCCTGCCTGATGCGCGGGGCGACGATGGTCCCGCAGCCGGTGTTCAGCGTGGAGACGGCGCTGGCGAACATAGCGGCGGAACGGATCTCGGTCCTGCCGGGCCCCCCGACCCTGCACCAGTCGCTGCTGGACCACCCGGCGCGGGACGCCCACGATCTGTCGGCGCTGCGGCTGGTGGTGACGGGGGCGGCGGTGGTGCCGTTGCGGCTGGTGGAACGCCTGTGCGGCGAACTCGGGGTGGGCACGGTCCTGACGGCGTACGGCCTGTCCGAGGCGAGCGGCATCGTCACGATGTGCCGGCGCGGCGACGACCCGTCGCTGATCGCGTCCTCCTCCGGCCGTGCCATCCCGGGCACGCAGGTGAGGGTCGTGGACGCCTCCGGGGCCCCGGTACCGGCCGGCACCCCGGGCGAGGTCCTGGTCCGCGGGTTCAACGTGATGCGCGGCTACTTCCAGGACGACGCGGCGACCTCCCAGGTGATCTCCGCGGACGGCTGGCTGAGCACGGGCGACGTGGGCGTCCTGGACCCCTCGGGGAACCTGCGCATCACCGACCGCATCAAGGACATGTTCATCGTCGGCGGCTTCAACGCCTACCCGGCGGAGATAGAGCAGCTGCTGGGCCTTCACCCGGATGTCCGGGAGGCGGCCGTGATCGGCGTCCCCGACCCCCGCCTCGGCGAGGTCGCCAAGGCCTTCGTCGTCCGCCGCCCCGGTTCGCCCCTCACCGCCGACGACCTGATCGCCTGGTCCCGGCGCGAGATGGCGAACTACAAGGTGCCCAGGGCGGTGGAGTTCGTGCGCGAGCTGCCGCGCAACGCGAGCGGGAAGGTGGTGAAGGGGGTTCTGCGCGGGAGGGGGTGAGGTCCGCACACGCCTCGGCCGCGGCGGCTCCCCCTCGGTGCCGCCGCGGCCGGTCCCCCGTCGGAGGGTGGGCTACTTCCCGTTCAGGTCCAGCGCCGGCGGTGCCGGCATGTGGCTGTCCATCGTGGTGATCGTCTCGTCCTTCGGCGGAGCCGGCATGTGGCTGTCGAGGGTCGTGACGGCGCCGTCCTTCGGCGGAGCCGGCATGTGGCTGTCGAGGGTGGTGACCTCGGCCGCGATCTCGGGCTCTTCGGTGTTGCTCATGAAAACTCCCCTGTGCCAGAGCTGAGGGGAACGCCCGTTCGGCAACTCCCCCGCGAGCTGTCGAACGGGCGTTCCGGGGCGCTCACCTTATCCGTGAGTCCCACGCGATCCACCGGCTCCCCCCGGTTGCGGCGGATCGATGCCTTGAGGATGGCAAGCGGTGATAAACGTTCGATGAACGCGGTGTCCGGCGAGGTCAGAGCAGCGCGACCGAGGGAAGCAGGCGCCGCAGCTCGTCGGCCTCGGGCGAGCCCGCGCCCTCATAGACGGCGAGTGCCTCGCGCCAGCACGCCCTCGCCCGGTCCGTCTGCTCCAGCCTCTCCAGCGAGTGCCCCAGGAGCGTCAGGATGTTGGCGCGCATCCAGTCGCCCCCAATGTAACCGGTCGTCAGGGCCTGCTCGGCATGCTGCGCGGCCCGGGCGGGGCGCCCCACGGCCAGGTGGACCTGGGCGATGCGGAACTGGGTGGTGCCCTCCCACAGGCGCTGCCGGTTCACGGTGAACGTCGCCAGCGCCGCGCCGAGCTCCTCCAGCGCCTCGTTGTGGTGCCCGCTGTGTCCGAGCGCGATGCCCAGCGCGTACCGCGCGTTGGCCAGCCGGAAGGTCAGCCCGAGTTCGTCGTAGATGGCGATGCCCTGACGCACCAGTTCGATGGCGGTCGAGGCGCGGTCCAGCGAGACCAGCACACGGGAGAGGTTGCACAGGGCGCTGGCCTCGCCGGGGCGGTTGCCGTCGGCGCGGAACGCCTTGATCGCCTCACGCAGGTGGGTCTCGCTGACGGAGCGCTGGTTCAGGCAGTTGGCGATGATGCCCTGCTCGTTGTGGGCGTTGCCGTAGGTCCAGGGGTCACCCGTGACCAGGCCGAGTGCGATGGCGCGCTCGGTCTCGGCGCCGGCCTCCTCGAACCGGCCGGCATGGCTGAGCACCTGCGCGAGCGTGGTCCGGGCCCTGCCCTCCGCGTAGGCGTCGCCGAGGACGGCCGCGGCGTCGCGGGCGGCCTGGGTCGCCGCCCCGTAGCGCAGCGCGCTGGCTCCGGACTCGGCCAGGTCCTTCGACGCGAGCAGCAGGTCGACGGCCTTGCGCAGCGTGGCGGCGGCGAGCGACTGCTGGACGCAGGCGAGGATGCAGGCGGCTTCGGCGTGCAGCCAGTCCAGGGCCCCGGCGTCGTCCGCGAACTCCCGGCCGGGGCGCTCCGTCTTCTCCAGGTGGTCCACGGTGCGGTCCCCGGGGCGCTCTATGGCGTACACCCGCGTCGCCGTGGCCAGGTAGAAGTCCAGCAACCGCGACATGGCGGCCGCCCGCTCACCGGGCGGCTGCTCGTCCCGCTCCGCACAGGCCCGCGCGTACAGCCGGACCAGGTCGTGGAAGCGGTAGCGCCCCGGCGCCGCCGACTCCAGGAGGGAGGTGTCGACCAGGGACTCCAGCAGGTCCTCCGTCTCCTCCTGCGGGAGGTCCAGGACCGCGGCCGCCGCCGCCAGCGAGATGTCCGGACCGTCCGCCAGGCCCAGCAGACGAAAGGCCCGGGCCTGGGCCGGCTCCAGCTGGCCGTAGCCGAGCTCGAAGGTGGCCTTCACCGCCAGGTCGCCGGCCTGGAGTTCGTCCAGGCGGCGGCGCTCGTCCGCCAGCTTGGCCGCCAGCACCGAGACGGTCCACGTGCGGCGGGCCGCCAGGCGGGAGGCCGCGATGCGGATCGCCAGCGGGAGGAACTCGCACGCGGCGACCACGTCCAGCGCCGCGTCCCGTTCCGCGGCCACCCGCTCCTCGCCCACGATCTTCGTGAAGAGGGCGAGCGCCTCGTCGGGGGACATGACGTCCAGGTCCACCAGGTGCGCCCCGGCCAGGTCCAGCATCCGCACCCGCGAGGTCACGAGGGCGGCGCAGCCCTCCGTCCCCGGCAGCAGCGGCCGCACCTGTGCCGCGTCCTTCGCGTTGTCCAGCAGGACCAGCACCCGGCGGCCGTCCAGGACCGAGCGGTACAGGGCCGCCCGTTCCTCCAGCGAGTCGGGGATCGCCGAGTCCGCCGTGCCCAGCGCGCGCAGGAAGGTGCCGAGGACCGTCTCCGGCTCCGCGGGGCGCGGCCCGGCTCCCTGCAGGTCCACGTACAGCTGTCCGTCCGGGAACGCGTGGCGGGCCTTGTGGGCGACGTGCACCGCGAGCGTCGTCTTGCCCACGCCGCCGATCCCGGCCAGCGCGGAGACCGCCATCACCCGGCCCTCCGCCTCGGACGCCGACGCCAGCACCTCGCTCAGCTCGCCGACGAAGGCGGCCCGGCCGGTGAAGTCCGGGACCGAGGCGGGCAGCTGGGCCGGGCGCACGGGCACCGCCGCCGGCTCCGCGGCCGGCGTGGCGGGCTCGGCCAGGGCCGGGTCGGCCTGGAGGATGCGCTGCTGCAGTTCGCGCAGACCCGGCCGCGGGTCCACGCCCAGCTCCTCCGCCAGCAGGCGCCGGGTGTCCGCGTACACGGCGAGGGCCTCGGCCTGCCGCCCGCTGCGGTACAGCGCCAGCATCAGCAGCTCGCGCAGGCGCTCCCGCAGCGGATGCGCCGCCGTCAGGGCCGTCAGCTCCGAGACCGCCTCGGCATGGCAGCCCTGCTCCAGGTCCATGTCCAGGCGGGTTTCGAGCAGCTGGAGGCGCCATTCCTCCAGGCGGACCCGCTGGGCGTCCGCGTACGGGCCGGGGACGCCGGCCAGCGGCTCGCCGTCCCACAGGGCCAGGGCCCGGTTCAGCACCTCCCGCGCCTGGCCCAGATCCCCCGTGCCGCGCGCCTTCTCGGCCTCCGTCGCGAGGTCCTGGGCCACCGCCACGTCCAGGGCGCCGTCGCGCAGGCCCCGTACCGCGTAGCCCCCGGACTCGCTGACCAGGACCCCGGGGTCCAGCACCTTGCGCAGCCGGGACGCGTAGGTGCGCAGGGCCGCCAGCGCCTGGGACGGCGGCTCGGCGCCCCAGAGCGCGTCGATCAGCTCCGCCGCCGTCGCCGTACGGCCTTCGCGCAGCAGCAGGGCGGCCAGCAGGGCCCGCTGCTGCGGGGAGCCGGTGTTCAGCGTCTCTCCGCCGCGCCAGGCCCGCACCGGACCGAGTACGCCGAAGCGCAACGCCGCCGGTTCCGCGACGGCCGCGGAGCCGGGACGCCGCTGCTCAGGCACTCGCGGCCCACCGTCCATGCGTTCGCCCCCTCAGGCATCACGAACAACCCCGTCAGTTTGCCTTGTTCGGGGCGGTTCCGTCAGCCGCGGGAGACGCCGATCACAGACCGGTGCACCGGAGTCCACAAGGCCCTCACACGGCCTTCGCACAGAGTCGCCCGGCCACACTAGCTGACGGACCGTCAGATCGACGCTACCGTGAGCGCCATGGACACCCAGAGCCCCTTCCCCCGGATCATCTCGGTCGACGACCACACGGTGGAGCCCGCGCACGTCTGGCAGGACCGGCTCCCGAAGAAGTACCTGGACGTCGGGCCCCGGATCGTGCGCGCCCCGCTGAAGGAGATGACCTTCCTGGGCGGCCGCTTCAAGCCCGTCATGGGCGAGCCCGGCAGCACCGAGGGCCCCCTCGGCGACTGGTGGGTCTACGAGGACCTGCGCCGGCCCCTCACCCGCCTCGACACCGCCGTCGGGTGCGCCAGGGACGAGGTCCGGCTGGAGGTCATCACCTACGAGCAGATGCGGGCGGGCTCCTACGACGTCCCCGCCCGGCTCGCCGACATGGACGTCAACCACGTCCAGTCCGGCCTCTGCTTCCCCACCTTCCCGCGCTTCTGCGGGCAGACGTTCACGGAGGCGGCGGACAAGGAGCTCGCGCTGCTCTGCGTGCGCGCCTACAACGACTGGATGGTGGAGGAGTGGTGCGGGCCGGACGCCCGCGGCCGGCTCATACCGCTCACCCTCATTCCGCTGTGGGACGCCCGGCTGGCGGCCGCGGAGGTCCGGCGCAACGCCGAGCGGGGCGTGCGGGCCGTCGCCTTCTCCGAGATACCCCCGCACCTCGGCCTGCCCTCGGTCCACACCGACGACTGGGACCCGTTCCTCGCGGCCTGCGACGAGACCGGCACGGTCGTCGCCATGCACATCGGCTCCAGCAGCCGTATGCCCTCCACGTCCGCCGACGCCCCGCCCGCCGTCGGCTCCACCATCACCTTCGCCAACTGCTGCTTCTCGATGGTCGACTGGCTGATGAGCGGCAAGTTCGAGCGCTTCCCGAACCTCAGGGTCATGTACGCCGAGGGGCAGATCGGGTGGATTCCGTACATCCTCGAACGCGCCGACGTGGTGTGGGAGGAGAACCGGGGGTGGGGCGGGGTCGCCGACAAGGTCACCCGGCCGCCGTCCGAGCTGTTCGCCGGGCATGTGTACGGCTGCTTCTTCGACGACGCCTTCGGGCTGAGGAACCTGGACGCCATCGGGGTCGGCAACGTCCTGTACGAGACCGACTACCCGCACTCCGACTCCACCTGGCCGAAGTCCCGCGAGGTCGGCGAGGCGCAGATGGGGCACCTGCCGGCGGACGTGGTCGAGCGGATCGTCCGCGGGAACGCCATCGAGCTGCTGGGTCTCACCCCCGGGGGGCTCTGGCGGTGAGTGCCCTGGCGTACGGCGTCCAGCTGCCCGTGCAGGCGCAGAGCACCCTGTTCGCGGAGTCCTGGGAGGCCGGGGCCGGACCGGAGGACCTGGTGGCGGTGGCGCGGGCCGCGGAGCGTGCCGGGTTCGGCTACCTCGCCTGCTGCGACCACGTGGCCGTCCCGCGCCGGCTCGCCCCGGCGATGAGCACGGTCTGGTACGACCCCGTCGCCACCCTCGCCCACCTCGCCGCCGTGACCGGGCGGGTCCGGCTGCTCAGCCATGTGGCCGTCGTCGGGCTGCGGCACCCGCTGCTCACCGCCAAGCAGTACGCCACCCTCGACCACCTCTCCGGCGGCCGGCTGATCCTCGGGGTGGGGGCCGGACATGTGCGCGAGGAGTTCGAGGCGCTGGGCGTGGACTTCGAGCGGCGCGGGGCCCTGCTGGACGAGGCGGTCGACGCGCTGCGCGCCGCGCTCGGGCCGCAGGAGTATCCCGAGCACCACGGGAAGTTCTACGACTTCGAGGGGCTGGGGCAGCGGCCCCGGCCCGCGCAGCCGGCCGTACCGCTGTGGGTCGGCGGCTCCTCGCCCGCCGCCGTACGCCGGGCCGCGCTGAAGGGCGACGGCTGGCTGCCGCAGGGGGACGCGCGGGAGCGGCTGCCCGCGCAGATCGCCCGGCTGCGGCGGCTGCGCGACGAGGCGGGGGCCGAGGGGCCGTTCACCGTCGGGGCGATCGCCGAGCCGCTGTACGTCGGGCGGCCCGGCTGGGACACCGGACGCTGGACCCTGACCGGCGCGCCGGAGGAGATCGCCGGGTCGCTGCGGGCGTACCCGGCGATGGGCGTGGACCAGATCCAGGTGCGGTTCCGCAGCCGGAGCCGGGCCGAACTCATCGAGCAGATCGAGCTGTTCGGGGCGGAGGTCGCACCCCGGCTGCAGTGAGGAGGGCACCATGGGCAAGCTGGACGGGCGGGTCGTGATCGTCACCGGCGCGGCGCGCGGACAGGGCGAGCAGGAGGCGCGGCTGTTCCGGGCGGAGGGCGCGCGGGTGGCCGTCGCCGACGTGCTGGACGGACCGGGGAAGGCCCTGGCCGAGGAGATAGGCGCGCTGTACGTCCACCTCGACGTGGGCACGGAGGACGGCTGGCGGGAGGCCGTCGGCGCCGTCAAGGAGGCGTACGGGCGCGTCGACGGGCTGGTGAACAACGCGGGCATCCTGCGCTTCAACGCCCTCGTGGACACCCCGCTGGACGAGTTCATGCAGGTCGTGCAGGTCAACCAGGTCGGCTGCTTCCTGGGGATGAAGGCCGTGGCGCCCGAGATGGCCGACGGGGGCACGATCGTGAACACCGCTTCCTACACGGCCCTGACCGGCATGGCGGCCGTGGGCACGTACGCCGCCACCAAGCACGCCGTGCTCGGGCTGACCCGGGTGGCCGCGCTGGAGCTGGCGGGCCGGGGCATCCGGGTCAACGCGATCTGCCCGGGCGCCATCGACACCCCGATGTCCAACCCGGCGCGCCTCGACCCGGACGCCGACCCGGAGGAGATGAGCCGGGCGCTGGACGAGCTGTACCGCAAGCTCGTGCCGCTCGGCCGGGTCGGACAGTCCGAGGAGGTCGCCCGGCTGGCCCTCTTCCTCACCTCGCAGGACTCCTCGTACATCACCGGGCAGCCGTTCGTGATCGACGGCGGGTGGCTGGCCGGGGTCACCGTTATCTGACTAACCGTCAGCTATTGACGGTCGCGTCGGCCGGTGCGACAGTCGGCCGACGAACGCAGTCTGACGGAACGTCAGAAACGACTGGGGACGGTGACCCGCCTTGGAATTCGGGCTCTTTGTACAGGGATACGTGGGCAAGCGCGCCGAGACCGACCCGCTGGCCGAGCACAAGGCGCTGATGGAGGAGACCGAGTACGTCATCCAGGCGGACCAGTCCGGCTTCAAGTACGCCTGGGCCTCCGAGCACCACTTCCTGGAGGAGTACTCGCACCTGTCGGCCAACGACGTGTTCCTCGGGTACCTGGCGCACGCGACGGAGCGCATCCACCTCGGCTCCGGGATCTTCAACCCCCTGGCCCAGGTCAACCACCCCGTGAAGGTCGCCGAGAAGGTCGCCATGCTGGACCACCTCAGCGAGGGGCGCTTCGAGTTCGGCAGCGGCCGGGGGGCCGGGTCGCACGAGATCCTCGGGTTCATACCGGGGGTGACCGACATGAACCACACCAAGGAGATCTGGGAGGAGACGATCGCCGAGTTCCCGAAGATGTGGCTCCAGGACGAGTACGCCGGCTTCCAGGGCAAGCACTGGCAGCTGCCGCCGCGCAAGGTCCTGCCGAAGCCGTACGGGAGCTCGCACCCGGCGATGTGGTACGCGGCCGGATCCCCGCCGTCGTACGCCATGGCCGCGAAGAAGGGGCTCGGCGTGCTCGGCTTCAGCATCCAGAAGGTCTCCGACATGGAGTGGGTGCTGGAGCAGTACAAGACGGCGATCGTGAACGCGGAGCCGGTGGGGGACTTCGTCAACGACAACGTGATGGTGACGACGACGGCGATCTGCGCGCCGACGCACGCGGAGGCGATCGAGATCGCGGTCAGCGGGGGGCTGCACTATCTGCCCTCGCTGGTCTTCCGCTACCACGACACGTTCCCGCGACCCGAGGGGTTCCCCGTCTGGCCGGAGACGCTGCCCCCCTACACCCCGGAGTTCGTGGAGCTGCTCATCGAGGAGGAGCTGCTGATCTGCGGTGATCCGGACGAGGTGCTGCGGCAGTGCAAGCGGTGGGAGCAGGCCGGGGCGGACCAGCTGAGCTTCGGGCTGCCGGTGGGTGTGCCGAAGGAGGAGACGCTGCAGACGATCCGGCTCATCGGTGAGCAGGTGATCCCGAAGATCGACACGGATCCGGTGCACCGGACGTCCCGGTTCCGCCAGGCCGTCTGAGGGGGTTCCCGGCATGTTGGACCACCTGATCAAGGGCGCCACCGTCGTCGACGGGACGGGCGCGCCCGCCCGCACCGCCGACGTCGGCGTACGGGACGGACGTATCGCCGCCGTGGGCAAGGTCACCGAGGAAGCCCGCAGCACCGAGGACGCCGCCGGACTCGTCCTCACCCCCGGCTTCGTCGACCCGCACACCCACTACGACGCCCAGCTCTTCTGGGACCCGTACGCCACGCCGTCCCTCAACCACGGGGTGACCACCGTCGCCGCCGGCAACTGCGGTTTCACCCTCGCGCCCCTGAACCCCGCCCGCCCCGAGGACGCCGACTACACCCGCCGCATGATGTCCAAGGTGGAGGGGATGTCCCTGGTGGCGCTGGAGGAGGGGGCGCCCTGGAGCTGGCATTCCTTCGGGGAGTACCTGGACGCCCTCGACGGACGGATCGCCGTCAACGCCGGGTTCATGGTCGGGCACTGCGCCCTGCGCCGGTACGTGATGGGCCCGGACGCGATCGGCGGGCAGCCCGGTGACGGGCAACTCGCCGAAATGCTCCGGCTGTTCCACGCGGCCATGGACGCCGGGGCCTGGGGGCTCTCCACCACCCAGTCGTCCACGCACTCCGACGGGGACGGACAGCCCGTCGCCTCCCGGCACGCGCGGCCCGCGGAGCTGCTGGCCCTCTCCCGCGCCGTCGGGGAGCACGAGGGCACCCAGATCGAGGCGATCGTCGCCGGGTGCCTGGACGAGTTCAGCGACGACGAGATCGACCTGCTGGTGGAGATGAGCGCGGCGGCCGGGCGGCCGCTCAACTGGAACGTGCTCACCATCGACGCGGCCGTACCGGAGCGGGTGCCCCGCCAGCTCGGCGCGAGCGAGCGGGCCCGCAAGGCCGGCGGGCGGGTGGTGGCGCTCACCATGCCGATCCTCACCCCCATGAACATGTCCCTCGGCACCTTCTGCGCCCTGAACCTGATCCCCGGCTGGGGGCAGATCCTCGGGCTGCCCGTCCCCGAGCGGATCGCGCGGCTGCGGGACCCCGCCGTCCGGGAGGAGATGCTGCGCCGGGCCCGGTCGAAGGAGGCGGGTGTCTTCCGGCGGCTGGCGAACTTCGGCCGGTACGTCATCGGGGACACCTACAGCGCGGCCAACCAGGGCCTGACCGGCCGGGTCGTGCGGGACATCGCCGAGGAGCGGGGGCTGGACCCCTTCGCCTGCCTGGTGGAGATCTGCGCCGCCGACGAACTCCGTACGGTCCTGTGGCCCATGCCCACCGACAACGACCCCGCCTCCTGGGCACTGCGCGCCGAGACCTGGCAGCACGAGGACGTGCTGCTCGGCGGTTCCGACGCGGGCGCGCACCTGGACCGGATGTGCGGGGCGCCGTACACCACCCGGTTCCTCGGGGACTGCCTGCGCGGCCGGAAGCTGGTCGGGCTGGAGCGCGCCGTGCAGATGCTGACCGACGAGCCGGCGCGGCTGTTCGGGTTGCGGGAGCGCGGCCGGATCCGGGAGGGCTGGCATGCGGACCTCGTCCTCTTCGACCCGGAGCGGATCGAGGCCGGGCAGGCCCGGCTGGTGCACGACCTGCCGGGCGACAGCCCCCGTCTGGACTCCCGGGCGATCGGGGTGCGGGCCGTGTGGGTCAACGGCGTCGAGGCGATCCGGGACGACGTGGTGACCGGCGCGGTGCCCGGGAAGGTGCTGCGCTCCGGCACGGACACGCGGACGGTGAGCACCCGGTGAGCCCGGCCGGCGAGGGACAGCGGCTGTTCGTCGGCGGGCGGTGGCTGGAACCGGACGGCGGGCACTACCCGGTGACCGACCCGGCCACCCAGGAGAGGGTCGGCTGGGCGCCGGAGGCCTCGCCGGAGCAGGCCCGGGCGGCCTGCGCGGCGGCCCGGGAGGCGTTCGGCGCGTGGTCGCGGACCCGGCCCGAGGAGCGGGCGGCGGTGCTGGGCCGGGCGGCCGACCTGATCCGGGGGCGGACGGAGCCGTACACCGAGCTGGCGCGCGCCGAGACCGGGGCCACCACCGGGACGGCCCGGGCGATGCAGGTCGGGGTGGCCGCCGCCCGGTTCCGCCGGTACGCGCGTGTGGAGCCCGCCGAGTGGGCCGTCGCGCCGCAGGTCAACGAGGCCGGGCCGATGGGGCGGGCCGCGGTGCTGGGGGCCCTGGCGCTGCGGCAGCCCGTCGGGGTCGTCAGCTGCATCACCTCCTACAACAACCCCTGGGCCAACGCGGCCGGCAAGGTCGCACCGGCTCTGGCCATGGGCAACACGGTGGTCGTGAAGCCCGCCCCGCAGGATCCGCTGTCCGTCTACCGGATGGCCGAGGCGCTTGAGGAGGCCGGGGCGCCGCCCGGCGTGGTGAACGTCGTCTCCGGGCGTCAGGTGTCCGTGGGGGAGGCGGTGGTCGCCTCCGGCGACGTCGACATGGTCAGCTTCACCGGGTCCACGGCGGTCGGCCGGCGGATCGCCGAGGCGTGCGGGCGGGACATGAAACGCCAGCTGATGGAGCTGGGCGGGAAGGGCGCGGCGCTGGTGTTCGACGACGCCGACCTCGGCTCGGCCGTCGCCGGGATCGGCACCACCTTCTCCTTCTACAGCGGGCAGATCTGCACGGCCCCGACGCGGGTGCTGGCCCAGCGCGGGGTGTACGAACGGCTGGTCGGCCAACTCGCTCGATACGCGCGGGGGTTGCCGGTGGGTGATCCGCGCGGGCCGGGCACGGTCGTCGGGCCGGTGATCTCGGCCGAGCACCGGGCGCGGGTGGAGTCGTACGTCGAACTCGGGCGGAAGGAGGGCGCGTCCGTGGTCGTGGGCGGTGAACGGCCACCGCTGGAGCACGGCTTCTATGTGGCGCCGACCCTGCTCGCCGACTGCGCCAACGACATGCGGGTGGCCCGGGAGGAGATCTTCGGACCGGTGGTCGTGGTGATCCCCTTCGACGAGGAGGACGAGGGCGTGGCCCTCGCCAACGACTCCGACTACGGCCTCATCGACTACGTCTGGTCCGCTGACGTGGCCCGCGCCTTCCGGGTGGCCCGGCGGCTGCGCGCCGGCGGCGTCGGGGTCAACACCGTCGGCCGCAACATGGAGGCCCCGTTCGGCGGCTTCAAGAAGAGCGGAGTGGGCCGCGACGTGGGCTCCTACGCCCTGCACGCGTACAGCGAGGTGCAGGCGATCGTGTGGCCGGGCTGAGGATCCGGCACCGTGGGTTCACTGGGTGAAGAACGACGCCGGGTGGCGGGGGTCGGCCGAGCAGGTGAAGAGGCCTCCGTGGCTGTACCGGCCGACGACCATGTCCACCGGTTCGCGCAGCGGGTCGCCGACCGCGTCACCCGGCTCGGCGTCGCGCTCCTCCAGTGGCCGGAAGCGGTGCGGCGCACCGTCGGGGCCGAAGGTGCCGAGTCCGTACTCGGTCGTGTCGAACTGGAGGAACAGCTCCAGCGGGGCCCCGCAGTCGCCGCAGTCCAGGGGGTCCGGGCGGTCCGTCGTACCCCACCCCATGAAGCCGCCGAGCTTGTAGCCGGGGACGGTGGTGAGGTCGTCGGCCAGGTCGCGTTCCTCCAGCCAGGCCCCGAAGCGCTCGGCGAGGCCGGCCGGGAGCTCCTCGCCGCCGGGGTAGTCCGTGATCCGCTCGGGGCGCAGGACGCAAGGGCGCGGGATCATGTCCTCGCCGTACTCCCAATGTTCCGCGGGGTCCGGCTGCTCGCCGGGCGGGCCGGTGAGCTCGGCGGCCCGGCGCCAGAACAGCCGGCAGGCCTGGCCCCAGCCCTGCGGGTGCGGCTGGTCGTGCCAGTCGGGGCACCACAGCAGCTGGACCAGGTCCGTGCCGTCCGGGAAGCGGATCTCCGGGAAGCCGGCCGCGGTGAACTGGGCCACGGCCACCATCGGCAGCGCGTACGCCCGGCCGCCCGTGTCCCTGTGGTCGGTGCACTGCGGCCACTGCTCGGCGGCCGGCCACCACACTTGCCCGCCGATGTGGCTGTCGCGCACGCCGGGCGTACCGCGGCGCGGGTGCAGCCGGACGGCCGGGCGGGCGTGGGGCAGCAGTTCAGGGACGTCGCGCGCGGGGTCGATGAGGGAGGGGGCGGTGGTGAGCTTCACGCGGGCAGTGTTCCCGCGGTCAGTCCTCCAGGTCCACCCGGACGGTCAGCAGGTCCGTGCCGAACGCCTTCACCGCGGCGCTGTTGAAGCGGGGCAGGGAGCGCAGCCGGGCCACCGGGTCGTCGTCGGGCAGGAGGTGGGCGGTGCCCCGGTGCCAGTGGCCGGCGATGCGGACGCGGACCCTCGGGTCGGCCTGGATGTTGCGCACGTACTGCGACCGGTGGCCGAACTCGGAGACGAGCCAGAAGGACGAGCCGACCCTGCGTCCGCCGACCGGCGTCTGCCGGGGCAGGCCGGACGTGCGGCCGGTGGTCTCCAGGAGGACCTGGAACGGCAGCCGCCGGTTGAGCGGGTTGGCCAGGTGCCGCTGGAAGCGGGTGACCAGGCGGTGCTTGAGATCGGTGCGGCCTGCCATCTCTCCTGCTCTCGATCGTCGTTGCCGTGCCGGGCGCTGGTGGCGTGGATGCCGTGGCAGCAGTGTAGGAGGACGGGCGCGGCGGGCGGACGGCGGCGCCGGCCCTCTCAGTGGAGCGGCTGGTCCGCCAGCCAGTTGCCGTGGAAGCCGAACGGCACCCGGGCCGGCAGGTGGATCGCGGCGACCGGGGGCGCGGTGAGGTCGTCGGCGTCCAGGACGACCAGGTCGCTGCGGCCGGCGGCGGCGTCGTACACGTACGTCAGGAGCCAGCCGGGGCCGCCGGGCGTGCCGTCGGCGGGGGCGAAGGCGGCCTCCCCGGGGGTGCGGCCGGGCCCGAAGTCGTGCGCGGTGACGGCCCCGGAGGACAGTTCGTAGCGGACCAGGGAGGTGCCACTCGTCATGTGGCCGTGTCCGGCGGCGAGACCGGTCAGCCGGTCGTCGACGCGCGGGAACTCGCCCGGCCGGTCGTCGCACTGCACCTCGCGGACCGTGCCGGCCGCCGGGTCGAGGGTCCACTTCCACAGCACCGCCTGCTGCGGCCGTGTGCCGCCGTCCGCGTCGCGGCGCCACAGCTGCGGGTAGCGCATCACATGCAGCACGACGGTGCCGTCCGGCGCGTCGTGGGCGTTGAGGACGTGGAAGACGTAGCAGGGGTCCACGGGGAACCAGCGGACCCGGCCGTGCGGGTCGTCTCGGCGCAGCAGGCCGAGCCGGGCGCCGTAGCCGTCGTCCCAGCTGTAGGGCATCGCGCCGCCGGCCAGGGCGAGTTCGACGTCGAAGACGACCGGCAGGTCCATGAGGACGACGTGCCCGGCGGTGAGTGCGAAGTCGTGCACCATCGTCGGTCCGGGCACCTCGACGGGCCTGCTGAGCACCAACTCGCCGCCGGCGTCGGCGCGGTGGTAGGTGAGGTGGGTGGGCTCCAGCATGCCGTAGCCGAAGAAGTGCAGTTCGCCGGTGGCCGGGCAGGTCTTCGGGTGGGCGGTCATCGCGGTGTGCAGCCGGCCGCCGAAGTCGTACGGTCCCTTGGTGTCCAGGTCGCGGGTCAGCTCGTAGGGCAGGGCGGTCTCGACCAGGGCGAGGGTGCGGCCCGCGTGCCGGACGACGTGGGTGTTGGCGGGGCCGGCGGTGAGGTCGCGCCGGCCGTCGCCGTCGTACATCCGCGCCCCGTCGGTGAGCCGGCTGGTGCGCACCCAGCGGTTGCGGTAGGAGACGGCCCGGCCGCCCTCCAGGCGCACCCCGTGGACCATGCCGTCGCCGAAGAACCAGTGGCCGGAGGCGGCGTCGGCCGGGTTCGGGCCGTTGCGCAGGTACCAGCCGGCCAGCTCGGGCGGGATCGTGCCGGTCACCGGCAGGTCGTGCGCGGTGAGTTCCTCGGTGACCGGCGCGTAGTTGCCGGTCAGGTGCCTGGGCGCCGCGGTCATCGGGTCACCTGCCCGGCGGCCTTCGCCTGGGCGTGGGCGACATAGCGGATGGTGAAGACCATCGGGACGGCGAAGCCGGCGATCTGGACGAGGGTCGCGGGCGTGGAGTGGGCGTGTCCGGAGCGGTCGAGCAGCGCCAGGACGACCGCGGTGACGGCGAACGCGGCGGTCCATACGGCGGTGATGACCACGTTGATCCGGATGAACGGTTTCAGGGTCCACAGCTCGCGCGGGGTGGTGCGCTTGGCGATGCCCAGGGTGAAGGGCCGGCCGGCGGCCAGCGACACCCCGGCGATCACGGCGAGGGTGCCGGAGGAGAGGGCGGCGGAGTACTCGTGCACGCCCGAGTGCGGGTCGGCGAAGGCGACGGCCGCGAGCGCCGCGAAGAAGACCGCGGAGCCGCACTCGATGACGAGGGCGTCGAGACCGGCGCCGCCCCTCTTCTGCTGGGCGATGAGCGCCACGGACACCACCAGGGCGGCCAGGGCGCCCCACTGCCAGTTCCCCGAGGGGATGACGGCGAAGACGATCCACGGCAAGAACGTGCGCAGGTACGACATGGAGTTCCCCCTGAGGTCCGAGTGGTCCGGGTGCCGGGCTGGTTCCTGTTCCGACATGTCAAAACTAGAAGGTCGGTTCTCGACATGTCAATAGTGGAAGGTAAGCTGGGCGGTATGAGCCTCAGACACGCACTCCTCGGCCTGTTCTCGGAGCGCCCCGCCAGCGGCTACGACCTGCTGAAGACGTTCGAGACCTCGCTGGCCAACGTCTGGCCGGCGACCCAGAGCCAGATCTACACCGAGCTGACCAAACTGGCGGGCTCCGGACTGATCACGGTGGCCGCCGAGGGCCCGCGCGGCCGCAAGGAGTACGCGATCACCGACGAGGGCATGGCGGAGCTGCGCCACTGGCTGACCGGGGTCGCCCCCCAGCGCAACACCCGCAGCGACATCTTGCTGCGCGTCTTCTTCCTCGGTGTGCTGCCGCCCGAGCAGGCGCACACCTACCTGACCGGCCTGATCGAGATGTCCCGGGAGGGGCACGAGCGGCTGCGGCAGCTCGCCGACTCCGTCGACTGGGACGACGACAACCTCTCCGTCTACGGCCGCATCGCGCTGGAGTACGGCCTGCGCTTCAACGCGATGCGGCGGGAGTGGGCCGAGTGGGCGGCCGAGCAGATCAAGCAGCCGTGAGGAAGACCGGGTTGGTGAGGGCGGCCGGCGGCCCCGGCACCGGCCCCGCGGCCGCCTCGTGCCGCAGCTCGGCGCGTACGTACGCCGCGTAGGCGGGGGTCGTACGCCACTCGACCGTGCCCGTGCCCGACACCGGCAGCGGATCGCTGGTGAACAGCACACCCTGGTCGGTGACGAAGCGGACCGAGCAGCGCGGGGCGCCCGAGACCTCCAGCCGGACGGTCACGGGGGTGTCGGCGGCCAGGGTGAGCCGCTCGCCGATGCCCGCCTGCTGCCCGCGCCCGCCCGTCACCGAGAAGGCGAGGGTCACGTTCTTCGACTCGGCCACGTACGAGCGTCCCGCGCGGATGCCTTCCTGGATCGCCTCCCGGGTCAGGTCGTCGGCGAGGACGACCGTCTGGGGCATGCCGACCGTGTCCGGGTCGCGGTGGGCGTCGCTGTTGCCCATCGCCGGGAGCCAGCCCCGCCCCTGCCGCACGGAGGCGACCAGCAGGTTGTCCCAGTCGGCCAGCGTCACCTCGTCGTCCGGGGTGAAGGGGCCGTTCCACACCTCCACGGCGTCCGCCTCGGCGAAGCCGAACTTCCAGCCGCAGCCGACGCAGGTGGCGTGCGGGTGGGCCGGGACGACCAGGCCGCCGGCGCGGCGGATGTCCCGCGCGAAGCGGGCCCAGCGGTTGTCCCGGGCCCGGTAGCGCCAGTCCACGAAGGTGCCCGGGGTGGTGCCGAGGGCCAGCACATGGCCGTTGCGGGTGGTGACCTCCTCGCCGAGCATGATCAGCAGGTGGTCGCTCGCCTGGTCCGCCCAGTGCGGGTGCGAGGAGTTGGTGTTGTGGTCCGAGGAGTGGATGAAGTCCAGGCCCGCCGCCCGTGCCAGGGCGGCGATCTCCGCCGGGGTGCGCCGGCCGTCGGAGTGCCAGGAGTGCAGATGGCAGTCGCCCCGGTACCAGGCCCGGCCCCGGCCCTTCGCCCGGGACGGCGGATACACCGGCCTCGGGGTCTCGCCCGCCTCGCCGTAGGTCAGCGTGATCGTCAGCTCGTAGGCCAGCCCCTGCGGCGCCACCGTGTAGGGGCCCAGCGCGACATGCCAGGTGCCCTCCCGCACCGGGCCGGGGAGGTAGCCCGGAGTGGCGTCGTCGGCGCGGACGAAGAACTCCGTGCGCGCGCCGCCCGACCAGCCCCGGAAGCCCCGGCCGCCCAGTTCGGTGCCGCGCTCGTCGAAGAGTCCGATGTCGAGTGCGTTGCCCTGGGTGCCGGCGGGGACCGGGGGCTTGTCGTAGGTGTAGGAGACCTTGATCTCGCGTACGCCGGCGGGGACTTCGACCGGTACGTACACGAAGTCGGGGGAGCCGGGTGGCAGGGTGCCGTGTGCCGTCCGGGTCTCCTGGCGCTGACCGTCCGCCGCTGCGAAGCTCACGCTCCCCAACGTAAGGGCAGCGGCGGCGCCCGTCACGAACAGTGCGCGTCTGCCGATGCCGTGAGCCTGATCGTGCGTGTCTTCACCCATGGTGTCACTCTCCCGTTTGAGCGTGAACTCCCGTGAAAGGGAGGGGAATTGTCACACGACCATGTGTCATGCACGCGACCTTCAGGCCACCGGAGAGCGGTGCCGACCAGTTGGTATGGACAGTGGGGGCCCGGCCCGCTACGGATGGGCCATGCGTATCGCCGTCACCATCTTCCTCACCGACGAGACCATCGCGCCGGTACGACTCGCCCGCGCACTCGAACAGCGCGGATACGCCGGCCTCTACCTGCCCGAACACACCCACACCCCGGTGGAGCGGACGACCCCGTACCCCGCCGGCGGCGACCTGCCCCGCGAGTACGGCCGCACCCTCGACCCCTTCGTCGCCCTCGGCCAGGCGGCGGCCGTCACCGAGCGCCTCGGCCTCGGCACCGGCGTCACGCTGCCCGCCCAGCACGACCCCATCGCTCTGGCCAAGCAGATCGCCACCCTCGACCACCTGTCCGGCGGCCGTTTCACCCTCGGCCTCGGCTACGGCTGGAACGTCGAGGAGGCCGCCGACCACGGCGTGACCTGGCGGACCCGTCGGGACCTGGTCCGGGACCGGGTGCGGCTCATGCAGGCCCTGTGGTCCGGGGGTCCGACGGCGTACGAGGGCGGGTTCGGCGGTGTCCGGGCCAGCCACGCGTACCCCAAGCCCGCACGCGCACCGCGCGGCCCGGTGACCGGCCCCCGCACGCTCGTCGGCGGCACCGCCGGGCCGAAGCTGTTCGCGCACCCGGGAGAGACCGAGGTGCTGCGGGCGCTGGACGCCCACAAGGGGCATCTGCCGTGCGCGTGAGGCGGCCTGACGGAGCGTCGGGCGGCCCGGGACCGGCTCATGTGATGGCCATCGGTAAACTGTCGGTGACGAAGCGAGTCGGGTGAACAGCGGCAGACGATCGACCCGTTCGGTTCCCTCGTCCGATCCGGCGAAGAGAGCGTCATGAGGATTGCCTGGCTCACGCGGCTCGCACTGCACTTCGATGAATTCGACTACAGCAAGGGGCCGTTGCCCGCCACCGTCGGCACGGTCTCCGTCCTGCTCACCGCCCTGCTGGTCGGCCACGCGCTGCGCCGCCGCCGGGCCGTCGCCCTGACGGCCGCCGCCCTCACCTCCGCCGCCGGCATCGGATGGCTGGCCCTGCACTGAACAGGGCCGGGCGGCTGCTCTCCGGCCTGATCGAGCCGAACGTATGCTCAAAGAATGACGACACCCGCGACCCCCGGAACCGGCCCGACCGAGAACTCCATGCGTCGCGCCCTCAAACGAGCCCGGGACGGCGTCGCCCTCGACGTCTTCGAGGCGGCGGTGCTGCTCCAGGCCCGCGGCGAGGCCCTGACCGACCTCGCGGCGTCCGCCGCCCGGGTGCGGGACGCGGGTCTCGAACAGGCGGGCCGCCCGGGCGTCATCACCTACTCGAAGAGCGTCTTCATCCCCCTCACCCGGCTGTGCCGGGACAAGTGCCACTACTGCACCTTCGTCACCGTCCCCGGCAAGCTGCGCCGCGCGGGCCACGGGATGTTCATGTCCCCGGACGAGGTGCTGGACATCGCCCGCAAGGGCGCCGCCCTCGGCTGCAAGGAAGCCCTGATCACCCTGGGTGACAAGCCGGAGGACCGCTGGCCCGAGGCGCGCGAGTGGCTCGACGCGCACGGCTACGACGACACCATCGCCTACGTCCGCGCCATCTCCATCCGCATCCTGGAGGAGACGGGCCTGCTGCCCCACCTCAACCCGGGTGTGATGACCTGGACGGACTTCCAGCGGCTGAAGCCGGTGGCCCCGTCCATGGGCATGATGCTGGAGACGACCGCCACCCGGCTGTGGTCCGAGCCCGGCGGCCCGCACCACGGCTCCCCGGACAAGGAACCGGCCGTACGGCTGCGGGTGCTGGAGGACGCCGGCCGCTCCTCGGTGCCCTTCACCTCCGGCCTGCTCATCGGCATCGGCGAGACCCACGAGGAGCGGGCCGAGTCTCTCTTCGCGCTCCGCAAGGTCTCCCGTGCCTACCACGGCATCCAGGAACTGATCATCCAGAACTTCCGCGCCAAGCCGGACACGGCGATGCGCGGCATGCCGGACGCCGAACTGGACGAGCTGGTCGCCACGGTGGCCGTGGCCCGGCACATCCTGGGCCCGTCCGCCTGCCTGCAGGCCCCGCCCAACCTGGTCGACTCCGAGTACGAGCGGCTGATCGGCGCCGGCATCGACGACTGGGGCGGGGTGTCGCCCCTCACCATCGACCACGTCAACCCCGAACGCCCCTGGCCGCAGATCGAGGAGCTCACCGAGCGCTCCCGCGCGGCCGGCTTCGAGCTGCGCGAACGCCTCTGCGTCTACCCCGAGTTCGTGGTGCGGGGCGAACCCTGGCTGGACCCGCGGCTGCGCCCGCACGTGGACGCGCTGGCCGACCCGGCGACGGGGCTGGCCCGCCCGGACGCGCCGGTCGAGGGCCGCCCGTGGCAGGAGCCGGAGGAGGCCTTCGTACCGGCCGGCCGGACGGACCTGCACCGCACCATCGACACCGAGGGCCGCACCGCCGACCGGCGGGACGACTTCGACGAGGTGTACGGCGACTGGGCGGCGCTGCGCGAGGCCGCCGCCCCGGGCATGGCGCCGGAGCGCATCGACACGGACGTACGGCAGGCGCTGCGCACCGCGGCCGACGACCCCACGAAGCTGACCGACGCCGAGGCCCTGGCCCTCCTGCACGCGGACGGCCCGGCGCTGGACGCGCTGTGCCGGGTGGCCGACGACGTCCGGAAGACGGCGGTCGGCGACGACGTGACGTACATCGTCACCCGCAACATCAACTTCACCAACGTCTGCTACACGGGCTGCCGCTTCTGCGCCTTCGCGCAGCGCAGGACGGACGCGGACGCGTACACCCTCTCCCTCGCACAGGTCGCGGACCGCGCCCAGCAGGCCTGGGAGGTGGGCGCGGTCGAGGTGTGCATGCAGGGCGGCATCCACCCCGACCTGCCGGGCACGGCGTACTTCGACATCGCGAAGGCGGTGAAGGAGCGGGTCCCCGGTATGCATGTGCACGCCTTCTCGCCGATGGAGGTGGTGAACGGCGCGACCCGCACCGGCATGTCCGTGCGCGAGTGGCTCACGGCGGCCAAGGAGTCCGGTCTGGACACCATCCCGGGCACGGCGGCGGAGATCCTGGACGACGAGGTCCGCTGGGTGCTGACCAAGGGCAAGCTGCCGGCGGCCACCTGGATCGAGGTGGTCAGGACGGCTCACGAGCTGGGCATCCGCTCGTCCTCGACGATGATGTACGGCCATGTCGACCAGCCCCGCCACTGGCTCGGCCACCTGCGCACGCTGGCCCGGATCCAGGGCGAGACGGGCGGCTTCACCGAGTTCGTGACGCTCCCGTTCATCCACACCAACGCCCCGGTGTACCTGGCGGGCATCGCCCGGCCCGGCCCGACGACGCGGGACAACCGGGCGGTGACGGCGATGGCCCGGCTGCTCCTGCACCCCTGGATCCCGAACATCCAGACAAGCTGGGTCAAACTGGGCACCGAGGGGGCGGCGGAGATGCTGCGCTCCGGCGCGAACGACCTGGGCGGCACCCTGATGGAGGAGACGATCTCGCGGATGGCGGGCTCGTCGTACGGCTCGTACAAGTCGGTGCGCGACCTGGTGGCCGTGGCCGAAGCGGCCGGCCGCCCGGCGAAGCCGCGCACCACGCTCTACGGCGAGGTCGGCGAGGAACGGCGGCGGGCGGCGGAGGCCTCCGACGGCCACCTGCCGGAGCTGCTGCCGGTCCTGGACTGAGTACGATGATCCGACCCCCGACCTGACGCGGGGCCCCGTAGCGGAGGAGATGCACCCGTGGCTGCCCGACTGCCCTCCTGGGCCTGGGTCACCGGTCTGACGGCAGGCGCGACCGCGGCGGTCGTGGCCCTCGCCGTACAGGCGGACCACGGGCCGCATCCCACGGCCGCCGTGGTCAAGCCGCGCCCGTCGGCGTCGGCGAACACCCGCACGCCCGCGACACCGGCGACGCCGTCCGTGCCCGCCCTGCCCGACGCCTCCGGCACGGGTCGCCGGATCGTGTACTCCCTCGGCGCAAAGCGCGTGTGGCTGGTGGACGCGACGGGCCGGGCGACCCGCACGTTCACGGTGTGGCCGGGCTCGGTGAGCCCGCGGCCCGGCCGCTACTCGGTCACGCTGCGCATCCAGTCCCTCAAGGGGTCGGACGGCGTCGAGATCGAGCACGTCATGTACTTCACCAAGGCGGACGGCGTGAACATAGCCTTCTCCAACGCCCTCGACGGCTCCTCGCCGCCGCCCGCGACGGACGGCCGGAAGCTGGGCGGCATCCGCCTCCACAAGGGGGACGGAGCCGCGCTGTGGTCCTTCGGTGACACGAACACGCGGGTGACGGTCGTCACATAGCGTCGTCCCTGCGGGCGGGCAGCAGATTGACGACCAACGCCACTGAGCTGAGCAGGAACACCCGGGTCGCGGCGTCCAGCCCGTTCCAGGCCTTCGACTGCCACATGGCGAACCACTCACCGCCGATCGCGATGAACCCGGCGCCGAAGAGCAGCAGCAGCATCAGCAGCCCATAGGTGGACAGGCGCCGGGCGAGGTCGTCTTTTCGCCACGCCCAGAACCAGGTCCCCCCGATCAGCACGAGGGCGGCCACGGTCTCCCACACGATGATCGCGACATACGCGGTGTCCTGCAGCGCGGTGCTCGTGATCGCCCGCCACATCAGGTCGTCGTCCTTGAAGGTCGTGTCCATCGCCAGTACGTGCCGTACGAACTGCTGGTTCGTCCCGAAGTCGGTGATGTTCCCGAGGGCGACCAGGGCGATGTAGAGGGCGAGTATGCCGGTGAGCACACCGGCGGCCAGCCTCGGGCCGGAGTGACGCGTGGGGGTGGTGGTCATGGCTGAATTCTCCCCCGCCGCAGGCCGGGTGAGCACGGGGGCATTGCGCCAGAATGAGGGTCTGGCCTCGGGGGAAGAGGGCCGCGTTCCGGCGGAACCCGGCCCTCGCGCCCGAGGACGAACGGCACCGCTCCTGTTCCACGTCCACGGCGACGCCGACGTCGGAAAAACCTTCCTGGTCAGGGAGTTGGAGCCGCCGCGCACATGAGCACCCCGCCCCCGGTGGCACGTCCTCAGCACCCCGCCGTCCGCGCCCCCACCACCGGCCGGACCCTCGTCAGCAGCAGGTCCAGGAACTGCTCGGGGTGGCGGAAGGACGCGAAGTGGCTGGCCTCGCCGATGAGGGCGAAGTCCTTCACGGGGGCGCTGACCGCCTCGTAGAAGCGGCGGACCGGCTCCGGGGGAGTGAGGACGTCGCTGTCGCCCTGGAAGAAGAAGACGGGGAGGCGGAAGGCGGTGCCCTCGGCGTACTCGTCGATCGTCGTCGCCTGGGGGCCCAGCACCTCCGAGAAGGTCTGGGCCTTCAGGTAGGTGCGCAGGTCGCGCAGGGTGTGGAGCGGGGAGAACCAGAGGGAGCGGATGACGACCGTCTTCATGGTGTCGTAGGTGAGCGGGTCGGTCGTCACCACCGTCTTCGCGTACTCCGCCCAGTCGTGGGCCGACCAGGCGGACGGGTCGGGGCCCATCGCCGCCACCTTCGCCCGCTGCTTCGCCTTGCCCGCCCTCTCCAGCCGGGCCAGCAGCGCCTCGTAGGCGGAGGTGTCACGGCCGCCCCCGACGATGTTCTGGTCGGTGCCGACGTACGCCGAGTACCGCTCGGGGTGGTTGCGGGCCAGGCGGAGGCCGGTGACCGTGCCGAAGCTGTTGGCCACCAGCATGACCTTGTCCACACCCAGGCGGGCGCGGACGTGGTCCGTGACCTCCAGGGCGTCCTGGTAGAGGCGGTCGAGGGTCAGCTCGCCCTGGTGCTCGGGGCCGCCCGCCGCGAAGGTCCGGCCGGCGCCGCGCATGTCCCAGCGGACGATCGTGAAGTGCCGCTCCCAGGCGCGGGTGCGCGGGGTGAAGACGAGGTTGGAGGAGCCGGGACCGCCGTGGATCTCCAGGATCACGGGGTTCGTCCGGTCCTCGCCGCGGACGGAGATCCACTGGTCGATGCCGCCGATGCGGACGTACGAGGACTCGTCGACGCCGTTCGCGGTGGTGATCGCGAGCTTCTTCGCGAGAGCGCGGCGCTTCAGGGCCCGGTAGGTGAGCAGCATGGTGTTCCCCCTAAACTGTTTATGCCATCAGCTGTTGTGTTTACGGTATATACAGTTGGTGGGCGGAGTCAACGGGCTTCGCCGAAAACACCGGGAGGACCGCCGTGGCCGGACGGAACAAGGAGCAGCAGCAGGACGGACCGCGCGATCCGCGCGCGACCCTCGCGCTGCTGTGGGGCGAGCAGGGCAAGCCCACGCGCGGGCCCAAGCCGAAGCTGACGCCGCAGCGCATCGCCTCGGCAGCCGCCGAACTGGCCGACCGGGAGGGGTTGGAGGCCGTCTCCATGAACAAGGTGGCGGGCGAGTTCGGGGTCTCCGCCATGGCGCTGTACCGCTACGTCCCCGGCAAGACCGAACTCGTCGAGCTGATGGTGGAGGCGGTGCTGGCCGAGGGCCCGGACCTGTCCCGCGTGCCGGAAGGGGACTGGCGGGCGGCCGTACGGGAGTGGACCCGGCAGTGCGCGCGCGTCTACGCGGACCACCCCTGGCTGCTCGGCGCCACCGCGATGCGCCGCCAGCTCATGGGGCCCTGCCAGCTGCGGTGGCTGGACGCGGCGCTCGCCGCGCTGGAGCCGACCGGTCTGGACGGAGCACGCCGCCATCAGGTCTTCCTGCTGCTCATCGGTCTCGTCCGCAACCTCGCCCAGCAGCGCGGCGACCACGACGAGGAGCGGGACCGGGAGTGGAACCGGCTCTCCGCGGAGCTCCTCGCCCGGTACGCCGACCGCTTCCCCGCGCTCGCCAAGGCCGTCGCCGAGGGCGCCTTCGCGGCGGACGGCATCGATCCGCTCGACTTCGGACTCGACCGGATCCTTGACGGAGTCGAAGCGCTCGTAGCTGGGCGGGAATGACCCGAGGGGGGCGATTTGCCCCCGTGAACGGGCCGTTCCCCGTCGATTACAGTGCCTAGCGTCGTACGGACGGACGGCGCCGTGAGGAGGTCTGGGTGGGTGCGATGTCCGGCGCCGTCTGGGGCCGATCCGAACAGCAGGACTTCCGCAGCAGGGTGCGCGGCACCCTGCTCGGGGCCGCCGTGGGCGACGCACTGGGCGGGCCCGCCGATCCGCTGTCCCTGGAGGAGATCCGGGCCGCATACGGCCCCGAGGGACTGCTCGACCTGGCGTTCGGGCACGGGCGGCGCGGCACGGTCACCCACCACACCCAGCTCACGCTGTTCACCGTGGACGGCCTGATACGCGCCCAGGTACGGCGGGACACCGGGGCCTGGCATCCGCCGACCGATCTGCACCGGGCGTACCTGCGCTGGGCGGCCACCCAGCGGGACTGGGGGCCCGACGAGCGCCGCAAGGACGACGGCTGGCTCGCGCGGGAGGAGTGGCTGTACGCCCGCCGGGATCCCACCCGGGCGCTGCTCATCGGGTTCGGCGACGAGACCATGGGCACGCTGGAGTCACCGAAGAACCCCGGCGAGCTGGGGCCGGAGGCGGTGGCCCGCTCCGGGCCCTTCGGGCTGCTGGTCGGCTGGGAGCCGCAGCTGGTCGCGCAGCTGGCGGTGGAGTGCGCGGCCCAGAGCCACGGGCACCCCATCGCCTACCTGTCGGCGGGCGCGTACGCCGTGATCGTGCATGCGCTGGCCCGGGGCGAGAGCCTGGACGGCGCCGTGCAGCGGGCCCTCGCCCTGCTCGCCGCCCGGCCGGGCCACCAGCCCGTCTCGGACGCCCTGCAGCACGCCCTCGGCGCGGTGCGGCAGGGGATCCCTGGCCCCACCCGGGTGGAGGAGCTGGCCGGCGACGGCACGGCGGACGGGCTGCTGGCGGCGTCCGTGTACTGCGCGCTGGTCGGCGAGGACGTGCGGCACGGGCTGTGCCTGGCGGTGAACCAGGGCGGGCCGTCGGCGGCGGCGGGCGCGCTGACCGGCGGGCTGCTGGGCGCCCTGCACGGCGAGACGGCCCTCCCGCCGGCCTGGCTGGCGGAGCTGGAGGGCCGTCCGACGGTGCTGGAACTCGCGGATGACTTTGCGATGGAGATGACCCAGGGCCCGGCGCTCCACGGTCCCGCCGGGTCGTCGCCGGGCTGGCTGGCCCGGTATCCGCGGGCGTGAGCCCCGTACCCGCCTACGGCGCCCCCACCACGTCGTCGCCCGCACCCGCGGGGACCGGCACCGCCGTCACCGCGTCCCCGTCGGTGTTGACCTTCTCGATGACGGCCAGCCGTTCGGGCGTGTCCTCGGGCCGCACGTACCCGATCACGATGTACAGGACCAGGGACACCGCGAGCGGTACCGAGACCTGGTACTGCAGGGACACCCCGCCGGAGACGCTCCAGCTGATGGGGTAGTGCACCAGCCAGAACGCCAGCAGGCCCGCCGCCCAGCCGGTCAGCGCCGCCGTCGGGCCGGAGCGGCGGAACGGGCGGAGCAGGCCCAGCATCATCGGGATGGCGATCGGGCCCATCAGGCCGGCCACCCACTTGATGACCACCGTGATGATGTCCTTGAAGGCGGGGGAGTTGACCTGTGTGGCCACCGCCATGGACAGCGCCAGGAAGACCACCGTCGTGACGCGGGCCGCGATCAGCCCCGACCGCTGCCCCCAGGCCCGCGCGCGGGAGGACAGCACCGGCGCCACGTCCCGCGTGAACACCGCCGCGATCGCGTTCGCGTCGGAGGAGCACATGGCCATCGTGTGGGAGAAGAAGCCGACGACGACCAGGCCCAGCAGACCGTGCGGCAGGAGCTGTTCGGTCATCAGGCCGTAGGAGTCGGAGCCGTCCGGCTTCCGGGCGTGGACCAGGAGCGGGGACATCCACATGGGGAAGAACAGGACCACCGGCCAGACCAGCCACAGGACCGCCGACAGCCGGGCCCCGCGCTCGGCCGCGTACGCGCTGCCCGTGGCCATGTAGCGCTGCGCCTGGTTGAGCATGCCGCCGTTGTACTCGAAGAGCTTGATGAAGAGGAAGGCGAGCAGGAACACCGTGCCGTAGGGGCCGACCAGCGGCTTGCCATGACCGTGCAGCGCGGGCTGGTTCCAGGCGTCGAGGAAGCCGATGTGCCGGTCGCCCAGTTTCAGGACGACGGCCACGAACATCGAGACACCGGCCAGCAACTGGATGACGAACTGCCCGAGTTCGGTCAGCGCGTCCGCCCACAGACCGCCGATCGTGCAGTACATGGCCGTGATCGCGCCGGTGATGAGGATGCCCTGGTTCAGGGTGACACCGGTGAACACCGACAACAGGGTGGCGATGGCCGCCCACTTGGCGCCGACGTCCACGATCTTCAGCAGCATCCCCGACCAGGCGAGCGCCTGCTGCGTGGGGAGGTCGTAGCGGTCCTTCAGGTACTCCAGCGGGGAGGCCACATGGAGCCGGGAGCGCAGTCGGTTGATGCGCGGCGCGAACAGCCGTGACCCGATGGCGATGCCGAGCGCGATGGGGAAGGACCAGGTGACGAAGGAGGTGACGCCGTAGGTGTAGGCGATACCCGCGTACCCCGTGAACATGACCGCGCTGTAGCCCGACATGTGGTGCGAGATGCCGGAGAGCCACCAGGGCATCTTGCCGCCGGCCGTGAAGAAGTCGGAGACGTTGTCCACGCGCTTGTGCGACCAGACGCCGATCGCGACCATCACGCCGAAGTAGCCGATGAGCACGGCCCAGTCGAGACTGTTCATGTACTCGATCGTGGGTGTGTTCACATGAACGCGACAAGCAAGGGTGAGGTCAAGTCACGGCAAAATCGTTCGACTTGATGACCTCTGTTCACTCATATGAACAGCAGGGCGGGGCGCGCGAGGGGCGTCAGCGCATCAGTTCTCCCGCGTTGACCAGCAGGGACTGCCCGGTGATGGCGCGCGAGCGGTCCGACGACAGGAACACCGCCGCGTCCGCCACATCCCCGTCCGTCGCCAGCTCCGGCAGTGCCATCCGCTCCGTCAGCCGCCCCAGCACCTCCGCCTCCGCCACTCCTTCCGTCTGCGCCGTGAACTGGACGTAGGCCTGCACCGGCGGTCCCCACATCCAGCCCGGCAGCACGGTGTTGACCCGGATCCGGTACGGCCCCAGTTCCCGCGCCAGCGAGTACATCGCGCTGGTCAGCGCCCCCTTCGAGGCGGCGTACGCGGCCTGCCTCACCTGGGAGGGCGCGGCGACGGCCGACTGTGTCCCGACGAAGACCACCGAGCCGCCCCCACCCGCCCTGAGCGCCGGCAGACACGCCCGGGTCATCCGCAGGGTGCCGAGCAGGTTCACGTCCATGACCGACTGCCAGGTCGCGAAGTCCGCGTCCTGCAGCCCGCCGAAGTGCGAGTCCCAGGCGGCCACGTGCACCACCGCGTCGACGCCGCCGAACCGGTCCCGCGCCAGCTCCGCCAGCGCCGCGCACTGGCCCTCGTCGGTGATGTCCGTCGGCCGGTACGCCGTCCGCGTGCCGTCCGGGTCGATCTCCGCCGCGCTCCTGGCGAGGTTCGCCTCGGTGCGGGCCCCGAGCACCGCGTTCCCGCCGTCCCGTACGACGGCCGCGGCGACCTGATGGCCGAGCCCGGCGCCCACTCCCGATACGACGACAGTCCTGCCTGCGAGCAGGGACATCGGTGCCTCCCGCGGTATGGCGCTTCATCTGACGGGGCGTCAGAGTATGGGCCGTCGCAGGAAAGGGGAACCGTATGAGCGACGAGACCCGCAGCGAGCTGTACGCCGAGCTGGCCGCCGTAGGACCGTACGGCGTGCGCCCCGGCCACGCGCTGATCACCATGGTGGAGCCGCACCCCGGCCACGAGTACGCCTACAACCGCTGGTACGAGGACGACCACTACTACGCCGGCGCGATGGCCATGCCCTGGATGTACGCGGGCCGCCGCTGGGTCGCCACCAGGGACCTGCAGCTGCTGCGCCACCCGGAGGAGTCGGCGGTCGCCCAGCCGGTCACCGCCGGCTGCTACCTCTCCACCTACTGGATCACCGACGGCCGCTACGACGACCACATGAAGTGGACCGTCGCCATCAACCAGCGCCTGAACCGTGACGCCCGCGTCTACCACGACCGCACCCACGTCTTCACGGCCTTCCAGGACCACGAGACGACGGTCTACCGGGACGGCGCGGCCGGCCCCCGGGACTTCCACGCCCTCGACCACCCGTACGCCGGGCTGGTGCTGGAGGTGATCGACAGCGAGTCGGCCGGGCAGCGGGCCGAGCTGCTGCGCTGGCTGCGCGGCCGGCACCTGCCGAAGCGGGTGTCGGGCTCCCCGGCCGCGATGGTGACCGTGTTCCGCCCCACCCCGCTGCCCGGCGACCGCATGACCTACGTCCGCCAGGTCGAGGGCGTGGACACCCGGCTGACCCTGCTGTGGTTCCTGGAGGCCGACCCGAGGGAGTGCTGGTCGGAGCACTTCACCGGGCTGGACACGGACGTGTCCGACGCCGGGCTCGGCCGGGTGGAGCTGGTGGCCCCGTTCGTCCCGACCGTCCCCGGCACCGATGCCCACGTCGCCGAACTACGCGGACCGGCGTAGCGGGCGGCGGGGCCTCACTTCAGCTCGTCCGGGCACGGCGTACCGCGCGGCAGCTGGTAGGGCGCGGCCAGCCGGTAGGTCCCCGCCTTCGGCGCGAGCAACTCGGTCCACTTGTCCCCGTTCGCGTCCTGCGGGGTCTCCATCAGACACCCGTTGACGTTCCGGTACTTCTTCGGCGTACCGGAGGAGACCGGCTGCGGCGCCTTCAGGCTCTTGCCGTGCTCGTCGACGACGCTCAGCCACGGCGAGTACGGGATCCTGATCAGGATCCGCCCGGCCTTGCGCACCCGGAGCGTCATCTCGCCCTGCCCGGCGTGGTCCACCACCGCGTCGGGCTCGGCGAGCGGCGTCGGATCGGTCACCTGGAACAGCTGCCAGTTGGCGTCGCCCCAGACCTGTTTCAGATACGGCATCCCGCGCCGCAGCAGCTGCACCTCACGCTCGCCGCCGTCGCCGTCCGGGTCGTCCTTCGGCAGGACGACGAAGTGGATGGCCCAGCGCTGGAGCCACTCGTGGTAGTTCGCCGAGTTGAGGGTGTCGTCGTAGAACAGGGGGTTGCGCTCCATGTCGGCCTGCCGGTTCCAGCCGCGCGCCAGGTTGACGTACGGCGCGAGCGCGGACGCCTCCCGGTGCGAGCGGGCCGGGACGACCTCGACGCGGCCCTTCTCGGCGCCGGCCCGCTGCAGCTGGTGGACGAGCGGGGCGAGCTCCCGGGCCCAGGACGCGGCCGGGGTCGTGTGCATGATGTCGTCCACCGTCTTGAAGCCGATCCAGCCGGCGAAGCCGAGCAGGGCCAGCACGGCCGCGTACCACTTGCGCGACTTGCGCACCGTGAACGGCAGCGCCGCCAGCAGCGTCGCACCCGCGAACAGCATGGGCAGACGGGAGATGTTCGAGCCGATCTGCGAGTTGATCAGCCACACCAGGACCACGCCGAGGCTGTAGACGGCGGCCGTCAGCCGGACCGTCACCCACTCCCTGGGGACCAGGAACAGGCACAGCAGGCCGTACAGCAGCGGCAGGATCACCGAGCCGAACGTCATCGGCTGGGTGCCGGAGAACGGGAAGAGGAAGTACGAGGCGGCCACCACCGCCGTCGGGGCGAGCCCCAGCGCCCAGGCGCCCGGCCGCCGCTTCTGCAGGAACAGCGCGGCCGCGACCAGGCCCACGAACAGCCCCGAGACGGGCGAGGCCATGGTGGACAGCCCGGCCAGGGGAGCGGCCACCGCCGCCTTCGCCCAGCGTTTGTACCGCCACCGGTACGGCCAGCAGAAGACGGCCGCGACGGCGCCGAGCGCGAACATGGTGCCGAGACCGAAGGTCACCCGGCCCGAGATCGCGTTGCACAGCAGCGCGAAGACCCCGGCGAGGGAGACCCACAGCGGGTTCCGCACCGCCCGGCTGCGGATCAGGACCAGGGTCAGCAGGCCCGCCGAGACGGTCCCGGCGATCATCATCGTCGTACGGACGCCGAGGACGGCCATCAGATACGGCGACACCACGCTGTACGACACCGGGTGCATACCGCCGTACCAGGCGAGGTTGTACGCCGAGTCCGGGTGCCGGCCGACGAACTCCGCCCAGGCGTCCTGGGCCGCGAGATCGCCACCGCTGTTCGCGAACGTGAAGAACCAGATGATGTGCAGGACGCCCGCGAGGGCCGTCATCGACAGCACGGGGTGTCTGAGCAGCCGCTGCCGCAGGGGTTCGGCGGCGGCCAGGAGGCCCGCGAGCCCACGCGGGCGTACGTCGGGGCGATCGCCGGCGGCAGGGCCGTCCGGCAGGCCGGTGCGGCCGGCGGGGAGGTCGTCGCGACCCTCCCGGTCAGCTGTGGACAGACGTATTCGCGGGCCGGATCCCGAGCCCGGCTCGGCGTCGTCGGCGCGTGTCGGCTCCACTGTGGCCACCTGAAGGCACTCCCCGTGTCCCGTCTTCTGTTCTCGGCCGTGGTCCGTGGTCTTCCCGGCCGCTTCTGTTCAGGGCCGGGTTCCCTGGTCTTCCCGGCCGCTTCCCGTTCGGTTCGCGGTCATGTCCCGTGACCGACGACCTGCCCCGATTCGTGACGCTAGCACGCACCCCGCCGAGGGGCTCCCGGGTGGGGCCGCCGTCGGCGGGGTGCGCGGGGTGGGCGGGCGGTGGTGCGATCAGCCCAGGCGGGTCAGCTTGGCGCCGAATCCGGGCTGTGCCAGATCCTTCTGCAGGGCCACGGGGGCCTTGACCGCGCCGACCGTACCGTCACCCACGGTGAGCATGCCCACCTGGGTTCCGGCCTTCGCCGTGTGCGGCACCTCGTCCGAGGCGAAGGACAGCTTCACCTTCAGGCCCGCCCAGCCGACGGCCGTGACGTCCTTGGTGAGCACGATCGGGGTGTGGCCGCCGAGCCGGTCGTCCACGTAGCCGACCACCGTGCCCTTCTTCAGGATCTTCGACGAGGTCAACGCGTCCTGCGCGGCGAGCAGCGCGGTCTTGCTGACCCTGTTGACCGTCTTGAGGATCGACGTGCCCTGGTGCTGGCCGAGGATCGCGCCGACGATCGTCACCGTCTGGCCGCCGACCTGCTTGCGGGAGGCGAAGAGCAGATTGCCGCCGGCCGCGGTGGTGCTGCCGGTCTTGATGCCGATCGCGCCGATCAGGTACGGCAGGTCGTTCACGTTGTTCCAGTTGTGGCCGGTGGGGTCCGTCCAGCTGGCCGCGCTGGTGATGGCGACCAGCGCGGGGTTCTTGACGACCGCGCGGCCGAGCTTCACCTGGTCCTCGGCCGTGGAGACGGTCGTCTCCCTCAGGCCCGAGGGGTCCGTGTACGTCGTGTGGGTCATCCCCAGTTCCCTGGCGGTCGCGTTCATCTTCTTCACGAACGCCGCCTCCGAGCCCGCGTCCCAGCGCGCGAGCAGCCGCGCGATGTTGTTGGCGGAGGGGATCATGACCGCCGACAGGGCCTGCTTCTCGGTGAGGTACTGGCCGGCCTTGACGGTGTTGAGCGTGGACTCGCCGCCGCTCTTGTCGTAGCCGCCCTCCTTCTCCGCCTGCGGGTCCACCTTGATCCTCGGGCCTTCCTGGCCCGGCTTGAGCGGGTGGTCCCGGAGGATGATGTAGGAGGTCATGGTCTTGGCGACCGAGCCGATGGCCGCGGGGGTCTGCTTGCCGAAGTGGCCCATCGAGCCGATGCCGTCGACGTCCATCCAGCCCTGGCCTTCGCCCGGCCACGGCAGGTTCGTCGTGCCGTCGAACGTGTAGCTGTCCTTGGCGGTGAGCGACAGGGTGGGCGACGGCAGCGGGCGCATCGCCTGTACGACCGCGAAGATGATCACCAGGAGCAGGACCAGGGGGGTCCAGATCTTGACCCGGCGTACCAGCGTGCGGACCGGGGTCTCCGGGGGCGGCGGCGTGTTCGTCAGCTCCGCCAGGAGGTCCAGCGGGGGCTTCGGCGGGAGCGGCTGCTGGGTGGTGCGCTCGGGGCCGACCTGGGGGACGGGGGTGGTGGCGTCCGGCTTGGCGGCCGGCTTGGTGGTGGGCCTGGCGGCGGGCTTGGTGGCCGGTGCCATGTCGTTCTTGAGCGCGACGAACTTGCTGGTGCGTTCGGCGTCGGACTCGGGCGTCTTGGGGGTCTTGGGAGTCTTGGGGGTCTCGGGGGTGCCGGGGGTCTTCGGGGCGGGGGGCTTGCTGCCGAGCTTGAGCATGGTCGTGGGCTGGTCGACCTGCGGGGCCGGCTTGGGCGATATCGCCTTGAAGACGGTGGTGGGCTGGTCCACGGGCGCGGGGTCCTGCGGGGCCTCATCGGCCTCCCCCGCCTCGGCTTCGCCTTCGGCGGGGTTCTCGTTCCCACCCGCACCACCCGTGCGGGTTTCGTCGTCGGCTGCGGGTGGCCCCTGCGGGGTGTCCTCGCCGTCGGCGTCCTCGGGCCCGTCCTCGGCCCCCTCCGCCTCGGCTTCGCCTTCGGCGTCCTCCGGGCCCGCCTCGGCGTCACCGTCCACGTCGGCCTGCGCGTTCGCCTCGGACTTCGCCTCGGACTTCGCCTCAGGCTCCGGGCCCGCCTCGGTGTCGCCGTCCGAGTCGGCCTTCGCCTCCGAGTCGGCCTTCGCGTCCGAGTCGGCCTTCGCGTCCGCGTCGGGTTTCGCGTCCGAGTCGGTCTTCGGCGTGGCCTCCGGGGGCACGTCGGCCGCAGCGGCGTCGGCCTTGGAATCCGTGTCCGTCTTCGTGGCCGAGGCGGGGTCAGAGTCCGTCTCCGCCTCGGGGTTCGGCTTCTCCCGGTTTGCGTTCGCGTCGGCCTTGTCGGCGTTCTCGGGCGTCTTCTGACCGGTGTTCGACTCCGCGTCCGCGTCCGCGTCCGCGTCGGCCTCGGGGGCGGACTCCCTCTTCGGGGTCTCGGCCGTCTGCTTCTTCTCCGGTGCCGCGGTGCGTACCCAGGCCGAGACCGCCTCGCGGAGGGCGGTGTCCTCCTCGGGGGTCTCCCGGGGCTCGGGTTCCGGTGCGCCGGGCTTCGCGTCGCGCACCGACAGGATCTTCGTCGCCGTGTCCACGCCGCCCGGCGCGGAATCCTTTTCGCGGGAGACCGCGAGGCGCGGATCGCGGGCCTCGGGAACCGTACCCGCGTTCCCCGACGTCGGTTCTGCCGACGACTGACGCTGCTTCGACCTGTCGGGGGACTCGCCCGCCACCGATGCCTCCTCCATGCGCCGCACGCCCACGCGCGCGCCCTGTCCGAACCATGTACCAGTGTCCTGTGTGAGGGCTTGGCCCCTGCGGTAGACGAGAACGACATACCTGCCGGTTCCCTCATGAACCGGTCACGCACCCTCGACAGACCAATGTGAGAGGGGTCACCCTGTCATTCATCCACGCGGGGAGGCATGGATGGGCAGGAGCCGCAGAACACTTCCGGAGGAGCTTCTGCTGCTGGCACTGGACCCGGCCACGGGTACCACTGCGCAGCCGCAGTCGCTCGACCTCGGTCTGGCCGGTGCACAGCTAGTGGAGCTGGCGCTGGCCGGACGGATAGCCCCAGACGGGGATCGTATCGCCGTGGTGGTGCCACGGCCGACTGGAGATCCGACTTTGGACTGCGCGTTGGAGTTGCTGCGGCGTCGTGGCGCTCCCGTGCGGGCTGTTCACTGGATCGGCGGGCCTCGGCTGGGGCTCCGTCAGACCTACCTCTCGCATCTGGAGCGGTGCGGCATGGTGCATGCCGTGGCCGGTCAGATGTGCGGGGTGCTGCCGACGACTCGCTACCAGGCGACGGACAACGAGATCAGCCGGGAGATCCGAGCCCGGCTGGACTCCGCGATCCGCACCGGCGTACCGCCGGACCCGCGGACCGCGGCGCTCGCCGCCCTGGCGCACGCCGTCGGACTCGGCAAGCACCTGTACCCGGGGAACGAGGGACGGTCGTCCCGGTCCCGGTTGCGGGATCTGATCCGGCATGACCCGATGGGCGGTCTTGTCGCGCACGCCGTGATGGACGTGCAGAACGGTGCAGCGGCGCAGCCGCGCCGCGGACCGGCCGCCACCGGTCGGCAGGGCGCGGCCGGTGCCAGGGCCGTGGCGGAACCCGCACGCGGGGTTCCGATGCAGCCGCACCGCGGGTCCATGGCGCGCGCCGTGGCCCACTGAGCCGTACCCCCGGTCCCCACGACCAGGTTCGGGAGCCGCTGGTCCGAGCGGGGCGGTGAGATCCTTCCACGGGGTCTCACCGCCCCGCTCGACCGCGTCCCGGCACCCCTTCGGGTGGCGAGCCGTGGCGAAGTGACGCGTACGCGCCGCATATCCACCATTTCCCAGCGGTAGAAAGCACCTTGGTGGCAGTCTGCTCAACAGCAGATACGGAAAGTGTCAAGCAACAGGCAGGCAGCCGGAGGTGCACGTCCCGTGGCGTCCAATGTCAATCCCACCGTCAGGCGGCGCCGGCTGGGCCAGGAGCTGCGCAGGCTCCGCGAGCTCAAGGGCATGACGGCCGAGGAAGTGGCCGAGCGACTGCTCGTGTCGCAGTCGAAGATCAGCCGGCTGGAGAACGGCCGCAGAAGTATCAGTCAGCGCGATGTGCGTGACCTGTGCGGGGTGTACGAGGTCGAGGACCAGCGGATCGTCGACTCGCTGATGGAGATGGCGCGCGATTCGCGGCAGCAGGGCTGGTGGCACACCTTCGGGGACATCCCCTACAGCGTCTACATCGGCCTGGAGACGGACGCCGAGTCGCTGCGGGTGTACGAACCCCAGCTGGTGACGGGTCTGCTCCAGACCCGCGCCTACGCGGAGGCCCTGGTGCAGGGCGCGTTGCCGGAGACGTCGACCGCCGAGATCGAGAAGCGCGTGCAGGTCCGCATGCGCCGACAGGAACGTATCACCGCCGAGACCAACCCGCTGCGGCTGTGGGTGGTGCTGGACGAGGCGGCGCTGCGCCGGGTCGTCGGCAGCAAGCTGGTGATGCGCGAGCAGCTGGAGCACCTGATCGAGATGTCGCAGCTGCCGCACGTCACCGTGCAGGTCCTGCCGTTCGAGGTGGGCGCGCATCCGGGGCTCAACGGGCAGTACGCGATCCTGGAGTTCACCGACGCGGCCGACTCCAGCGTGGTGTACCTGGAGGGCGTCACCAGCGACCTGTACCTGGAGAAGGCCCAGGACGTGCAGAAGTACGCCGTGATGTACGAGCATCTGCGGGCACAGTCCCTCAATGTGGAGCAATCCCGACAGTACATTGCGAAGGTGGCCAAGCAGTACGCGGAATGAGCTGCTGTCACAGAGGGCGCCGGATCGTACACCGTCGGTCCGCCTCAGTGGAAGGCTCCCTTGGAATATGCCATCCGGTTGAGTGAACGACTACTCCAGCAGAGCCAGTTGCCCGGTAGCGTCGATCACGCCAATCAGACGACAAGGTTGGCGTGAACCGCACCACCGCAACTCGCAACAGGAGTGGACATGGCACTGATTCAGGGCGCTTCGGAGACGTGGATGAAGTCCTCCTATTCCGCGGGCAACGGCGCCTGCGTCGAGGTCAAGTCGCCCACCGACGCCACCGAGCTCGCCGTCCGCGACTCCAAGGCCCTCCAGGGCCCGGTCCTGGCCTTCCCCGCCGACGCGTGGAACGCCTTCGTGGCCTCGGTCAAGGCCTAGGGGGCTGTCCCTGACCCTCGTCCGTAAAGACCCCCGACGAAAACAACTTCACAAGCACCACCAGAAGAGCCCTCTCGACCAGTCGCCGTCCTTGCCGAGAGGGCTCGGTCACGTCCCGGTGTGCCGGCTGATCACCGCACCGGGAACGCCACGTCGCACACCGGGTCGTGCGGGCCCGCCGCGTCCCAGTCCGCGAAGTAGACCTCACGGCTCGGGCCGGCCATCCGAAGGCCCTCGCCCGTCATCCACTGCTCCACCGCCTCGAAGGCGGCCAGGATCTGCGGGTGGGCCACCTGGGCCTTGGTGATCCGGGTGTAGGCCAGCCGGGCCGCCGGCTCGACCCGTACCGTCGTCTCCCAGGGCCGCGCCCGCTCGGCGGCCCACGCCCGGGCCGCCGCCTCGTCCGCCACCGGTACGCACGACTCGGCCGGGCCGTCGCTCTCCATCGACACCTCCGCGTGGTAGACGACGAACGGTGCCCCCGTCATGCCGCCGCACTCCCGGGCCGCCGCCTCCAGCCGGCCCAGCGACGCGCCGATCCACGTCGGCAGCTCGTCCGCCAGGGTGTGCCGTCGCTCGGTGATCACCACCTGGGCCGGCACGTCCACGGTCTCGATCACGAACTTCCCGTACATCTCGGAGCTCCTCCCCGACAGCCGTGCACGGAGGTACTCGGCGAGGGTCCGCTGCCCGGCCACCCGGGTCTCCACGTCCGCCCAGTAGGCGGCCAGCCGGCCGGCGGCCTCGGCGCCCTCGGCCCCGAGCACCTCGGCGATCCGGGCCAGCGGCATGTCCAGCTGCCGCAGCAGGGCCACGAGCCGGGCGCGGCCGACCTGGTCGGCGCGGTAGTAGCGGTAGCCGGTCGCCTCGTCGACATGCGCGGGGGCCAGCAGGCCGAGCCGGTCGTACAGCCGCAGCGCCTTGGCCGACAGCCGGGCCCGCGCGGCGAACGCGCCGATGGTGAGCAGGTCGTCGTCCACGATGTCATCCTCCGTCACCGGGCGGACCCTTCCGCCCGGTGACAGGGACGTTCGACCCTGCCCCAGGGGCAGGGTCAAGCCGGGCTCAGGCGAGCTGGGCCTCGATGGCCGTCACGACCGCGTCCGACTCCGGCTCGGTCTGCGGCGAGAAGCGGGCGACGACCGTGCCGTCCCGGCCGATCAGGAACTTCTCGAAGTTCCAGCGGATGTCACCGCTGTGCCCCTCGTCGTCCGCGAAGCCGACGAGCCGCTCGTACAGCGGGTGCCGGCCCTCGCCGTTCACCTCGGCCTTCTCGGTGAGCGGGAAGGTCACGCCGTACGTCGCCGAGCAGAACTCGGCGATCTCCTCGGCGGTGCCTGGCTCCTGCCCGAGGAACTGGTTGCAGGGCACGCCGAGCACGGTGAAGCCGCGTGCGGCGTACCGTTCCTGCAGCTTCTCCAGGCCCGTGTACTGGGGGGTGAGGCCGCACTTCGAGGCGACGTTCACGATGAGGACGGCTTTCCCGGCGTACTGGGCAAGGTCCGCGGGGCCGCCGGTGAGGGCGTCGATGTCGACGTTCAGTACGTTGGTCATGGCTGGATGCTATGCGCTCCGCGGTCCGGGCGGTCAGGGGCCGTCTTCGGCCGCGGGTCGGTGGGGGCTGGGCGCGCCGCTCCCCGCGCCCCTCCGGGACACTGCCGAACCGCTTGCGTCAGGACGTCACCGGCCTGTGTGCGGAGGTACAGCACGGAGCGTCCCGCTCGGCGCCGTTCGATGAGGCCCGCCTCCCGCAGCACCCTCAGATGGCGGCCCACCGATCCCAGCCCCTGGCCGGTCACCGCCGTGAGCTGGGTGGTGCTCAGGGGGGACGCGAGGAGGAGCAGGACGTCGGCGCGGGCCGGCCCCAGGAGCGCGCCCAGGGCCGACGGGACGGTCCGGGCGGCGGGGTGGGCGAGGGCGCCGGTGCACGGGTAGACCGCCGCGTAGCGCACCCCGTCCTCCCAGGCCACCCAGCCCGCCCGCTGCACGGTCACCGGCACGAGGAGCAGCTCGGCGCCCGAGATCTCGCGGGGCGGGTACGCGTGCGGGTTGATCTGGAGGCGGTTCCCGCCGAGCCATCTGGTGCGTCCGGGGCGCAGCGCGTCGAGCACGCTCGCCCAGCCGCCCCGGCTCACCTGCGCCGTCCGCGCGACCACGTCCGCCTCCAGCACCCGCCGGCGCCGCTCCCAGGACGGCCGTACGGTCTCTCCCCACACCCACTCCAGGAGCCGGGCCGCCCGTTCGGGCAGGTCGTCGCGGTCCAGCTCGGCGGGGAGCGGGCCGCCGAGCGCGGTGCGCAGATGAGCGCGGGCCGCGTCGGGCGGGGCCGCCCGGACGCGGGCCACCTCGTCGGGGAACCGCTCGCCGCCCCGGGGCGGCGGTGTCAGGAAGTCGGCGATCCAGTTCCGGCCGAGTCCGGCGCCGACCAGCCGGTCCGTCACCGGATCGGCGGCCAGCAGCGCCCGGTAGGCCGGCAGATGGGACCTCAGCCACCGCTGCTCACCGGGATGTGCGGCGTCCGCCGCGTGCAGCAGCTTCAGGTTCGCGAAGGTCTCGGCGAGCGGCGAGACGACGAACCGGCTGCGGGCGAGCGTGTCCGCGTTGAGCTCCCACCAGCCCATCCCGGCCCCCCTCACGGCCGTACGGCCTTTCGCGCCCGCGCGAAACAATATCGGGCCGCGTGCGGGCCGGCCGAGACTCCCGGGCATGCCTGGTTACCGATCCCTGTTCCGCACCCCGGAGTTCACCCCGCTCTTCCTCGGCTCGGCCGCGCAGACCGCCGCGCAGACCGTCGGCGAGCTGGCCCTCGGCACGCTCGTGTACCGGGCGACCGGATCGCCGCTGCTGTCGGCGGTGAGCATGTTCGGCCCCTCGCTCGCCCAGGTGCTCGGCGCGAGCTTCCTGCTGTCCGGCGCCGACCGGCTGCCGCCGCGTACGGCGCTGGGCGCGATCGCGCTGGTGTTCGCCGCCGGGACGGCGGTGCAGGCGGTGCCCGGGCTGCCGGTCGGCGCGGTCTTCGGCGTCGTGCTGGTGCTGGGGCTCGTGGCCTCGCTGGGCGGCGGGGTCCGCTGGGGGCTGCTGAACGAGGTGCTCGACAAGGGCCGCTACCTGCCGGGGCGTTCGCTGTTCAACATGATGGGCGGGCTGCTGCAGATCGCCGGGTTCGCCACCGGCGGGGCCCTGCTCACCGCGTTCTCCCCGCGGATGTGCCTGCTGTCGGCCGCCGGGCTGTACCTGCTCGCCGCGCTGGTGCTGCGGCTCGGCCTGACCGCCCGTCCGCCCCGGGCCGCGGGCCGCCCCTCCGCGGCGGCGACCTGGCGCACCAACGCCCTGCTCTGGTCGTCCCGCCGGCGCCGCCTCACCTACCTCGGCCTGTGGCTGCCCAACGGCATGGTCGTCGGCAGCGAGTCGCTGTACGTGGCGTACGCGCCGCACGCCGCCGGCACGCTGTTCGCCTGCGGCGCGTTCGGGATGTTCGCCGGGGACGTGGCGGTCGGACGGCTGCTGCCGCCCGCCGTACGGCGCCGGCTGGCGACCCCGCTCCTGCTGCTGCTCGCCGCGCCGTACCTGGTGTTCTGCGCGCATCCGCCGCTGCCGGTGGCGGCGGTGTGCGTGGCGGTCGCCTCCGTCGGGTTCGGTGCGAGTCTGCTGCAGCAGGAGCGGCTGATGGAGCTGACGCCGGGGGAACTCGCCGGTCAGGCCCTCGGGCTGCACTCGGCGGGGATGCTGACCCTGCAGGGGGCGAGCGCGACGGTGGCCGGGACGATGGCGCAGCTCACCTCGCCCGCCGTGGGGATGACGGTGATGGCGGCGGGCTCGGTGTGCGTCACGCTGGCGCTGGCTACGGCCGGTCGTCGGTCTCCCGCGCCGGAGCCGGAGCCTGCCGGGGCACGTTGAGGTCGGCGTCGATCTTCTTGACGGCCCGGTCGAAGTAACGCAGCAGTTCGACCGGGAAGGGCATGACGAGGGTCGAGTTCTTCTCGGCGGCCACCTCCACGACCGTCTGCAGAAGCCGCAGCTGCATCGCCTCGGGGGTGTCGGACATGATCCTCGACGCGTTGGCGAGCTGCTGGGCGGCCTGGAACTCGCCGTCGGCGGTGATGACCCGGGCCCGCCGTTCCCGCTCGGCCTCGGCCTGGCGGGACATGGACCGCTTCAGCGACTCCGGCAGCTGGACGTCCTTGATCTCGACGCGGTCGATGTGGACGCCCCAGCCGGCGGCCGGGCTGTCGATCATCAGGGCCAGTCCCTCGTGCAGCCGCTCCCGGTCGGAGAGGAGGTCGTCGAGGTCGCTCTTGCCGATGATGGAGCGCAGCGAGGACTGGGCGACCTGGCCGACCGCGAAGACGTAGTCCTGGACCTCGATGGCCGCGCGCACCGGGTCGGTCACCCGGAAGTAGACGACCGCGTCGACCTTCACCGACACGTTGTCCCGGGTGATGCCCTCCTGCGTGGGCACGGGCATGGTCACGATCTGCACGTTCACCTTGCGCATCCGGTCGGCGAACGGGATGAGGAAGGTGATGCCGGGCGGACGGTGGCTCGGCAGGGCCTTGCCCCAGCGGAACACCACCCCGCGCTCCACCTGGTTGACGACCCGCATCCCGCTCTTCAGCACGAACAGCAGGAGCAGTACGACGACGACCACTGCGACGACGGTGCCTTCCATGGCACTCCCATCTCCGACGCGTTGTTCCGTCCGGTACAGGACAACCAGGAGGACACCGGGGCGGGGGTGGCCGGATGCGGCCGGGGCGTCAGGGAAACGTAAAGAAAGCCGGACGCCCGGCTGACCGGCCCTCCAGCGGGCCTGGAGCGGGAGCGGGCAGCGTGGGGGTAGTCGGGCTGCCGGAGTGGGGCGGCCGTTGTCACTGAGGGGAGACGCCGTGTCCCAGGCGGTCAGGAATACGTACGCACAGGTCTCCGGGGAGGTCTACGCCGAGGTCCGGACGTTCTACGCGTGGCAGATGCGCCGGGTCGACGCGCTGGACATCGAGGGGTTCGCCGCCACGTTCACCGAGGACGGGGAGGTCGTGCACGCGGGCGGGCACGTGCAGCGCGGGCGTGAGCAGATGCTCGCGGGGATGCGGGCCGCGCTCCCCCGCTACCGCGACATCGCCGTACGGCACTGGTTCGACCACGTGCTGATCGAGGCCGACCCGGTCGACGGGGACACCCTGCACGTGTCGTACTACTCGCTCGTCACCCAGACCGACCGTGAGGGCAACGTCGTCTTCGAGCCGACCTTCACCGTCGAGGACGAGCTGGTGCGCCGGGACGGAGTGCTCCACACCAGGCGCCGGGTGATCCACCGCGACACCCCGGTGGAGCCGCCCGTGCAGGCCGGCTGAGGCCCTGGGCGCGAACGGCGAGCGGGGATGCGCCGGACGGTGTACGACCGTCCGGCGCATCCCCGTTGTGCTGTGCGGGTCGTGCGGGTGGCTCAGGCGTGGCAGGCGGGCAGGCCGCCGTGGAAGGCGACCATCTCCTTGAAGGACGCCACGACGTCGAGCCGGGCGCCCGGGGGCAGGCCCTGCCGCTCGGCGTAGGCCCGGTGCAGATTGCCCACCAGGCGCTCGGCGTCGACCAGACCGGCGAACTCGCCCAGGTCGGCGCGCTCCGCGGCCTGCAGTGGGGACAGGCCCTCGCGCAGACCGTCCGCGGCCAGGCGGTCCAGCAGCCGCAGATACGCCTCCGTGAAGTCCAGCAGCTCCGGGCCACCGGCCGGACCGTGGCCCGGGACCACCGTGCGCGGACCCAGCGCGCGCAGCCGCCGCAGCGCCTCCAGCGAACCGCTGACCGAGCCCATCAGGACGTACGGGGTGACCCCCGACCACACGACGTCGCCGGTGAACAGCACCGCCCGCTCGGGGACCCACACGACCACGTCGTTCGTGGTGTGCGCCGGGCCCACATGGATCAGCTCGGCCCGCGGGCCGCCCGTGTGCAGCGTCAGCGTGTCCTGGAAGGTGAGCGAGGGCAGGGTGAGCGGTGTCTCGCCCCACTCCACGCCGGGCCACAGCCCCCGCAGGTGCAGACCCGCCTCCGCGCTGTCCGAGCGGGTCCCGGTGTGCGCGACGACCAGTGCCCGCGGCGTGAACTGGCCGTTGCCGAAGGTGTGGTCGCCGTGGAAGTGGGTGTTGACCACGAAGTCCACCCCGCCGGGCACGACCCGTTCGACGGCCTCGCGCAGCCGCCGGGTGCGGGCCTCGGTAGCCGCCGTGTCGACGAGGACCGCGAAGTCCTCGCCGACCACCAGGCCCGCGTTGTTCACACACCATCCGCCGCCGGGCTGCACATACGCGTACACGCCCTCAGCCACCTGCTCCAGCGACGGCGGCGCCTGGGCGGGAGCGCTCATGCCGCCCTGCCCCGGTCCCCGGCGGCCGGTGCGGCAGCGGTGACGTGCGCGTACGTGCCGCGGTGGAAGACGAGCGGCCGGGCCTCGCCGGACCGGTTGTGCACGGTCACGATCCGGCCGATGAGCAGGACGTGGTCGCCGGCCTCGTGCTCGTCGTGCAGCTCGCACTCGAAGTACGCCTCGGCCGCGGGGAGGACGGCGTGGCCGAGGGTGCCCTCGACCGCGCCGAGGCGCGTCATCGCGGCCCGGCCCGCCGGGCGGTCCGGACGGCAGAACTCCTGGGCCAGGTCGCGCTGCGACTCGCTGAGCACGTTCACGGCGAAGCCGCCGCCGCGCTGGATCTTCGGACGCATCCGGCCGTCCGCCTTGACCGAGACCAGCAGCAGCATCGGGTCGAGGGACACCGAGGTCAGACTGTTGAGGGTCATGACGATGGTGTCGTCGCCGCTGCCCTGCGTGAGCAGGGTGACCCCGGTGGGGAAGCGGCCCATCGCGGCCCGGAAGGCGGCGACGTCGGTTGTGGGTTCGGCGAGCAGCGTGCCACCGGTGTCGGTCATCGGTCAGGCTCCGTCTCTCGTAGCGGGGTCGGCGGCGGTCGGTGGGGATCAGTAGTTGCCCAGGCCGCCGCAGACGTTGAGCGCCTGGGCGGTGATGGAGGCGGCGGTGTCCGAGGCGAGATAGCCGACCAGGCCCGCCACCTCCTCGGGGGTGGAGTAGCGGCCCAGCGGGATCTTCGCGTTGAACTTCTCGAGCATCTCCTGCTCGCTCACGCCGTAGTGGCCGGCGTAACCCTGCCTCACCCGCTGTGCCATCGGGGTCTCGACGTAGCCGGGGCACACCGCGTTCACCGTGATGCCGGTCTTCGCCAGCTCCTTGCCCACGGCCTTGGTGAAGCCGACGACGCCGTGCTTGGAGGCCGAGTAGGGGGCGGCCAGCTCGACGCCCTGCTTGCCGCCGGTGGAGGCGATGTTGATGATGCGGCCCCAGTCGCCGTCCCGCATCCGTCCGGTGCTCAGCACCTCGCGGGTCACCCGGAACGTACCGTTCAGGTTGGTGTCGATCACGTCGAGCCACAGGGCGTCCGGCAGCTCGGCGGTGACGCCGCCGCCGCCCCGGCCCGCGTTGTTGACGAGGATGTCGATCCGCCCGTACGCGGCCACCGCCGCCTCGACGGCGGCCTTCACCTGCTCGCTGGAAGTGACGTCGCAGACCGCGCCGGAGACCTCCAGGCCCTCCTCGCGCAGCCGCTTCACCACCGTGGTGACGCTTTCCTCGGCACGCGCCACCCCGAACACCGCCGCCCCCTGCCGGGCCAGCAGCTCGGTCACGGCCAGCCCGATCCCGCTGGTCGCGCCGGTGACGAAGGCAACCCGTCGTCCCGCTTCTGTCATCGTGCTCTCCCAAGAGGTCGTGGGGCCGGGAACGGGACGACCGTGACCGCGTCGCCTAGGACTGCGCTCGCCTCCCACCGGAGCAGGTGCTCAGCGCCCGTCAGGGGCGCGGGGACCTGCGCGACAAGCCACGACGGCGCAGCACCCGCCGGACGGCCCCACGCGGCATCCCCGATCGCGGCCCCACCACCGTTCCGGCACATATCGAGCCCCACACGTCAGCGTGGCCGAACCTGTGAAGACCGCTGACGAGGAGGACCCGTGCCCGAACAGACACAGACCATCCCCGACGTACGCAAGTCGGTGACAGTCGAGGCCAGCGCAGCGGACTGCTTCCGCGTGTTCACCGAGCGGCCGGCGGAGTGGTGGCCGCCCTCCCACGTGCTGGTCAAGAAGGAACGGGCCGGGCTCGCCTTCGAGCCGGGTGTGGGCGGCCGGTACTACGAGTGGGACGTGGAGGGCACCGAGATCGCCTGGGGCCGGGTCCTGGAGTGGGAGCCGGGCCGCCGGCTCGTCATGACCTGGCGCATCGACGGGAACTGGCAGTCCATCCCGGACGACGAGCGGGCCAGTGAGATCGAGCTCGACATCGAGCCCGTGGACGCCACGCACACCAAGGTGTCGCTCGCACACGTCAAGCTGCACAAGCACGGTGAGGGCGCCGAGCGGATCTTCCGCGCCCTGGACGGTCCCAGCCCGGGGGAGACCCTGGAGCGCTTCGCGCAGGCCGTCGCGCGCGGCGTCTGAACGTCTCGTCACGACAGGAGGTCACAGGGATGGGAAACGACTCCGGCAACGGAACAGGACTGCTCCCCGCCGCCGACAAACTGCGTCTGCTCGCGGCCGAGCACGCCCCCGAGGCGGACCGGCAGCGCGCTCTCGCCCCGGCGGTGACCGAGGCGCTGACCGAGGCCGGCTTCGCCCGGCACTTCGTGGCCGGGCGGTGGGGCGGCAGCGAGGGCACGTTCGGTGAGCTGACCCGCGCGGTCCTCACCGTCGGCGAGGGCTGTGCCGCCACCGCGTGGTGCGCGTCCCTGGCCGCGTACTCGGCACGCTTCGCCGCCCACCTGCCCGCCGAGGGGCACCGGGCGCTGTGGGGCCAGAGCCCCGACACGGTCATCGCCACGGGACTGATGCCGGCCGGACGGGCCCGGGCGGCCGACGGCGGCTGGCGGCTCACGGGCCGCTGGGCCTACGTCAGCGGCATCGACTTCGCCGACTGGGCGCTGCTGTGCGGCGCGGTCGCCTCGTCCCACGACGACGGCCCGCCCGAGCTGCGGTTCTTCGCACTGCCCCAGGGCGCGTTCAGCGTCGAACGGACCTGGGACAGCGTCGGTATGCGGGCCACCGGCAGCCACACGGTCGTCGTCGACGACACCCTCGTACCGGATCATCTGTCGTTCGCCCGCACCGACATGCTCAGCGGGCGCAACGCCACGTCCGAGGTGCCCGCCCACAACGTGCCGTTCCAGGCCGTCGGCGGGCTGACCTTCATCGCGCCCGTGGTGGGCGCCGCGGCCGGCGCGCTGCAGGCGGCCGGCGGGCTGCTGACCGGACGCAAGCGCACCGTCACCGCCGAGACCAAGCTGGTACGGGCCTCCGGACGCATCGACGCGGCCCGGCACCTCGTCGAGCAGAACGCCGGCGTCCTCGACACGCGCGCCTTCACGCCCGAGCTGATGGCACGCAACGAGCGCAACGCCACCTTCTCCGCCGAACTCCTCCAGGGCGCCCTGGAGCTGCTGGTCCGCGCCACCGGCACCGGCGGCCTCGGGGAGACTCACGCCCTGCAGCGGATATGGCGGGACGTCACCTCGGCCACCAGCCACGTCGCCCTGCAGTACGACACCGCGGCCCGCAAGAACTACTCCACGGTGCTGCTCGGCCCCGCCGACATCTGAGGGGGCCCCGCCGAAACGGCTCCAGTTCCAGCCGACTTGGTCTCCATCACCGGTTCCTACGGTGGTGGAGACCTTGGCCGCTACATCGAAGGAGTCACGGTGACTGCCCTTCAGGAATCCGATGTGTACCCCCTGCCCGGTTCGTCGTACCGGGGACCGGCACCGCGCTACGCGGAGCTGCGCCAGACCCGGCCGGTGGTCAAGGTGCGCACCGCGGGCGGGGTGGACGCCTGGCTGGTGACCCGCTACCAGGACGTGCGGGAGCTGTCCGCCGACCCCCGGCTGAGCCGGGCCATGGCCTGCGGCGAGGGCGCCCCGCGGATCGGCGGCACCATGCACACCACCCCCGAGATGATCATCTCGCTGGACTCGCCCGAGCACTCCCGGCTGCGCAAGCTGGTGGCCGGCGCCTTCACGATGCGCCGGATCGAGCGCATGCGGGACAACGTGCAGAAGGTCTGCGACGAACTCCTCGACGGCATCGAGGCCCGCGGCGGCACCGCCGACCTGGTGCAGGAGTTCGCGGTCCCGCTGCCGCTGACCGTCATCGGCGAGCTCCTCGGCGTACCGGCCGAGGACCTGCGCACCTTCGAGAAGTGGGCCCGTGCCTTCGCCACCGTCGACGAGCGGGCCGGCGGCAAGGAGTCCCTCGACGGGCTCGCCAAGCTCAGCGAGTACATCGTCGGCCTCATCGCCGACAAGCGGGCCGAGCCCACCGACGACATGCTCTCCGAGCTGATCGCCGCCCGCGACAACGACGACCGGCTCAGCGAGCAGGAGCTCGTCACCTTCGGCTTCACGCTCATCGGCGCCGGCTTCGACACCACCGCCAACCAGCTCGCCAACTCCGTGCTGGCGCTGCTGGTGGACGCCCGCGACAAGTGGGAGTGGCTGCGCGAGGACCACGCCCGGATCCCGGTGGCCGTCGAGGAACTCCTGCGGCACGTCAACCTGTTCGCCACCGACACCTCCGGGTTCCCGCGGATCGCGGCGGAGGACATCGAGGTCGGCGGCGTGACCATCCGCAAGGGCGACGCGGTGCTGCTCGCCCTGGCCTCCGCCAACCGGGACGAGACCGTCTTCGCCGACCCCGACCGGCTCGACCTGGCCCGCGACCACAACCCGCACATCTCCTTCGGCCACGGCCTGCACTACTGCCTCGGCAAGCACCTGGGCCGCATGGAGCTGGTGATCGCCATCGAGGCCCTGGTGTCCCGCTTCCCCGACCTGCGCCTGGCCGTACCGGAGTCCGAACTGCCCTGGCACGTCGGCGAGATCAACCACACGCTGACCAGCCTGCCGGTGGTCTGGGGGGACTGAGCGAAACCCTCCGGACGGCGCGCCGGAGCACAGCACACAAGAGCCGGTCCCGGAACCCGCCAGGGGTTCCGGGACCGGCTCGTCCGGCTACGGCGGTCAGCTCGCCGCGGCGCCGGCGTCCTTGACCGGGCCCATCACCGCGAACCGCGCGCCCTGGTCGTCGGCGACGAGGGCGGAGCGCCCGAACGGGCTGTCCGAGGGCTCACGGCTCACGCTGCCGCCCAGCTCCAGCACCTTCGCCACCGTCTCGTCGGTGTCGGCCACCGAGAAGTAGACGAGGGCGTGCGCGGGGACCTCGGCCGGGATGAACTCGCCCATCTGCAGGCGTCCGGCGACGGGCTGCGGGTTGCCCTGCAGGAACCACAGCTTGAAGTCGAAGGGGGCGTCGGAGATCTGCTGCCCGGTGAAGCCGAACACGCTCTCGTAGAACGGGTCGACGGCGTCCTTGTCCCGGGTGTAGATCTCCGGCCAGAAGAACGTGCCGGGCACCCCCTGGACGTCGAAGCCCGCGCGCGTGCCCGGCTGCCAGGCGCCGATGTGCGCCCCGCCCGGGTCGGTCGCCACCAGCAGGGTCCCGGCGTCGCCGATCGCGGTGGGCTCCACCACGACCTTGCCGCCGGCCTCCCCGATGCGCCGGGCCAGGTCCTGGGCGTCCGGGGTGGCGAAGTACAGGTTCCAGGCGGCGGGGGCACCGCCCTGCGCGGACGCGAGGGCGGCGACGTTCTTGCCGTCCTTCAGCGCCGGCGTGTAGAAGCCGAACCGCTCGTCACCCGGCTCGAAGGTCCAGCCGAGCAGCGCCCCGTAGAAGCGTCGCGCGGCCTCCAGGTCGGGGACGCTGACGTCGACCCAGCACGGGGATCCGGCGGCGAATGCGGTCATGTCTGCCTCATTTCGTTGCAGCGGGGGGTACACAGACGTGGTCATGGCGCACGCTAGGGGCGTCCGCTGGAGCGGTGGACGAGAACGGCCCGCGCCCGGCTCGAGGGGGTGCGAGCCGGGCGCGGGCCGTGGTCCCATGGGCCGCGCGACGATCAGGGCACGCGGGTACCCCGCGCGCTGACGGTGATCGGGCCGAGCCGGGCACCGGTCTTCTCGACGACGGTGAACGCGACGGCGGTCGTGGTGAAGGTGTTGCCGACGATCCGGCCCTGGTGCACCGCGTACACCGTGCCCGGGTAGGTTCCGCCGGAGTCGGCCACGTCGGGGCCGCCGTGCGTGATGGAGAACGCGAACGCGCCGTCGGGCCGCGCCGTCCAGTAACCGCTGCCGGGGTACTGGGGGGTGCCGTCCGGGCCCGGTGCGCCGTCCGTGGTCAGCGTGTGGTCGGCGGCGAACGTGAAGTGCGAGGTCGAGGTCACCGCGTCCGGTCCGGTGCCGATGGTGACGGCGGTGGTCCAGGTGCCCACCGGGGACACCGCCGGGGAGACCGGGTCGGCGGCCGCGGTGGAGGCGGCGGCGGCCCCGGTGAACACCGCGGCCACCAGAGCGAGCCACAGGCCGAGGGCTCGCAGGGTGGCGCGGCGGGGCCGCACATGAGCGATCGTGCTGGTGTCAGACATGGGGGGTACCTCTCGGACGTGGGGGCGGAGTCTGACCCGGGTGTGCCGCGCCGGCCCGCGCGGCGTGGGTCACTGGCCGGTGGCGTCGGACACCTTGACGGCCTGGGCGCTCACCGAGATCGGGCCCTGCACGGTGCCGTCCTGCTGGGTGGTGAAGGCGTAGGCGTGGGTGCTGAAACGGGTGCCGTGGTGGCTGAGGTGCCCGAGGTGCTCGGCCTGTACGGCACCGAGATAGGCGCCGTCCGGGCGGCCGTTGTGGTTGATGTACATCGCGATGTCGCCGCGGCCGTCCTCGTTCCAGAAGCCGTGGGCCACGTAGGCGGGCACGCCGTCGCCGTCCTTGGGGCCCTCCGCCGACAGCCGGTGGTCCGGGGCGAACACGAAGCGCGGCGTGGTGACCGCGGCGCCGCCGTCCGGCGTGGTGACGGAGACCGTGAGGTCCCAGGTGCCGACCAGGGCGTCGGTGCGGGGGGCCGCGCCACTGGGCACCGCCGACAGGGTCAGCGTCCCGGCGATCGCGGCGGACACGGTCAGCGACGCCAGCAGGGTGCGGCGGGTACGGGTGGTCGATCTGCTCTCGGACATGTGGGGACAGCCTCTCTGGTGCGGGTGCCGGTGGCCGGCGCTCCGGTCTGGCGGGTGGGGCGGGTCTGTCTGTTCTGTGTGCGGGGTCATGCATGTGCCGGGGCGGGTGAACTCGGCCTCGTGGCGAAGGACTTGAGGTCGAAGCCCGGGGTGCGCGCCTCGGCTGGGGAGGGACCGGTGCCCGACGACAGCAGGCGGCGGGCGATGGCGTGGTCCGCGGGCCTGCCGACCGACTCGGCGCCGGTCAGCCGGCCCGCGCGGAAACACAGCACGGAGAAACGGGCGCCGTCGGGATCGCCGACGGTCACCGTCTCGTCGTGTCCCGCGGTCAGTCCGGCCATCTGCAGCCGCAGCGCGTACTGCTCGGACCAGAACCAGGGGACCGCGGTGTACGGCACGGACTCGCCGCAGATCGCGGCGGCCACGCACCGGGCCTGGTCCGACGCGTTCTGCACCGACTCCAGGCGAATGTGGCGCCCTTGGCGGGCGCTGGGGAAACGGGCGCAGTCACCGATGGCGTACACGGACCGGTCGTCCGTGCGCAGCCACTGGTCGACGATGACGCCGTCACCGACGAGGAGCCCGGCCTCGGTGGCGAGCCGCGTCTCGGGCAGGGCGCCGACGCCCACGATCACGAGGTCCGCGGGCAGCCGCCGGCCGTCCAGCAGCTGCACCCCGGCGACCTCGCCGCCGGGGGTCCCGTGCAGGGCCGTGACCTCCGCGCCGAGCAGCAGCCGCACCCCCTGGCTCCGGTGCCTGCCGGCCAGCCACTCGGACAGCTGCGGGGTCAGGGCGCGGGCGAGGACACGCCGCTGCGCCTCCACCACGGTGACGTCGTGGCCCAGGCCGCGCACGGTGGCGGCGGTCTCCAGTCCGACGAACCCGGCGCCGAGCACGACGACCTGCCGGGGCGGACCGGAGAGCAGGCCGCGCAGCGCCTCCGCGTCGGCGAGCGTGCGCAGCGTCAGCACCCCGGACAGGTCCGTGCCGGGCACCGGAAGCGTGCGCGGCCGGGAACCGGTGGCGAGGACCAGCTTGTCGTAGCGCAGCGTGCCGCCCGAGGCCAGCCGGACCCGCTGGACGTCCGGCTCGACGCGCTCCGCACGGTCGCCGCAGACCAGGGTGATGTCCTGCGCCGAGAAGAACGACTCGGTGCGCAGCGTCAGTTCGTCGTGGCGCGTGGCGCCGGTGAGGAAGCCCTTGGACAGCGGCGGCCGCTGGTACGGCGCCACCGGCTCCTCGCCGACCAGGGTGACCGGACCGCCGTAGCCCTTGGCGCGCAGCGCGGCCACCGTGTCCAGGCCGCCCTGTCCGGCGCCGATGACGACGACCCCCCGGGCGGCCATCAGCTCTGCGCCTCGGGCAGGTGCACCACGAGCCCGTCCAGCTCCTCGGTGACCGGCAGCTGGCAGCTGAGCCGGCTGTTCTCCCGGCGCGGGCAGGCCGTGCCGTACAGCACGTCGTCCTCGACGGAGTCCATCGACGGCAGCGGCACGGTGCTCTGCTCGTCGACGTAGACGTGGCAGGTGCCGCACTGCGCGGAGCCGCCGCACTGCGCCTCGATGCCGTCGATGTTGTTCAGCTTCGCGCCGCGCATGACCGTGTTGGGCGCCTGGACGTCGACGACGGTGGCGGTGCCGTTGGGATGCAAGTAGGTGATCTTGGCCATGGCGCTCTCCTCGGGGAATGTCGTCCGGCCCTTACGGCGGTACGGGATCCGGTCCGCGACGGCGGCGGATCCGCCCCGCTCACGTTCGGAGGGGGACTGTGGGCGCCCGGTCTTGAGACGCCCTTGAGCGCTCCTTTAGACGGCCGGCCGGATCCGTACGGCGCACCCGCGCCCGCGGCCCGGCCCGGTCCGCGGGACTCGACCCGGCCGCGATCGGCCGTCGACCACCCGGGCGCAGCGTGCCCGCATGACCGCTTCGACCGTGCGGCCCGCCGCGACGCCCGTCCGCACCGGGCCGCGGCTCGGGCTCGTCCTCGCCGCCTGCTGCCTGGGCCAGTTCATGAACGTGCTCGACGCCTCGGTGGTCAACGTGGCGCTGCCCGCCATCGCCGGGGACCTGCACTTCGACCGGCACCACCTGCAACTGGTCAACAACGCCTACACCGTCGTCGTGTGCGGCTTCCTGCTGCTCGGCGGCAGACTGGCCGACCTGTTCGGACAGCGCAGGATCTTCCTGGCCGGCGTCGGCCTGTTCACGCTCGCCAGCGCCGTCGGCGGGCTGGCGCACAGCCCGGCGACCCTGATCCTGGCCCGCGCCTTCCAGGGCCTGGGCGCCGCCGTCATGGCGCCCGCCACGCTCACCGTGCTCGGTACGACGTTCACCCGGCCCGAGGCCCGCGCGCGGGCCTTCGGCTGGTGGAGCGGGGTGTCCGGGGCCGCGGGGGCGATCGGCGTGCTGGCCGGCGGTGCCATCACCGAGTGGCTGTCCTGGCGCTGGACCCTCCTGATCAACGTGCCCATCGGGCTGGTCCTGTTCGCGACCGTCCGCTGGGTCGTACCGCCGGGACAGCACCGTGACGGGCCGCGCCCCCGCCTCGACGTCCCCGGCGCCGTCACCGTCACGCTCGGCCTGATGGCGGTGGTCTGCGCGGTCGCCGAGGCACACACCTACGGCTGGACGTCGGCCGCGGTCCTCACCCCGCTCGTCGGCGGGGCCGCGCTGCTCGTGCTGTTCGTACTGATCCAGGCCCGGTTCGCCCGGCATCCCCTGGTCCCGCTCGACGTCTTCCGCATCCGCTCGGTGGCCGCCGCCAACCTGGTCGCCTTCTTCGGCGTCGCGGCGCTGTTCAGCACCTTCTACTTCTTCACCCTGCTGCTCCAGCAGGTCCTCGGCTACAGCCCCGTGCGCACCGGCCTGAGCTATCTGCCGCTGTCGGCGGGCATCGCGGTCGGCGGCTGGGGTGTGTCCGGGCTCGTCCCGCGCTCCGGGCCCCGGCCCGTCCTGCTGACCGGACTGGCGCTGTCCAGCCTCGGCCTGCTGTGGATGGCGCAGGCGGACGCGGACGCCACCTACGTCACGGACCTGCTCGGGCCCGTCGTGCTGCTCGGCTTCGGCATGGGCGCGGTGCTCAACGCCACGACGAACGCCGCCACCGCCGGCCTGCCCGCCCACCAGGCGGGCCTGGGCTCCGGGCTGCTCAACACCACACGCCAGCTCGGCAGCGCCCTCGGCCTGGTGACGCTGGCCGCGCTGTCGGCCCGCCGTATCGACGAGGCGTCGTCGCACGGACCGGCGGCCTCCGCCCACGCGCTCGCCTCCGGCTACGACCTCGCCCTGACCGGCGGCGCCGTCTTCGCGGCCGTCGGTCTCCTGGCCGCCCTGGCGGTGCCGGGGCGGGGGAAGGACAAGGGCGTTCCCGAGCGGTGAGAGGGCATGCGGTCCGGCGTGGTGACGCCGGTGCCGGTGCGCGCCCCAGAAGGGCGCGGGGAACTGCGCGACCAGCCACGACGCAGCCGCAAGCCGAACGACGGCACAGCACGGCACCTCCCTCGCGGCACGGCCCGGAGCGCCCGTCAGGAAAGGATCCAGGCCCCCTCAAGCCACTGACGGGACGCTGAACCTCCTGACCAGAACGGAGGTTCGCGGTGCTCACCGACTTCTACGCCCAGCGACCGCAGTGGTCGCCGGACCCCGACGACGCACTGCTCGAACACGCGACGATCCAGGTGCCGCGCGACTACGCGGACCCGGACGGCGAACGGATCGACATCGCCCTCAGCCGCCGCCGGGCGACAGCGCCGACGCGGCGGCGCGGCATCCTCCTCGGGGTCAACGGAGGCCCCGGCGGCGACTGGGGCGCCGGCCGCGGACTGCCCGACAAGTACGCCGGCACACCGCTGCACGAGGTGTACGACCTGATCGGGTTCGACCCGCGCGGCACCGGCGCGTCCACCAACCTGCTCGCCGAGGTCACCGTCCCCACCGTCCCGTTCGACTCCCGCCCGCCCGACGAGCTGTTCCCTCGGCTCGCCGAGGACATGCGGCTGCGCGAGGAGGCCTGCGCCCGCGCGGGCGGCGAGCTGCGCCGGCACATCAGCACCCCCAACACCGCCCGCGACATGGACGTCATCCGCGGCGTACTCGAAGAGGAGCGGCTGAACTTCGTCGGCTACGCCTACGGCGCGTACGTCGGAGCCGTGTACGGCACGCTGTTCCCCGCCCGCCTCGACCGCAGCGTCCTGGACTCGTGCGTCCACCCCGACTGGACCTGGCGCGAGCAGTTCCTGTGGCAGGGCGACGCGGTGCGGCGCAACGTCGAACGCTGGGCCGAGTGGACGGCCGCCCGCCAGCTGCACTTCGGGCTGGGCGACACACCGGAGAAGGTGTTCGCCGGGATCGAGGAGGTCGTCGTACGCCTGGACGGTCTCGGGCAGGGCCCGCAGCTGCGCACCCTGTTCGACGGCGCCGTCGGCAACCGCGCGGCCGACCGCGGCCAGTGGGCGGAACTCGGTGCCCTCGTCGCCGCGTTGGGCAAGGCGGCCGCCGCGGGCGACGCCGACGCGTGCCGGCGGCTGCTGCAGGAGCAGGGCACCTGGCGCCCCGACGACAGCGAGGGCTCGCTGCGCTGCGGCGTCCTGGAAGCCATCACGCTCGAACACCGGTGGCCCGCCGACCTGGAGGTGTACTACCAGGACATGCGGGAGTTCCGGGAGCGCTACCCGTACGGCTACGGCGTGCTGCGCGCCCAGCCCTGGGTGGGGGCCTTCCGCGCCTTCCAGCCCGCCGAACCCCCGGTCGTGCCGGTCCGCGACGGCTACCCGGTGGGCCTGGTGGTGCAGGCCGACGGCGACCCGATGGACCACTACGCGGGCGGCGTGGCCATGGCGGAGCGCCTCGGCCACCATCTGCTCACCGTAGAGGACTCCGGCGAGCACGAGGTGTACGTGCTCGGCGGCAACCCGTACGTCGACGCCGTCGTCCACCGCTACCTCGTCGACGGCGAGCTGCCGGCGTCCCGGGCCACCTGCCCGGGCCGCACCCCGCGCCCGGACATCGCCGCCGACCCGGACTGACGCCGGCGGCAGGAGGCGTGACGCGAGGGGCCCGGTACCGATGCGGTACCGGGCCCCTCGTCGTACGCGCGGCGACCTCACCACGTGACGGGCAGCCCCCACAGGCCGTAGATGACGGCGCCCTCCTTGCGCGGGATCTCCAGGAACGGCCGGGCCAGCTTCAGCGTCGGGACGCGCTGGAACAGCTTGCTCCACACGATCTCCAGCTCCAGCCGCGCCAGGTCCGCGCCGATGCAGTGGTGCACGCCGTGCCCGAAGCCCAGGTGCTTGCGGCTGCCGCGGGTGATGTCCAGCTTCTCCGGCTCGGGGAAGACCTCCGGGTCGCGGTTGGCGGCGAGTCCCAGGCAGAGGATGCCGTCGCCCTTGCGGATCACCTGGCCGCCGATCTCGATGTCCTCCAGCGCGACGCGCGGTACGGCCGTGTCGCCGATGGTCGCGAAACGCACCAGCTCCTCCACGGCGGGCTTCACCAGGGAGGGGTCGTTGAGGAGCAGCTCCAGCTGGTCGGGGTTCTCCAGCAGGCAGGCCGTGCCCAGCGAGATCTGACTGGCGGTGGTCTCGTGGCCGCCGTTCATCAGCAGCCGCACCATGTTGAACAGGTCGCGGTCGGTGTACTCCTCGCCGGACTCCGCGTAGTCGGCCATGGCCCGGCTCAGCAGGTCCTCGCCCGGCTTGCGCCGCTTGAGCTGGATCAGCTCCCGGATGTAGGCGTTGACCTCGACGATCGCCGCCTGCCGCTCCTCGGTGGTGCTGTGCCCGCCGAGCAGGGCCGTGCCGTGCTTGATGAAGAAGTCGTGCTGGTCCTGCGGGATGCCCAGCAGCTCGCAGATCACCGTCATGGGGACGGCGAGGGAGAACACCCGGTGGAAGTCCGCCGGGGGCTGCAGGGCGAGCAGCTTGTCCAGGTGGTCGTCGACGATCTCCTCGATGCGCGGACGCAGCCGCTGCACCTGGCGGTTGGTGAACGTCAGCGCCGCCTTGCGCCGGGTGGAGCTGTGCTCCTTGCCGTCGTAGCCGATGAACGACGTCTCCGTGCGGTACTCGGGCGGGGCGATGAAGTAGAACGGGAAGTTGTCGTGCTTGCGGGAGGCGCTGATCCGCGGGTCGGTGAGCAGCGTCTTGATGGTCTGGTAGCCCGTCACCGTCCATATGCGCAGGCCCGAGCCGGTCAGGGTGACCTGCGAGACGTCCTTGCCGATCATCTCCGCGTACTCGGGGGGCGGCGTGAACGGGCAGGTGCGCTGGTACGGGAACGTCTTGCCCTCGGCCGGCGCGTCCGGCTCTTCGGCAGGGGTGGACACGGCCTCGGTGGCACTGGTGGTCACGGTGGGTCCTTTCAGAAGGCTCAGAAGGCTCGGAAGGCTCGGAAGGCGTGGGTGCCTGGGAGGTGCCTGAAAAGTGCCCGGGCCCGCGGGGCCCTAGCGGGCGGCGATGTCCAGACCGCCGTCGACCGTGATGATCTGGCCGGTGACCAGCTCGTTCGCCCGGTCCGCGAGGCGGGTGATCCACTGGGCGACGTCCTCGGGCTCGGCGATCCGGCCCAGCGGGACGGTGGCGGTGACGCCCGCGAACAGACCCTCGACCTGCTCCGGGCCCAGACCGTTGGCCGCGTAGGCGTCGGTGCGCACGAAGCCGGGGGCGACGGCGTTGACCCGGATGCCGCGCGGGGCCAGCTCGGCGGCCCAGCTCCGGGTGAAGCTGTGCACGGCCGCCTTGCTCGCCGAGTACACGGAGCTGTCCGGGCCCGGGTTGTGCCCGCCCCGGCTGGAGACCAGCACGATCTGGCCGCCGGGGGAGCGCAGCAGGGGCAGCAGGTGGCCGGTGAGCAGCAGCGGGCCGAGGACGTTGGTCTCGACGACGTCCCGGGCGGTGGCCGCGTCCAGTGCCGCCAGCGGGCTGAAACGGAAGATCCCCGCGTTGTGCACCAGTACGTCCAGCACACCGCCCCGCTCGCCCACCGCGTCGGCGACGGCCTGCGCACCGGCCTCGGTGGTCACGTCCGCGCCCACCGGCACGATCGCCTCGTGCAGGGCGGCGACCTCGGCGAGCCGTTCCTTGCGCCGGCCGGTGATGATCACCGTGCGTGCGCCGAGTTCCGCGAACGACAGCGCGGCGGCACGGCCGATACCGGTGCCGCCTCCCGTGACGACGACGGTCTGCTCCGCAAAGGGCTGGTCCGGCATGGCGGTTCCCTCTCTGGTTCGGTCCGAGGGGGCCAGTACAGCGGGTGCGTCTTGGGCGGTGGTCGAGCGTGGGGCGAGCAGGCGGCGCCGGCCGCCGGGCGGGTGCGGGGGCCCGGCGGATGCGGGGCCGGCCGCCGAGCGCCGCCCCCGCACGGCGGGCCCGCCCGCCGGCGCTGTCGCACGGCGGGCCCGTGGGGCCGGCGGACCTCAGAGCCCCGCGGCCCGCCGCCGGGAGCGCCGCCGACCGCGCTCCGCCGACCGGTGCGCCTCGGGCCCGCCCGGCCCGGCGCGCGGAGCGCCGCGCCCGCGGCCGGGGCCGTGCCCGGGGTCTCAGGCCCAGCGGATCTCCGGGTCCGTGCGGTGCGGTGCCAGGAAGGCCAGCAAGGCGCGGCCCTCGCGTTCCACGGCCGCGCGGTCCCGGCGCGCGAGCGGGCGCCCCAGCGGCTCGACGACCAGGGCGCCGTCCTCGATCCGCCACAGCGCCCGCACGAAACCGTCCACGAGCACCGTCGACCTGATCAGCCCGTTGCGGGTGAAGACCAGGCGCCGCTGCTCCTCGGTGAGGATGCGGCCGCGGTCGGCGTGGGCGAGCAGGATGTTGTCGAACTCCGGCAGGAACCGCACCGGGGCCCGCGTCGAGGGATCGGGCAGCGGCGCGTCGGGGACGTCGTACAGGTCGGCCCCGTTCTCGTCCTGGAACACCCGCAGTCCGGGCCGCAGCCGCTTGACGACCGCGCCGATCCGGGTCAGCCCGGACCAGGCCTGGATGTCCTTGACGGTGGCCGGTCCGAAGGCCGCCAGATACCGCCGTACCAGGGTGTCCGGCGCGGTGTCGGTGTCCAGGGGGCGCCCCAGCCAGGTCTCGGCGGTGCCGTGCACGGCCAGCCCGCCCTCGCCCCACACCCCGCGTGGCGGCAGCTGCACCAGCGGCACGCGGGCGCGGACGACGTTGGCGAGGGCGAACGGCTCGTACTGCGGCCAGCGTTCGGCGAGCAGCGTGCCGAGGCCGCCCAGCGTGAGCCGTTCGGCATCGGACAGCTTGCGCCCGTAGGCGCTGACCTCGTCGAGGTCGAGGCCTTCGAGCCGGCGGCCGAAGGTGCTGGTCAGCTGGCGGTCCAGGCCGCTCTGCAGCACCGGCCGCAGGGCCAGGCAGTCCCGTGCCGTGACCAGGTGGATGGTGCCGCGCATCAGCGCGATCCGCACCGCCTCACGCCCCCGGATCAGCTCCGCGAGCTCCTCGGCGGCGAAGCCGGCCAGCCGGGTCCACAGGCCGATGTAGGGCGGCTCCTGCGCCTGCGCCTGCATGCCGACCAGATGCTCCAGGACGGCGGAGGCGGACCCCGGCCGCCGCTCCAGCAGCAGCTGCCGCGCCAGCAGCGCCCGGTTCAGCGCGCGCCGGTCCAGTACGGTCATCCCGCCTCCGCCTCTCTCTCCCCGCGAGCGGGGCCCCGTTCAGGACAGCTTCACCACGACGGTGCCGCTGTACCTGCGTTCCAGCAGTGCCACGAAGGTCTCGGGCAGTACGGCCACCCCGCCCTCGACCACAGTGTGCGGGAAGACGATCCGCCCCTCGCGCAGCCAGGCGCCGAACTGGGCGTTCCACTCCTCGATCTGGTCCGGCGTGTGCAGCGTCGCGAAGCCCCGCAGCGTCAGCGACTTGGTGATGGCCGACATCAGCGCGAGCCGGGGACGGCCGCCCTCGTCCGCACCGTGCTGCCCGGCCAGCGCACCGCACAGCGCGAACCTGGCGCCCGGCGCGGCGATCTGGACCGCCGCCTCGAACTGCTCGCCGCCCACGTTGTCGAAGACCACGTTCAGCCCGTCCGGGGCCAGCTCCGCCAGCTGCTCGGCCACCGGGCCGTCGTGGTAGTCGAACGCGGCGTCGAAGCCGAGCTCGTCCACCAGGAAGTCGACCTTCTCCTTGGAACCGGTGCTGCCGATGACCTTCGCCGCGCCCTTCAGCCTGGCGATCTGCCCGGCCAGCGCGCCGACCCCGTTGGTGGCGCCGGACACGAACACCACGTCGCCCTCGGCGACCTCGGCGGTGCCGACCATGCCGTGCCAGGCGGTCGGGCCCTGGGAGAGGAAGTACTCCGGCCCCGGCAGCAGCGAGCGGTCCCGCTTGAAGAACTCGTGGGCGGTGCCGACGGCGTACTCGCGCCACCCGTTGAAGTGCTCGACCAGATCGCCCACGGCGAGCAGCGGGCTGTGGGACCTGACCACCGTGCCCACCGTACGGCCCCACATGGCCACGCCCGGCTGGAACACCGGGATCGGCAGCGCGGTGTCCGGGTTCATCTGGTCCCGGGCGACGGAGCCCAGCGTCATCCAGTCGTTGCGTACGACGACCTGGCCCTCGCCGGGTTCTTCGAGCGGCGACTCGCCGGGCTCGAAGTGCTCCAGGGTGACGGGTCCTTCGGGGTAGGCGGCGAGCCGGATCTCCCGGCTCGTCGCGGGCAGGTGCTCGGTGGTCATGGGTGCTCCCTGGGAATGCGCGTCAGAGGTGCAGATGGAGGGGAAGGGCCAGCAGGTTGTGGTTCACGTCGCCCAGCCGCCAGGACAGGTCCCGTTCCGGCACGGCGAGCCGGGCGCCGGGGAAGCGGCGGGTCAACTCCGCAAGGGCGACGGACAGTTCGAGGCGGGCCAGCGGCGCCCCGAGGCAGCGGTGGATGCCGTGGCCGAACGCCAGGTGCCCGGGTCCCGCGCGCCGCAGGTCGACGTGGTCGGGGTGCTCGAACACGGTGGCGTCCCGGTTGCCCGAGGGGAACGCGAGGAAGACCGCGTCGCCGGCCGGGACGGTGACACCGCCGATGACCACGTCCTCGGTGGCGATCCTCGGCAGGCCCGAGGTGTCGTTGCCGTTGAGGTTGACCGTGCGCAGCAGTTCCTCGACGGCGGCCGGGACGTCCTCGGGGTGTTCGCCCAGGTGCCGCCAGGAGGCGGGATGGTCGGCGAGCAGGGCCAGGGTGACGTTGGCGAGCTGGCCCGCGGAGGAGTCGAAGCCGGCGCCCAGGAGGGTGAAGCCGAGGGCGACCAGTTCGTCGAAGGAGAGCGTGTCGTCCGCGGCTGCGCCGGGGCCGGTCGTGAGGGGAGTCCGCAGCCGGGCGGCGACGAGTGCCGAGAGGACGTCGTCGCCGGGGGTCCGCTGCTTGGCCGCCACCAGGCCCGCGATGTACTCGCCCAGCTTCTTCCCACCCTCCGCGCTGTGCTCGGGGGGCGCCGACACGTCGGCGAACTGCCGTACCCAGGTGTGGAACTGCTCCCGGTCCGCCTCGGGGACGCCGAGGAGCTCGCAGATCACGGTCATCGCGAGCGGCGCCGCGAAGGAGGCGACCAGGTCCACGGGGCCGCCGGTCGCCTTCGCCGCTCCCTCCAGCGAGTCCAGCAGCCGGGACGCCAGCTCCCGTACCCGGGGGCGCATCGCCTCGATCCGCCCGGCCGAGAAGGCCTGCTCGGCCAGGGCGCGCAGCCGGGTGTGGTCGGGCGGGTCGACCGAGATGATCATTCCGGGCGGCGCCTGGAAGAGGCCGCTGAAGGTCGGGGCCCCGGGCGCGTAGGCGGCGGCCCGGCTGAGCCGGGGCTCTTCGAGCGCGGCCTTGATGTCGGCGTACCGGGTGACCAGCCAGGCGTGGCCGCCGCCCTGCCACACCACCCGCACGACGGGCCGCTCGCGCCGCAGCCGGGCGAACAGCGGGGCGGGCCCGCGGTAACTCGACCCGGGGAAGGGGAAGGGGGGCAGGTCTGCGGAGGAGTGCGCGTCAGGCACGATCGTGGCTCCTCGGTAGGGCGAGCGATGTCGACTGCGGCCGGTCCGGCGCCGGGAGGGGGCGCGGGGCGGCGTTCCTGTGCGGCCCGCCGCGTCGGCGCGGTACGCGCGCGACGGTGTGGCGCGGCCGCACGGGAGGCGCGCTCAGCGCAGGGTCCGGAAGAAGGACCGGAGTTCCTCCACCAGCAGCTCCGGCTGCTCCAACGCCGGGAAGTGCCCCCCGCGTTCGTGGTCCGTCCACCGCCGCAGATCCGTGAAACGCCCCTCGCACCAGGCCCGCGGCATCCGCGCGTCCTTGGGGAACACCGAGAGCGCCGCGGGCACGTGCACGGGGGCGAGGGCCATCTTGTTGTGGCTCTCCCAGTAGATGCGGGCCGACGAGGCACCGGTGCGGCACAGCCACGCCAGGGTCACGCAGTCGAGCAGCGTGTCGCGCGGGACCAGCTTCTCCAGGTCGCCGTCGTGGTCGCTCCACGCCCAGTACTTCTCCACCATCCAGGCCAGCTGGGCGACGGGGGAGTCGGTGAGCCCGTAGCCGAGGGTCTGCGGCCGGGTCGCCTGGATGACCGAGTAGCCGCCCTCGTTCTGCTGGAACTCCTTGAGCGCGGCGAGACCGGCCAGGTCCCTGTCGTCCAGGGCCACCTGTTCCTGCGGCGGCCTGGCGAACGGCATGGCCAGGTGGACGCCCACCAGGTGGGCGGCGTCGGTCTCGCCGAGTACGCCGGTGAGGAAGGAGCCCCAGTCGACGCCGTGGGCCGCGTAGCGGTCGTAGCCGAGCCGGCCCATCAGTTCGGCCCAGGCCGCGGCCGTACGCTCGACCGTCCAGCCGGGGGCGGACGGCTTGTCGCTGAAGGCGAAGCCGGGCAGCGAGGGGCAGACCACGTGGAAGGCGTCGGCCGGGTCCTCGGGGTGGGTCAGGGGCTGGATCAGGTCGAGGAACTCGACGACCGAGCCGGGCCAGCCGTGGCTGAGGAGCAGCGGCAGGGCGTCCGCGTGCGGGGAGCGCACATGGAGGAAGTGCACGCCCAGTCCGTCGATCTCGGTGCGGAACTGGGGTACGGCGTTCAGCCGCGCCTCGGCCGGCCGCCAGTCGTACGCGGTCCGCCAGTGCTCGGCCAGTTCCCTCAGGTACGCCAGCGGCACCCCCTGAGACCAGTCGTCCACGGTCTGGGGCTCGGGCCAGCGGGTACGGGACAGGCGGTCCCTGAGGTCGGTGAGGTCCGCCTCGTCGAATGCCACGTGGAACGGCGTGACGTCCCTGCTCATCGCTGGCCCTCCCGGGTCCGGTCCGTACTGGTGTCCCGCGGAGGCTAGGCGGCCGGGCTCGAGCACGGGTGGACCGTGCGGGCGGCCCAGCACCCCCTCCAGCCCCGGCGCACCGGTTCCAGTGCGGCGCGAGCAGGTCTGAGGCGGAGTTCCAGGGGCCGCTTGCAGCGTGCCCACTCCGACGAGGAGGAGCCGCAGATGGCGACAGGCACAGGACCGTTGCACGGCCTGCGGGTGGTGGAGCTCGCGGCGATCGGGCCCGCCCCGTTCGCCTGCATGATCTTCGCGGACCTGGGGGCCGACGTGGTGCGGGTCGACCGGACCGACGGCGCCCGGTCGTTCGCGGACTGGCACGGAGAACTCGACCGCGGGCGCCGCTCGGTGGAGCTGGACCTCAAGGACCCGGGCGACGTCGACTGGCTGCTGCGGCAGCTGGAGCAGTCGGACGTCCTGGTGGAGGGGTTCAGGCCGGGCGTGGCGGAGCGGCTCGGCATCGGCCCGGACGAATGCCTGGGGCGCAACCCCCGCCTGGTGTACGGCCGGATGACCGGCTGGGGCCAGGAGGGGCCGCTCGCCCGCACCCCGGGCCATGACATCAACTACCTGGCGCTGACCGGCGCCCTGCACGCGATCGGGGAGGCCGGCGGTCCCCCCGTGCCACCGGTCAACCTGCTGGGGGACTTCGCGGGCGGCGCGATGTTCCTGGTCGCCGGGGTGCTGGCCGCGCTGTACGAGCGGCAGTCCTCCGGCCGGGGGCAGGTGGTGGACGCCGCGATCGTGGACGGGGCCGGGGCGATGCTCGGCATGCTGACCGCGATGGCCGACAGCGGCCAGTGGCGGCATGAGCGCGGGGTCAACCTGCTGGACGGCGGGGCGCCCTTCTACACCTGTTACGAGTGTGCCGACGGCGGCCACGTGGCCGTCGGCGCGCTGGAGGAGCGGTTCTACGGGGCGCTGCTGAAGGGTCTGCGGCTGGACCCGGAGCGGTTGCCCGACCGGAGCGACCCGCTCAACTGGCCCCCGCTGCGGCGGGGGTTTGCCCGCCCGGTCCTCACCCGCAGCCGGGACGAGGGGGCCCGTCGCTTCGAGGAGACGGACAGTGGGCCCGCCACCCCTGCGCCGCGCTTCAGCAGGACTCGAGCGGAATTCCACTGACCGCGGTCATCCTGCCCGGTGGGCGACAGGTTTGCCCACCATCGCCCGCTTGCCCCACAACGACCCCCCAACAACCCCCCAAGTAATCAGAGAGGCCACATCATGGCTATTTCGTCCGAACAGGCATCGTCCGTCGAGACGGAGGTGGACAGCAGGACGACGGGCGCGGATCCGACGGCGGGGGACAGGCCGCTGGACCCCCGGCGCTGGGCAGCTCTGCTGGTGCTGCTCGTCTCCGCCTTCCTGGATCTGCTGGACGGCACGATCGCCAATGTGGCGGCGCCGTCCATGCAGCGGGAGCTGGGCGCCGGGTACTCGGCCATCCAGTGGGTTCTGGTGGGCTACCAGCTCGCCTTCGCCCTGACCCTGATCCTCGGCGGGCGGCTCGGTGACATCTACGGCCGCAAGAAGATGTTCCTCGTCGGCGTCGCCGGGTTCACGCTGTGCTCGCTCGCGGCCGGCATCGCCCAGGAGCCGTGGCAGCTGGTCGTGGCGCGGGTGATCCAGGGTGCCTCGTCCGGTGTGATGGTGCCGCAGGTGCTGTCGATCATCCACGTCACCTTCAACGACAAGGAACGCGGCACCGCCTTCGCCCTGCACGGCCTGGTCGGCGGTCTCGCCGCGACGCTCGGTCTGGCCCTCGGCGGCCTGCTCGTGGAGTGGAACCTGTTCGGTCTCGACTGGCGGCTGGTGTTCCTGGTCAACGTGCCCGTCGGCCTGGTGGGCCTGGTGTACGGCGCGAAGGTCATCACCGAGTCGAAGGCACCGCAGGCGCTGCGGCTGGACATCCGTGGCGTGGTGCTGCTGACCCTCGGCTTCGTGATGCTGGTCTTCCCGCTGCTGCAGGGCCGCGAGATGGGCTGGCCCGTGCTGGGCTTCGTCTCCATGGGGGCCTCGGTGCTGGTGATCGCCGGCTTCGTCGCCTGGCAGCGCGAGAAGACCCGCCGGGACGGATCGCCGCTGGTGGAGCTGGGTCTCTTCCGCACCCGCAGCTACTCGGCCGGCCTCGGCGTGAACCTGATCTTCTACGCGGGCATGGGCATGTTCACCATCGGCTGGACGCTGTACATGCAGGTCGGCCAGGGCTGGTCCCCGATGCGGGCCGGTCTGACCAGCCTCCCGTTCTGCGTCGGCGCCTTCCTCACCGCCACCTCGTCCGTGATGATCCTGGTGCCCAAGTTCGGCCGCAAGGCGATGCAGATCGGTGCCGTGGTGCTGATGGCCGGCCTGGGCTCGTACATCTGGGTGGCCGGCAAGTACGGCCACGACGTCACCTCCTGGAAGATCGCGATCCCGCTGTTCCTGGTCGGCCTCGGCTTCGGCACGGTGGCCACCCCGCTGCCGCTGATCGTCACCTCCGAGGTGCCGCACGAGCACGCGGGTTCGGCCTCCGGTGTGGTCAACACCAACACCCAGCTGGGCTTCGCCATCGGTGGCGCCCTGATCAGCGTGATCTTCTTCGGCGGCATCGTCGGCAACACCACGGACAACGTCGATCACCAGCTTCCGCAGCTGCGCAAGGAACTGGTGGCGAGCGCGCAGGTCACCCCCGGTGACGCGGACAAGATCGCCGCGGCCTACCGGACCTGCGCCATCGACCGGGCGAGCGAGAAGGACGCCTCCGTCGTGCCCGCGAGCTGCACCGTGCAGCCGCTGCGGGACGCCAAGGTCGCCCAGATCGTCGGCACGTACGGCAAGGCGCAGGTCGGTGACTCCTTCTCCGACAGCTTCCGCACGCTGCTGAAGGCCTTCATCGGGGTCACCGCCGTGGTGCTCCTGCTGATGTTCGCCCTGCCCAAGCGGCTGCGCCAGGAGCAGCCGGCCGGCGAGCCCGAGACCGCACCGGCCTCCTGAGCAGACACCCGGCACGGCAGCACAGGGGCCGGACGGCGCACCAGCCGCCCGGCCCCTCAGTCGTGCCCGGGCGGACGACCGCCCGAGCGGCCACCACGAACCCGCGGGCGCCGGACGGCCCCACCCCCACCCCCGGCAGCGTTCAAGCACAGCTCCGGGTGCTTGCGAGCCCCGGGCCGGACCCTGGGTGAAGCCGCGCAGCGAGCCCGCTGCAGGCCGACAGGAAGGAGGGGCGATGGTGCAACAGAGCTTCCAGCTCTACGACACGACCCTGCGCGACGGAACCCAGATGGCGGGTCTTGCCCTCACCGTCGACGACAAGCTCGCCATTGCGCGCAGCCTGGACGCCCTCGGCGTGGGATTCATCGAGGGCGGCTGGCCCGGCGCGGTACCGAAGGACACCGAGTTCTTCCGCAGGGCACGCACCGAACTCGACCTCAGAGCCGCCCTGCTGACGGCCTTCGGCGCCACCCGCAGGCCGGACGTCGCCGTCTCGCAGGACCCGCAGGTGCGGGCGCTGCTCCAGGCGGAGACGCCCGTGGTGACGCTCGTCGCCAAGAGCCACACCGGCCATGTCGACCGGGCCCTGCGCACCACGCTCGCCGAGAACCTCGCCATGATCCGGTCCACGGTGCAGCACCTGGTGCTCGCCGGACGCCGGGTGTTCCTGGACGCCGAGCACTACTTCGACGGCTACGTCTCCAACCGTGAGTACGCCCTGGAAGTGGTGCGCACCGCCGCGGAGGCCGGCGCCGAGACCGTGGTGCTGTGCGACACCAACGGCGGTTCGCTGCCGGAGGAGGTCAAGGCGGTCGTCGCCGACACCATCGCCATGACCGGCGCCGCCATCGGCATCCACTGTCACGACGACACCGGCTGCGCGGTCGCCAACACCATGGCCGCCGTGGACGCGGGTGCCGTGCACGCCCAGGGCACCGCGCACGGCTACGGCGAACGCTGCGGCAACGCGAACCTGTTCACCGTCATGGCGAACCTCGTCCTCAAGCGGGGCCGGGAGGTGATCCCCCTGGAGCGGCTCGTGGAACTGGAGCCCACCGGCCGGGTCATCGCGGAGGTCACCGGGATCCCCCGCGTCCCCGCGGCCCCCTACGTCGGCACGGCCGCCTTCACCCACAAGGCGGGCCTGCACGCCTCGGCGCTGCGCGTCGACCCCGGCCTGTACCAGCACATCGACCCGGCCCGTGTCGGCAACGCCATGCGCGTCCTGGTCTCCGACATGGGTGGCCGTTCCTCCGTCGAGCTGAAGGCCCGCGAACTGGGCTACGACGTCGCCGCCGGTTCCGACGCGGTGGGCCGGGCCGCGGCCCGGGTCAAGGAGCTGGAGAGCCGCGGCTACAGCTTCGAGTCCGCCGACGCCTCCTTCGCGCTGCTGCTCCGTGCCGAGCTGGCCGGGCACACCCCGCCGGCGCCGTTCGGCGTGGAGTCCTGGCAGGTGGCCCTGGACGGGGACGGCGGTGCACAGGCCTCGATAGGCCTGCGTGTCGCGGGGACCCCGCGCACCGCCACCGGCCTGGGCCGGGAGCCCGTGCACGCCCTGGACGCCGCGCTGCACCAGGCCCTGGACCCGGTCTTCCCCGCGCTGACCGGGCTGCGCCTGACCGGGCACACGGTCCGGGAACTCGCCGGGGACCGCACGGCGCCGCCCTCGGTGCGGGTGCTGCTGTCGTTCCGGTGCGGCGACCGGCGCTGGGGCACCGTCGGCGTGGACCGGCATGCGACGGGTGCGGCCCTGACGGCCCTGCTCGACGCCGTCCACTACGTCCTGTCCGACGCGCCGGAGCGGCGCCGGGACACCGAGAGCCTGGTGGCCGCACCGGCCGGCTGACCTCTTCGAACCCTCTGGAGCCTCTGGAGCGGCTGTGCGTGTGGAAGACATCTACCTGCGGGGGACCTCCGTACGTCTCCCGTCCCGTCTACGTATCGACGACGCGGTGGCCGCGGGCGAGTGCCCGCCCGGCCTCGCCGCCGCCACCGGCGCCGTCTCGGTGGCGTACGCCCCGGACGAGTCCGCCGCCGAGATGGCGGCACACGCCGCCCGCACGGCACTGGGCCGTGCGGGCAGCGCCCCCGCCGACGTCGACCTGGTGCTGCACGCCGACACCTACCACCAGGGCCAGGACCTGTGGCCGGTGGCCTCGTACATCCAGCGGGAGGCCCTCGGCAACAACTGCCCCGCCCTGGAGATCCGGCAGATGTCGAACGGGGGCCTCGCCGCCCTCGATCTGGCCGCCGCCTACCTCACGGCCGGCCACGGTCACGGCGACGCGCTGCTCACCTGCGCCGACCGCTTCTGCACCCCCGGCATCGACCGCTGGCAGACCGACCCCGGCACGCCCTACGCCGACGGCGCCTCGGCGCTGGTGCTGTCCCGGCGCGGCGGCTTCGCCCGGCTGGTCTCCCTGGCCCTGCACGCCGACGCGTCGCTGGAGCCCCTGCACCGCGGTGACGAGCCGTTCACCAGGGCCCCGTTCAGCAGCCGGATGCCCGTCGACTTCGAGGAGGCCAAGCGGGCCTTCGTCGGACGGGTGGGGATGTCGTACGCCATCACCCGGGCGCACGCCGGGCAGCAGACCGTGCTCAAGCAGGCCCTCGCCGACGCCGGCATGGAACTGGGCGACGCGCGCTGGGTGGTGCTCCCGCACTTCGGGCGGCGTCGGCTGCAGGCCATCTATTACAAGCCATTCGGCATCGAACCGGACCGCACCACCTGGGAGTTCAGCCGGACCGTCGGGCACCTGGGGGCCGGCGACCAGTTCGCGAGCCTCGACCACCTGCTGGTCTCCGGAAAGGCCGGGCCCGGCGACCGCCTGGTGCTCGTCAGCGTCGGGGCGGGCTACAGCTGGGGCTGCGCCGTCGTCGAGATCACCGCACGCCCCGACTGGGCCCCGGACCGGGAGGACGATACCGGCAGGTCCTGACGCCGTACCCGGCCCGATGCGGCCGGTCTCCACCCGCCGTCGAGGTGCGCTCGAGGCGGCTGTGCCACTCTGCTGACCGCCGTCCCCGACGGCACGATTCGAAGGAAGGACCCGCCGTGGCGACGACCGTTACGAGCGATTCACCGGACACCGCCCCCGTCACCGGCACCCACCTCACGGAACACTCCATCACCGTGGCGGCGCCACCGCAGGCCTGCTACGCGCTGGTGGCGGACGTCGCCTCCTGGCCCCAGGTGTTCGGCCCGACCGTGCACGTCGAGGTGCTGGAGGAGAGCCGCGACGACGCGGGCACGGGTGAACAGCTGCTGCGCATCTGGGCGATCGCCAACGAACAGGTGCGCACCTGGACCTCGCGCCGCACCCTCGACCCGCACTCCCGCACCGTCACCTTCCGCCAGGTGGTCCCGGCGGCCCCCGTCGCCTCGATGGGCGGCACCTGGCGCATCGAGGCCCTGGAGGACGGCACGACGCGGGTGGTGCTCCTGCACGACTACCGCGCCGTCCATGACGACCCGGAGGCCGAGGAGCTCATCGAGCGCGCCGTCGACCGCAACAGCGTCGCCGAACTCGCCGCCCTGAAGAACGCCGCGGAACTCGGCGAGTCCGCCGCGGAACTGCAGTTCACGTTCAGCGACTCGGTGACGGTCGCCGGAGCCGCCGGCGACGTGTACGCCTTCCTGGACCGTGCCGACCTGTGGCCGGAGCGGCTGCCCCATGTGGCGCGGCTCGCCCTCACCGAGGACGAACCGGGCATCCAGCACATGGACATGGACACCCGCAGCCCGGACGGCTCCCTGCACAACACCACCTCGGTCCGGGTGTGTCTCAGGGACCGCGAGGAGATCGTGTACAAGCAGCTGCGGGTACCCGTGGCGATGCGGGTACACACGGGACGCTGGACCATCGAACCGTCGGGCGACGGGGAGACCCTCACCGTCACCTCGTGGCACACGGTGGTGCTCGACCCCGAGGGAGTACGCTCCGCGCTCGGCCCCGACGCCACGCTCGCCGAGGCCCGGGCCCTGGTCCGCAAGGCCCTGGGCACCAACAGTTCCACCACCCTGCGCCATGCCAAGCAATTCGCGGAGGACGTGCATGCCGGGACGTGACCTCACCGGACCCGTCACGATCATCAACCGTTTCGAGGTGAAGGGCGACACCGACAGGTTCGAGCGGCTGTTCCGGGAACACTCCCAGTTCCTGCGCCGCCGCACCGACTTCGACTTCCTGGTGACCGTACGCCTCGCCGAACACCCCCACATCTACGTCCACCTGGGACACTGGCGCACCCTGCGCGCCTTCCGCGACACCGTGCACGACGAGACCTTCCTGGGCCACGTCGAGCGACTGGAGCCGCTCGTCGAGACGGAGGTCGACCAGGCCGTCAGCGTCGACCGGGTGCTGCGCGACAACGCCCGTCCCGGCACCGAGAGCGTGGTCCTGCTGCGCGCCCGGGTCGGCGGGGACTGGCGCGTCTTCGAGCGGCGGTTCGCCGCCCTCACCGAGCTCCTCGGCGAGGCGGACGGCTTCGGCGGCAGCGACCTGCTGCGCTCCCTGCTGCGGCCCGCCCTCTACACGGGCGTGCTGTGGTGGCGGGACGCCGAGTCCCTGGACCGGGCCCTGGACAGCGAACCGGTCCAGGCCGCCCGGCGGGAGCTGCAGCGCGGCGCCGAGGTCGTGCTGGAGCGGACCCGGCACGTGGCCTACGAGCGCGTGATCGACTGACCGCACGCCCCGGGGCCGGCACCCCAGCGGCAACCGAGCCGAGGACCTCCCGGTCCTCGGCTCGGTCGCGTTCGCGGCGCGAGGGCCGCTCTAGCTGGTACATGCACGCTGGTGCCATGACCGACGAGACGCACATCACCGTGGTGCGCGGCCGGCCCGACGCCGCCGAACTGGCCGCCGTGACCGCCGTGTTGCTCGCCCTGTCCCGCCGTGACCGGGAACCGGACCAGGAGGCGAAGGCGGCCTACGCGGACTGGACCGTCAAGAGCGCCGGTCACCGGGTGCCGTCCTGGCCGGGGAGATGACCGGCGGACCACGACCACCTGGCGCCCCGGCGCACCAGAGCGACATCACGACACCGAAAGGGGAGGGCGTTGACCGGCCACCGGACATTCACCGACATCGTGCGGGGCAGAGTCGCCGAGTCACCCGACCGTGAGGCGCTGATCGTCCTCACCGAGCGGGACGGAGCGCTGCTGCCGGAGACGCTCTCGTACGCCGAACTCGACCGGGCCGCCCGCACCGTGGCCGCCCGCATCGGACGCCACGCCGCGCCCGGCGAGCGGGTCCTGCTCCTGCACCAGTCACCCAGCCTGTTCGGCATCGGCTTCCTCGCCTGCCTGTACGCGGGGGTGATCGCGGTGCCCGCCGCGCCGCTCGGCGCCCTCGGCCGGCCCGAGGAACGCGTCGCGGGCATCGTGAAGGACTCCGGCGCCGGCTGTGTGCTCACCTCGCTCGCGGAGGCCCTCGACGTCACCCAGCTGCTGGCCCGCACCGGGCACGGGCGGGTCACCTGCATCCCCACCGACGCCGACGTCCCGGAGGGCGTGCCGGGCAGCGACGGCACCGACGGCGGGGAACCGTGGCGGCCGCCGCGGCAGGAGCCCGACGACGTGGCGTTCCTGCAGTACACCTCCGGTTCGACCCGCGAGCCGCGCGGCGTGATCGTGACCCACCGCGCACTGCTCGCCAACCACCGGGCGATCCACACGGCGCTCGGCACCGTGCCCGGCGGCAGGATCGGCGGATGGCTGCCGCTGCACCACGACATGGGCCTGATCGGCCAGCTGCTGCACGCCCTGTGGCTCGGCGGTACCGCCGTCCTGCTCTCCCCGGTCGCCTTCGCCAAGCGCCCGGCCCACTGGCTGGAGACCATCTCGCGCTACGGGCTCACCGTGAGCGGCGCCCCCGACTTCGCCTACGACCTGTGCGTGCGCCGCGTCAACGACAGCCAGCTCGCCGGGCTCGACCTCTCGGGCTGGCAGGTCGCGGTGAGCGGCGGTGAACCCGTCAACTCCGCCGTCATGCGCGCCTTCGCCGACCGGTTCGCCCCCGCGGGGCTGCGCGCCGAGGCGCTCGTGGCCGCCTACGGTCTGGCCGAGGCCACGCTGCTCGTCGCCGGGGACCGCACCACCTGCGCGTTCGGCACCCACACCCTGCCCGGGCCGCCGGGCGCCGCCGAGCCCGAGCGCGCGGCCGTGTCCTGCGGCCGGCCCGCCGGCGTCGAGGTCCGCATCGTCGACCCCGACACCCGCAGGGCGCTGGAGGACGGCCGGGTCGGCGAGATATGGGTGCGCGGCGAGTCGGTCGCGCCCGGCTACTGGGGCAGCCCGAGGGACAGCGCCGACACCTTCGACGGGCGGATCAGGGACGGCGAAGGCGGCTATCTGCGCACGGGTGACCTCGGCGCGCTGATCGACGGGCGGCTGTGCGTGACCGGCCGGATCAAGGACGTCATCGTGGTGGCGGGACGCAACCTGTATCCGCAGGACCTGGAGCGCACGGTCCGCGAGGTCAGCGCCCTGTTCGGCTCCGGCACCGCCTTCGGGGTGCCCGGTGAGCGCGAGCACGTCGTCGTGGTCCAGGAACTGCGGGCGCGCAGCCGCTACGGCGTCGACCTGGCCGAACTCACCGCCGGCGTGCAGCGGCGGCTGAGCGAGCAGTACGACGTGGCCCCGGGCGGTGTGCTCCTGGTCCGCCCCGGCACGGTCCGGCGCACCACCAGCGGCAAGCTGGAGCGGGCCGCCATGCGCCGGATGTTCCTCAACGGCGAACTGACCGCGCTGCACCAGTGGGTCGATCCGGAGGTCGAGCGCCTGATGCACAGCGTCCCCCCACGAAAGGAACGCCGATGACAACAACGCCCGGCGCGCCAAAGATGCCGGCAGCGGCAGCGCCCCAAAGGGGCGCGGGGACCGGCGCGCCCAGCCACGAGGTGCCCGCAGCCGCCGACCACCCGCTCCCGGCACCCCCCGGTGCGCCCCCCGCAGCTCCCGGTGCGCCAAAGATGCCGCCGACGGCAGTGCCCCAAAGGGGCGCGGGGAACGGCGCGCCCAGCCACGACGCCTCCGCAGCAAACCTCGCGGAGCAAACCCGTATCGACGCCCTGGAGGCCGCCCTGGGCCCCCTGGACGACCCCCGGAACCCGCTCGGCGCCGCGGCGCTGCTCGCCGCCGACGCGGCGGGCGAGCCCGTGGCCGGCGCCGAGCGGGTGCTCGACACGTTCGGTCTGAACGCCGAGTTCGTCCCCGCCGAACTCGGCGGCCGGCTGACACGCATGGACGTCCTCGGCCGGCTGCTGCGCCCGCTGTTCCGCCGGGACGCCTCCCTGGGCTTCGGATACGGTCTGAGCTGCTTCTTCGCCGCGGTGCCGGTGTGGACCGCGGGCAGTGACGCGCAGCGCCGGCTGGTTGCCCGGCTGCTGCTGGGCGGCGACCGGGTCGCCGTCGCCCGGCACGAGGTGGCGCACGGCAACGACTTCGTCCGCGACGAGCTGACCGCCCGGCCCGCCCCCGGGGGCGGCCTGACGGTGAGCGGCAGCAAGACCGCGATCGCCAACGCGGGCCGGTCCCGCGGCCTGGTGGTCTTCGCCCGCACCTCGGCCGCCCCGGGCGGCCGCAGCCACTCGGTGCTGCTCCTGGACCGCGCCGACCTGGCCGACGGCCGGATCACCGACACCGGACGGCACTCCACCAACGGGATGCGCGGCGCCGAGTTCGGCGGCCTCGCCTTCGCCGACTGCACCGTGCCCGACAGCGCGGTGCTCGGCCGTGTCGGCGACGGTTACGAACTGTCGCTGCGGTCCTCGCTGCTGATCCGCGGCCTGATCCCGTCGATCGTGCTCGCCGGCGTCGACACCGCGCTGCGCACGGTGGCCGCCTTCGCCACCCGGCGCCGCGACGACGGCCGCTCCTCGCTCGACGTGCGGCACGTGCGCGACGTGCTCACCGGCGCCTTCCTCGACCTGCTGCTCATCGACTGCCTGGCCCTGGTCGCCACCCGGTCGCTGCATCTGCTGCCGCACCAGATGAGCGTCTACGCGGCGTCCGCGGCCTATCTCGCGCCGCGGCTCGCCGCCGAGACGATGGACGAGATGGCGGCGGTGCTCGGCGAGGAGAGCTTCGCGGTGAGCGGCACGTACGGCATGTTCCAGAAGCAGCTGCGCGACCTGCCCGTCACCTCGCTCGGCCACGCCGGCAGCGCGGGCCGCCAGGTCAGCATCCTGCCGCAGCTGCCGCACTTCGCCCGGCACGCCTGGTTCGCGGAACGGGAGGCCCCCGGGGCGCTGTTCCGGCCGCACGAGGACCTGCCCCCGCTGGACCTGCCGCGGCTGTCCTTGCTCTCCGGCAGCGACCCGCTGGCCGCGACCCTGGTGGCCTGCACCACCTGGCTGGAGTCGGCCGACCTCACCGAGCGGGGACGCGAGGACTGGCCGCTGCTGCGCTCGCTGGCCCAGGCCTTCACCGGTGAGCTGCGCGACTTGGCCAAGGCGTTCGGCGAGATCGATCCCGGCGACCGGGCCGAGCTGGCCAGCCCGCGCAACTTCGCGCTCGCCGACCGCTACACCCTGGTCCTGGCGGCGGCGGCCTGCCTGGGGACCTGGCGCGAGCAGACCAACGCTCCGACCGACGCGTTCCTGGCCGACCCGGCCTGGGCGTTCGCGGTGCTCCACCGCCTCGCCCGGCGCCTCGGCCTGCCCCTGCCCGACCCGGCCGAGGACCGGACGGGCGGGGGCGGCCCCGTCGCCGCGTGCGAACAGCGCGTGCTCGCCGAGGCGCTGGACCGCCTGCACGGCCGCCGCAGCTACGACTTGTACGGCTCCGCGCTGGCCTGATCCGCCGGCGGAGGTATCCACCCGAGCCCGAGATGGAGCACCGACCATGTCTGAACCCCAGCACGACGACACACACGACGACTCCTTCGGCGCGGCCCAGCGCGAATGGCTCACGGAGCGGCTCACCCACTACCTCGGGGTGCCGGTGGACGAGAACGTGCCGTTCCACCAGTACGGAGGCTTCGACTCGGTGGCCGCGCTCAGCCTGTACGGCGACATCGAGGAGGAGTTCGGGCCGGTGGTCGACCCCACCGACATCGAGACCTACCCCACCGTGCGCGAGCTGGCCCGGTTCATGGCCCAGCACGACCCGCGTCCGGCGGGCGGCGGCCTGGTGCGGGCGGCGTTCGTGTTCACCGGGCAGGGCTCCCAGCACCCGGGCATGACCTCCGGCCTGTACTGGAACTGCACCGGCTACCGCGCCCATCTCGACCAGGCCGCCGCCGAGTTGTTGCCCTACACCGGTACGTCCGTGGTGGAGCTGATCCTCGGCAGCGACCCGCGCATCCACCAGACCGCGTTCACCCAGCCCGCGCTGTTCGCCGTCGAGTACGCCCTGGCGCAGACCCTGCGGGAGGAGGGCGTGACCCCGGTCGCCGTGCTGGGCCACGGCATCGGGGAGTTCGCGGCGGCCACCGTCGCGGGCGCGCTGTCGCTGCCGGACGCCGCCAAGCTGGTCGCGCTGCGCGGCGCCTTCATGCAGTACCTGCCCTCCGACGGCGGCATGATGGCCACCTGCGCGGCCCCGTTCGAGGCGGCCGAGCTGGTCGCGGCCGAGCCCGGCGTCGGTATCAGCGCCATCAACGCCGCCAAGGCCACCGTGCTCTCCGGCGACCGCGAGGGTCTCGAACGCATCCAGGAGCAGCTGGAGAGCCGGGGCATCGCCTGCCGCCATCTGGCGGTGACCCACCCCTTCCACTCGCCGCTGATGGCGCCCATGGTGCCGAAGTTCGACGCCGTGGCCCGCCGGGTCGCCGGCGGCGCCGCCCGGGTGCCGTTCTACTCCACCCTGTACGGCCGGCTGACCACCGAACCGCTCTACGGGGCGTACTGGAGCGAGCAGATCACCTCCCCCGTCCGCTTCGCCGACGCCGCCCGGGCGATGCTCGCCCAGCAGACGCCGACCCATGTGGTGGAGATCGGGCCCCGGGTGGTGCTCACGCCGTTCCTGCGCCGGATGGGCGGTACCGAGGGTCCGACCTGCCTGGCGGTGTGCCGCGGCCCGGAGAGCGACGCGGTGGACCTGGCCGGGGTGATCTCGGCACTCGACGCGGGACCGCTGGCGGCGGCGCTGGCCGGGGCGTGAGCCGATGACGACGATCGGCCGGCCGGTGTTCGCGCCGGGACCGGACAGCCCCTGGGAGCGGGTGCACGAGGAACTCGTCCGCACCGGCAGTGTCGTGGTGCACGGCAGGATGCCCGGCTGGCAGCCGGACCCCGGCGCGGCGGACCTGCGCCTGCTCCTCGGCCGGGACTGGGCCCGTTACGAGAAGCTCACCCGGGCCGGCATGCGGCAGCGCTTCCTCGCGTCCCGGCTGTTTCTGCGGCACACCGCCGCGGCGGCCGTGCAGACGCTGCCGCACCTGGTCGACGTGGCCTATCTGCCGGGCGGGCGCCCCTATGTGCGTGGCCTGGACCAGATCGACATCAGCCTCAGCCACACCGACGAGACGATGGTCGTCGGCGTCACCCGCCGGGGCCGCATCGGCGTCGACGTGGAGCGCGCCGACCGCCGGCTGGCGCACACCGGTTCCGAGGCGCAGGCCTGCACCCCGTTCGAGAAGCGGCACCTCGACCGGGGCACGGAGAGCGCCCGCAACGACACGATGGTGCGGCTGTGGACGCTGAAGGAGGCGTACAGCAAGGCGCTCGGCCAGGGACTGCGGTTCCGTTTCACCGAGTTCGGCTTCGCCCTGCTCGGGGCCTCCGGCGCCCGGCTGGTCCGCCCCGACGGCTCGGCCACGGACGACGGCGGCTGGACGTTCGGGACCTTCGCCGTCGGCGGCAGCCATGTGGTCAGCGTGGCGGTGTTCGACGACGGGTTCGGGGAGCTGTCGGACGTCTCGGTGGGCACGACGCTGCACGAGGGGCTGCTGGACGCGCTGTACGGGGTGACCGGCGGGGTGCCCGGCCCGGCCGGCTCAGGGGATCCAGCCGGCGTCCTCGGCGATGCGTATGGCGTCGACGCGGTTGCGGGCGCCGAGCTTGCCGACGATCGAGGTGAGGTAGTTACGGACGGTGCCCTTGGTGAGGTACAGGCAGCCGGCGATCTCGGCGGCGTCGGCTCCGCGGGCCGCCAGCCGTAGCACTTCCATCTCCCGGCGGGACAGCGGATTGTCCGGGTAGTCCCATGCGGTCAGGGCCAGTTGGGGGTCGACGACCCGTCCGCCCATCGCCACGGAGCGCACCGCGCAGGCCAGCTGGTCCGGAGGGGAGTCCTTCAGGAGGAAGCCGGAGACATGAGCCGACATGGCGCGGCGCAGGGTGCCGGGCTTGCCCAGGCTGGTGAGGATGAGGGAGCGGCAACTGGGGAGCTGTTCATGCAGGTCGGCGGCGGCCGTCAGGCCGTCCATGCCCGGCAGGTCGACATCGATCACCGCCACGTCGGGCCGCACCCGGAGCGCGGTGCTGACGATCGTGTCGCCCCGGTCCACGGTGGCGATGACCCGGAGATCCGGCTCTAGTTGCAGCAGTGCGACCAGCGCGCCGCGGATCATGTGCACGTCCTCGGCGAGCAGGACGGTGATGGATGGCACCTGTTACCTCCCCCAGGCAGCGGTGTCTTGTCTGATCGGCCCTGTTCAGGCTTCGGATCTCTCCGGGTCCGGCGCGTCGCCGCCCGTGCCCGCGCGGGCCTCGCCCTTGCGCGGCTGGAGCGGGGCCCGGGCCACGAGGCGGAACAGGCCGTCCTCGTCGACGCCGGCTGTCAGTTCCCCGCCGATGCTGGTGAGCCTCGTCCGCAGATTGCCCAGACCGCTCCCGCCACCGGAACGCGTGTCGGGCTCCCCCCCGTTCGCCACTCCGTCGTTCACCAACGTGAGCAAAACCGTTTCCGTCCCGCTGGTGGCCTTGATGGTACATATCTCGGCCTTGCTGTGCCTGAGGATGTTGGTGACTCCTTCCCTCAGCGCGGTCGCGAGAACCGTGTCGACCACAGGATGCAGCCGTTCGACCCGCACGTCGACCTCCGTGCGCACCTCGGCCGACATCAGCACCTGCGCCGCCGACTCCGCCTCGTCGCGCAGCGACATGTCCCGGTAGCCGCGCGAGACGAGCCGTACGTCGGCCAGGGCCTGGCGCGCGACGAGCAGCAGGGACGTGGTCTCGTCCGAGGCCAGCTCCGGCCGGGTGGCGATCAGCCGGCTGACCAGCTCGCCCTTGAGTGTGATCGTGGACAGGCTGTATCCGAGCAGGTCGTGCAGGTCCCGGGCGAAGCGCAGCCGTTCCTGGGTGACGGCCATGCGGGCCAACTGTTCACGGGTGTCGTGCAGTTGGCGTACGAGGTCGGTGAGGCGGGTCAGACCGTAGATGACCAGGCCGCCGAGGAGGATGGAGAGGCCGACGTACGTGCCGTAGAGCCCGCCCAGCTCGATCGTCGGATACACGGGCGAGCCGACGAGGACGAGCCCGAACAGCGGCCAGGCGACGCGGTTCGGCAGGGTGAGCAGGATCGTCGCCGCGAGCGGTCCCTGCATGCTGCCCCAGTTGAGGCCGAACCACACGACCGGCAGGTAGGTCAGGACGGCTTGGGCCGCCAGGGTGACCAGGCGCCGCCGTAGCGGCCAGGCGCGTGCCGAGGGCGAGGTGAGGGTGAACTGCAGGCCGAACTCGACCAGCACGACGCCGATGCAGATGACGAACTTGGCGGTGCCCGACGTGTCGTACGTCAGCACGTTGAGGATGACGATGGCGCAGTAGCAGCACAGGACGACGATCATGATCGCGCGGGCGAGGCGGGGAGCCAGTGCCGGATGGACCGAGGTGTGGGGGGAAACCTCGGCATCCGCGGGACTTTCCGTTCGCCGGAAAGCGTCCGGCATCGTGACCTCCTCGCCCGGGGACATGGCGCAAGGCATGGTATGGGCACGACTGAACGGCGGCCAGTGATGGCTGCAATTAGCCTGTTTCACACGAACAACGCGATGGGGTTCAGGTCGTCGTAACGCGTCGCGCGCGCGATGCGACCGAGTGTCACAGGAATGTCGTAGAGGCGGCCCGGCGCGAACCTCGCCCAGAAATGACGCATCCCGGGGATGATCACCTTCACCACGGGAAGTCGCACGTCAGGCCGAGTCTGGTCGAGGACCAGCAGTTCCATGCCCCGTTCCCGCACCAGACGCTCGGCCACGCTCAGGTCGTCGAGCAGGTCCTCCCGTGGTTCGCACCCGTAACTTGCGGGGGTGCGCGGCGACTCGGCCGGGTCGGGTACGAGATATGGCTGATTCCGGGTAGTCGCCCCGGTCCACCAGGAGGCCAGCTCCGGGTGGACGGAGCCGAACGCGGCGCCCACTTCCGCTTCCACCTCGGGTGGCGGGAGCAACTGCGCCATCTCGGTCACCGCGCGGCGCAGCGCCGTACGCGGGTCGAAATGCGCGCCGAACCCGAAGCAAATACGCGGGGACAGCGCGCCCTTGCGGCAGGAGACCGCCACCATGACGGGGATGCCGAAGTCCGTGGTCAGGTCGAGCACCCACATTTCGCGTCCCAACCGCCGGTAGGCGGTGCGCACCTGGGTGAGCCACGGCTCGTCGAAGGCGTCCAGGTCCACGCCGGGTTGCCGGGTGCGGTTGTACCACCACAGGCCCGCGGCGTCACGCTCGACCACTTCGAGGAAACCCTGCAGGGCCGCGTCCTCCAGACTGCTGCCGGCCGCGTTGCCGTTGGAGTCCGCCCCGATCGGCGACGGCCGCCGGCCGGGCGCGGAACCGAAGTAGAGCATCGACGTGGGCAGCAGACGGTGGGTCCCCGCGGTCACCGACCACACCGGTGTCCATTCCGTCGGTGCGTGGGGGTCGAAGGCCGGGGGCACGTGCTGGGCCGCGGCGGCCGAGCGGTTCCAGCGTTCCCGCTGGGCGAACTGCCGATCCGCGTAGAGCTGGCAGGCGTTGGGGTGCAGCGCGCTCTCACCGAGCCCCGCGAGGGTGTCCACCACGACCGGCTCGTCCCCCTGGCGGGTCGCGCTGTAGCGCTCGACCGCCTCGCACAGCGCACCGACCTCGGCCTCCAGCGGGGTGGTCCCCTTGCCGCCGCTGTGACTGCGCAGCCCGTGCCGCAGCCCCGCGAGCGAGTCGGCGTGCAGCGCCGGGTTGCGCCCGGAGAGATAGCGGTTGAGGCCGGGCGGCGTGCCCGGGGCCGACCGCAGCTCCGGTACGACTCCGGTCAGCGGATCGACGAGGTGGCGGTAGCGGCGCAGCACCGTTTCGGCGGACAGGGCCCGGTGACCGCCGCCGGACGTGGCCGACTTCAGCCGGGAGACGAAGGACACCGGGCGTCGTACGCCCGCCGCCACCAGGCCGGGATCGCCGCACTCGGGGCACTGGGGGCGCCGGGCCACCGCGTGGTGACGCGTGCGCAGCGTGCGGGTGTCCAGCGTGCACAGGGCGGCCTGCTCCGCGTAGCGCATCCCCGCGACCCACTTCATCGTCTCCAGGACGGCGCTCTGCAGCCCCAGCGCGCGGACGGACGCCAGATAGGCCCGCGGAAGCGGCACCGGGCCGGGCAGTCCGAGCACCCGCTGCACCGGCCCTTGAGTGGCGCGATGCCCGCGCAACCGGTGTGCGAGGCACGACCAGCAGGCTGCGTCGGGGACGCCGAACACCGGACCCACCCAGGCCTCGACACCGCACGGCTTGGCCAGCAGCCAGGGCCGGCCCGCGGCTCGGTGTCGCGCGTCCACGCCGGCCAGCATCGGGTCCAGGTAGTCCTCGCACACGACCAGCGTGAACGCGGCGGACCGCTCGTCGGCGGCCAGCGTGAGACCGGAGGCGAGGCACTCCTCGCGGATCGGGCCGGCGTCCGCCCGGCCGAGCACCAGGACCTCCACCGGCGTGCCGCTCAGCGCCGCCTGGGCGCCCGAGCCGCTCAGACCGGCCAGTTCCCAGTACGCCTCCGCCGCCGCATCCGCCGACGGAGCGCGATAGCCGATGAACTGCGCCTGGGCGAGCGCGGCGATCGTCCGGCCCGCCGCCCCGACGTCCATCACGGTCGCGGCCTCCTGGAGAACGGCCTCCAGGGTCCGGGTCCCGTCGAGCAGCGGGGCGACGGCCTCGACGTGCGGGCCGTGCAGGGCGGTCGTGCCGCGCTCCGACAACAGGTACACAGCCTCACCGCCGACGACCTCGACGCGCAGGTGGGGCTTGAACCCCACCTGCGGTGCCGTGACGGGTACGGAAGATCTGCTCATGCGGCGGATGCGGCGGCGTCGTACTGCGCGTCCTGCCAGCAAATAGGGGGATTGGTGCTGTAGGTGACACCGGTGTCCGTCACGTCCAGGTCCTCGATCACCAGCGTGCCCTGACCGGCCCCCACCAGATACACCGGCTCCGCCGCCGCGAGTCCGAACTCCGCGAGCACGGACACCGGATCCGTGAGGTAGCGCTCGGTCAGTTCCGGTTCGAGGCCGGCGCGGGCCGTGAGGAGCGCGATGTCGAGGTACTGCGGGGGCGTTGCCGCCGGGCGGGCCGGCGCGGGGATGATCAACGTGCTCATGGAACCCTCCAGAGTCATGAGTGTTGAGAAGCGCTGCGAATCGGGAATCCGTTCGGCTGTCCCGCGACTCGAATTCTGGGGGGCGTGGTTTCAAGCCGCACAGTGCGGGCGTCACCATCGCGCTATGACATTTTCATAGGCCTCTTCATGACCCGCGCACTGTGGCTCGAACCCGGCTGCTGCGAAGCTTTTGCCTTGCTCGGGAGGCGGCGACCGCCGGTCCCTCGGCCGACGGCACCGCCCGCGTAAGACGGGGGCGGGCACCGCCCGCGCGAGACGGGAGAGTGATCACATGGACATCAAGGTACTGGGTCGGCTCACGGCGGAACTCAACGGGGTGTCGGTGGTGCCGAGTGCCGCCAAGCCACGGCAGATTCTCGCCCTGCTCGCCCTGCAGACCGGACGCGTCGTCACCGTGCCGACGCTGATGGAGGAGATCTGGGGCGAGGACATACCCCGCAGTGCCGCCACCACCCTGCAGACCTACATCCTCCAGCTCAGGCGCAAGATATCCGCCGCCCTGGAGGGCGACGAGAGCAGGCAGCCCAAGGACATCCTGGTCACCCAGCACGGCGGCTACCTCCTGGAGGTGCAGCCGGGGCAGATCGACGTCCAGGAGTTCGAGCAGCTGTGTGCCTCCGGCCGGGACGCCCACGAGGCGACCGACTACCGGACCTCGGCGGAGCTGCTGCGCAGAGCACTGGACCTGTGGCAGGGGCCGGCCCTCGTGGACGTACCCGTCGGCAGCGTCCTGGAACTGGAGGCGCTGCGGCTCGAAGAGGACCGCATGGCGGCGCTGGAGCTGCGCATCGAGGCCGATCTGCGCCTCGGGCGGCACGCCGAGATCGTGCCCGAACTGCGGGTGCTGGTCGCCAAGCACCCCATGCACGAGAACTTCTGCGCGCATCTGATGACCGCGCTGCACCGCTCCAACAAGGCCTGGCGCGCCCTGGAGGCCTATCAGCGGCTGCGCGGCTCGCTCGTCGAGGAGCTCGGTCTCGAACCGTCGCCCGGACTGCAGCGGCTGCACCAGTCGATCCTCTCGGCGGACCCGTCCCTGGACGCCGAACTGCTCCACCAGGTCCCCACCACGGCGGCGGGCTGACCCGCACGGCCGACCGAGTCTGCGCCTCCAGTGGACGGCGCCCGGGTCGATCGCCTGCTCCACGAGGCTGACCGGGTGTCCCGCCCCTGCCCGTGGCCGGCCGCGCGCACGCCTCGTATGGCCGAAGTGGGCCGCCACCCGCGCCGACGACCCCCCACGCGACCGAGGCCGACCGCCCCCGCCTTCCCACCCCGGCCGCCCGGCGAGCCCGTCGGTGAAGCACATCGGCTGCCGGCGCCGGCAGCACCACGGAGCCGGCGGTGCCGCACTCCCTGAGGGGCGCGGGGAACTGCGCGATCGGCCCACGAGGGCTGGCAGGCGCGCACGATCTGAACCCTTTGAGGGGGCGGGGAACTGCCGGATCGGCCCACGAGGGCCCGCACGTGCACACGGCCTGAAGCCGGCGGTGTCGCAGCTCCTTGAGGGGCGCGGGGAACTGCGCGATCGGCCCACGAGGGCTGGCAGGCGCGCACGATCTGAAGCCGGCGGTGTCGCAGCTCCTTGAGGGGCGCGGGGAACTGCGCGATCGACCCACCACAGCCCGCACGTGCACACGGCCTGAAGCCGGCGGTGCCGCAGCTCCCTGAGGGGCGCGGGGAACTGCGCGATCGGCCCACCACAGCCCGCACGTGCGGCACCAGCGACGGGTTCGAGGCGGGTTCGAGGTGGCGGGCCTACGTTCGGCCGATGACGATCCTCGACGACCTCACGGTCTCCACAGCCGCCCCTGACCTGCGCCGAGCCGCCGCGGAGCTGCGCCGGATCAAAGAGGAAGTGAGCCGCGGCCCCGATCCCGAGGCCACCCGGCGCCAGCACGCGAAGAACAAGCTCACCGCCCACGAACGGCTGGCCGTCCTCTTCGACGAAGGCACCTTCACCGAGATCGAGCCGCTGCGCCGGCACCGCGCCACCGGCTTCGGCCTGGAGGACAAGAAGCCCCACGGCGACGGCGTGGTCATCGGCTGGGGCCTGGTCCACGGCCGTACCGTCTTCGCGTACGCCCATGACTTCCGCGTCTTCGCCGGTGCGCTGGGCGAGGCGCACGCCGCCAAGGTGCACAAGGTGATGGACCTGGCCGAGGCGGCCGGCGCACCGCTGGTGTCGCTCAACGACGGCGCGGGCGCCCGCATCCAGGAAGGCGTCACCGCGCTCGCCGGCTACGGCGGCATCTTCCGCCGCAACGTCGCCGCCTCCGGCGTCATCCCGCAGATCAGCGTGATGCTCGGCCCGTGCGCCGGCGGCGCCGCCTACAGCCCCGCCCTGACCGACTTCGTGTTCATGGTGCGCGAGACCGCCCAGATGTTCATCACCGGCCCCGACGTCGTCCAGGCGGTCACCGGCGAGAAGATCACCCACAACGGCCTCGGCGGCGCCGAACCCCACGCGACCGCCTCAGGCGTCTGCCACTTCGCCTACGACGACGAGACCGAGTGCCTGGAGGACGTACGCTTCCTCATCTCGCTGCTGCCCTCCAACAACCGCGAGCTGCCGCCCGCGGCCCCGGGCGCCGACCCCGCCGACCGGAGCACCGAGGCCCTGTGCGACCTCGTACCGGCCGAGCCGGGCCGCTCGTACGACGTCCGTGACGTCATCGCGGAACTCGTCGACGACGGCGAGTACTTCGAGGTCCACGAGGCCTGGGCGCGCAACGTGGTGTGCGCGCTGGCCCGCCTCGACGGGCACACCGTCGGCATCGTCGCCAACCAGCCCGCCGTGCTCGCCGGTGTGCTCGACATCCACGCCAGCGAGAAGGCCGCACGCTTCGTGTCCACCTGCGACGCCTTCAACATCCCGCTGGTCACCCTCGTCGACGTGCCCGGCTTCCTGCCCGGCGTCGACCAGGAGCACAACGGCATCATCCGGCACGGCGCGAAACTGCTGTACGCCTACTGCAACGCCACCGTGCCCCGCATCTCCGTGGTGCTGCGCAAGGCCTACGGCGGCGCCTACATCGTCATGGACTCCCGGTCCATCGGCTGCGACCTGTCCTTCGCCTGGCCGACCAACGAGATCGCCGTGATGGGCGCCGAGGGCGCCGCGAACGTCATCTTCCGCCGGGAGATCAACGCCTCCGACGACCCCGAGGCCGTACGGGCGCAGCGCATCAAGGAGTACAAGACCGAGCTGATGCACCCCTACTACGCCGCCGAACGCGGCCTGGTGGACGACGTCATAGAGCCGGCCGAGACCCGTTCCGTACTGATCCGGTCCCTGGCCATGCTGCGCGGCAAAAAGGCCGAAGTACCGGCCCGCAAGCACGGCAATCTCCCCACCTGACCTGCGCGGACACGGCGTCCACGCGGACACGAGCGGCCGTCGAGCACCTGCCCGTTCCATGGGATGCACCGGATACGGCGGCGCGTCACGAGCGGGCGGCCGTCCGGGCCGGCCGGCCGGGGCGAGACCGCATCCATGGCAGCCCCGGCCGCCGCGACACCGCAGTGCTCCGGACGAAGGGATCGACAGTGGCCCGCACAGTTCCATCCGGCAGGGAGTGCGCGAAGCACCCCGCCCCGTCGAAGGCGAGGTAGATGATGCGTCGAGTTGCCATCACCGGACTGGGCGTCGTGGCCCCTGGCGGGATCGGCGTCAAGGAGTACTGGGATCTGCTCACCGCAGGCCGTACCGCCACCCGCACCATCTCCTTCTACGACCCCTCCCAGTTCCGCTCCCGGGTCGCCGCCGAGTGCGACTTCGACCCGCTGGCCGCCGGCCTCTCCCAGCAGGAGACCCGCCGGCTGGACCGGGCCGCGCAGTTCGCGGTCGTCTCCACCCGTGAGGCGCTCGCCGACAGCGGCCTCGACACCTCCGCCCTCGACCCGGGCCGGATCGGCACCTCGCTCGGCAGCGCGGTCGGCTGCACCACCAGCCTGGAACGCGAGTACGCGGTGGTCAGCGACGGCGGCCGGGAGTGGCTCGTCGACCACACCTACGCGATTCCCCAGCTCTACCGGCACTTCGTGCCCAGCTCCATGGCCGCCGAGGTGGGCCAGGCGGCCGGCGCCGAGGGACCCGCGGCCGTGGTCTCCACCGGCTGCACCTCGGGCCTGGACTCGCTCGGCCACGCGGTGGAACTGATCCGCGAGGGCACCTGCGACATCATGATCGCCGGCGCGACCGAGGCCCCGATCTCCCCGATCACCTCCGCCTGCTTCGACGCGATCCTCGCCACCACCCCGCGCAACGACACCCCCGAGAGCGCCTGCCGCCCCTTCGACCGGACCCGCAGCGGCCTGGTCCTCGGGGAGGGCGCGGCCGTCCTGGTCCTGGAGGAGCTGGAGAGCGCCCGGGCCCGGGGAGCGCACATCTACGCCGAGATCGCGGGCTTCGCCCAGCGCTGCAACGCGTACCACATGACCGGCCTCAAGCCGGACGGCCGCGAGATGTCCGAGGCCATCGACGCCGCCCTCGCCGAGGCCCGGATCGACCCGTCCGCGATCGACTACATCAACGCGCACGGATCCGGCACCAAGATGAACGACCGCCACGAGACGGGCGCGTTCAAGCGCAGCCTGGGCGAGCACGCCTACCGGACCGCGATCAGCTCCATCAAGTCGATGATCGGGCACTCGCTCGGCGCGATCGGCTCCCTGGAGATCGCCGCCTGCGCCCTCGCCATGGAGCACGGTGTGCTGCCGCCCACCGCGAACCTGCACGAGCCGGACCCCGATCTCGACCTCGACTACATCCCGTTGACCGCCCGTGAGAAGCAGACGGACGTCGTTCTCAGCGTGGGCAGCGGCTTCGGCGGCTTCCAGAGCGCGATGGTCCTCGCGCGACCGGAAAGGAGCATCGCATGACCACGACGACCGTGGTGACCGGCCTCGGCATCGCCGCGCCCAACGGTCTGGGCACCGAGGACTACTGGAAGGCGACACTGGCGGGCGAGTCGGGCATCGGCCCGGTCACCCGGTTCGACGCCACGCGCTACCCGGCCCGGCTGGCCGGCGAGGTGCCCGGGTTCGTCGCCGAGGAGCACATCCCCAGCCGGCTCATGCCGCAGACCGACCACATGACCCGCCTCGCCCTGGCCGCCGCGGAGTGGGCCCTGGAGGACGCCGGCATCGACACCGGGGACGTGCCCGAGTACGGCATGGGCACGGTCACTTCGGCGTCCGGCGGCGCCGTCGAGTTCGGCCAGCGCGAGCTGCAGAACCTGTGGAGCAAGGGCAAGGAGCACGTCAGCGCCTACCAGTCCTTCGCCTGGTTCTACGCCGTCAACACCGGCCAGATCTCCATCCGGCACAAGCTGCGCGGCCCCAGCGGCGTGCTGCTGACCGAGCAGGCCGGCGGCATCGACGCCATCGGCCAGGCCCGCCGCCATGTCCGCAAGGGGTTCCAGGCGGTCGTCTCCGGCGGTGTCGACGCGGGCATCTGCCCCTGGGGCTGGGTCCCGCAGCTCGCCGCCGGCCTGATGAGCACCGAGCAGGACCCGGCCCGGGCGTTCCTGCCCTTCTCCGCCGACGCGAGCGGATACGTGGTCGGCGAGGGCGGCGCCATCCTGGTGGCCGAGGACCTCGCGGCGGCCCGCGCGCGCGGCGCGTCCCACGTCTACGGCGAGATCGCCGGGTACGCCGCCACGCTCGACCCCGCCCCCGGCTCCGGGCGCCCGCCGGGCCTGGTCAGAGCCGTCCGCACCGCCCTCGCCGACGCCGGGCTCGCCCCCGCCGACATCGACGTCGTCTTCGCCGACGCCGCCGGTGTCCCGGAGCTGGACCGCGCCGAGGCCGAGGCCCTGGCGGAGGTGTTCGGCCCGGGCGCCGTACCGGTGACCGCCCCCAAGTCGTCCACCGGGCGGCTGCTCGCCGGCGGCGCCGCCCTCGACGCGGCCACCGCCCTGCTGGCTCTGCGCGACGGGGTCATCCCGCACACCGCGGGTGTCGACGCCCCCGCCGCCGACTACCCGATCGACCTGGTCACCGGGGCACCCCGGGAGGCGGACCTGCGCAACGCCCTGGTTCTCGCCCGCGGTCACGGCGGCTTCAACGCGGCCCTCGTCGTCAGCCGTACGGCGTGACCACCGCGCACCACATCCCTCGTCACACCCTGAGTCAGGCACCACACACATCACCCAACGGAGGACCCACCGTGACCACCACCACGAGCACCACCGTCACCCTGGCCGACCTGACCCGGATGCTGCGCGAGAGCGCGGGCGAGGAGGAGGGCATCGACCTGGACGGCGACGTCCTCGACACCCCGTTCCTGGAACTCGGCTACGACTCGCTCGCCCTGCTGCAGGTCATAGGCGAGGTCCAGCGCACCTACGGCATCAGCGTCCCGGACGACGCGGTCGTCGACGCCGAGACCCCCCGTGCTCTGCTTGAGCTCATCAACTCCGGCCAGGGCAGCGAGGCCTGAGCCGGACGGTGCGGGCCGCCCCGATTCCGGATCCCCCGCCGCCAGGGGCGGCCCGCACTCCTCTCCCGACCCGCACCCCCTCGACCCCTGCCCCCGGACCCGACTCCCCCCGGACCCGGGTCTTTCCCCCCGACCCGACTCCTCCCCCCACCCCTGGTTTCCTGTCGATCCTTGCCCCACCGGCCGCGGCGGTCCGCGGCCCACGAGGAGGTACCCATGCCGCTGACGGCTGACAGCGCGGTGATCCGGAGGCTGATGGTCCGTCCGGGTCCCGCCGGAGAGGACAGGGCGCCCGTGCCGGCGTCGGCGGCCGCGGTCTCCGCGGTGCTGCGTGCTTTCGGCCGCTCCCCCCGCGATCTGCCCGTACGGACCGTCGTCTACGTCGGTGCCCACGCGCCGGACCCCGCCCTCGCCCCCGAGCACGAGGGCTTCGCGGTGCGCACCGCCTCGGCGCCCGGCCGCGCCCTGCGCCTGGCCCACCAGGAACTCCACGACGGAACCGCCGACTTCGCGCTCGTCGCCGGTTTCGACGAGCCCGAGGCCGGGACCATCACGGTCTACGCGGTCAAACGCGCGGCGGAGGCGGTGGCCGACGGCGACGCCGTCCTCGGCGTCCTCGGCCTCGCCACCGCGGACCCCGACGCCGCGCCCGAGCTGACGCCCCTGATCCACGGACACCGCGCCACCGACCCGGGCCGGCACCGGCTGCTGCTGTGGTCGGGCCGGGACGAGCAGGACGAGCAGCGGGTGCGCGGCGAACTGCTGCCCCTGCTCTCGGGTCTGCACCACGAGGCGTTCCCCGCACTGCCCACCGTGGTGCCGTGCGGCACCGAGCCCGGACCGGTGCGCGGCGCCGCCGTCACCGTCGCCGCGCTGGCCGCCGCCGCGGTGCACAAGGCGCAGGCGGTCACCGCGAAGCGGCCCCGGCCCGTCGCCCTGCTCTTCCCGGGCCAGGGCTCCCAGCACCACGCCATGGCGGCCGGCCTGTACGGACGGGAGCCGGTGTTCACCGCCGCCTTCGACGCGGCCCTGGCCCACATGGGCGCCGAGGGCCCGCGGATCCGCGCCGACTGGCTCACCGACGGCCGGCCCCTCATCCCCGTCGACGACGTGCGCCGGGCCCAGCCGCTGCTGTTCGCCGTCGACTACGCGCTCGGCCGCATGGTGATCGGCTGGGGAGTGCGCCCCACCGCCGTGCTGGGGCACAGCGCGGGTGAACTCGTCGCCGCGACCATCGCCGGTGCCGTCGCCCTGCCCGACGCGGTCGCCATGGTCATGGAACGCGTCCGCGAGGCGGTGAAGATCCCGCCCGGCGGCATGCTCGCGGTCGCCGCGGAGGAACACCGCCTGCGCCCCTACCTGCGCGACGACGTGGCCATCGCCGCCGTCAACGCCAACCAGCAGACCATGCTGGCGGGTTCGGCCGAGCCGCTCGCCGAGATCGCCCAGGCGCTGCGTGCGGACGGCCTGACCGTGGTCACCGTACCGGCGACCAGCCCCTTCCACTCCCCGGCGATGGCCCCCGCGTCACGGGCGGTGGAGGAGGCCTACCGGAACATCCCCCTCCGTCCGCCGACACTGCCGTTGTACTCCGGCTACACCGGCGAGCTGCTGCGTCCCGAAGAGGCGGTCAGTCCGCGCTTCTGGGCCCGTCAGATCACCGACACGGTGTACTTCAAGCAGGCCCTGGAGTCCCTGCTCGCCGCCGACGACATGCTGCTGATCGAGGCGGGCCCCAGGCAGACCCTCACCGCCTTCGCCCGCCGGCACCGCGCGGTGCGGCTGGGTGCCAGCGCCGCCGTACCGCTGCTCCCGGGCCGCCCGGGCACCGCGGAGGCCGACCGCCAGTCGGTCCTCACCGCGGCGGCCAGGCTCTGGACCGAGGGCCACACCCCCTCCCCGGTCGCGCTGTCCGCCCTGTGGACCTGGGGCGCCGGCCCGCGCACCGCCCACGAGACCACCGCCGCCACCCCACGACTCGCCGTGGTGACCTCATGAGGAGCACCACGGCGACAACGGTCCTGCGCGTGCTGAAGGTGATCTACGGCACCCTGGTCGCGGCAGGCCGCATGTACGTCTGGATCCCCCTGACGGACCTGTACCCCGACCCCTCCGGCCCCCCGCCCCATCACCCCGAACGCCTGCGCCCCGACCTCCCCCTGAGCGCGTACGAACGCGCCCTGGAACGCGAGCTGACGACGGAGGGCCGGGTGAGCTGAGCCCCCCGGCACACCCGGGAGCACCCCTCGGAGCCCTGCACAGGCCCCTTCGAGGGGTGCTTTCCGCACCCCTACTCGCTGGTCATCGCCACCGTCGCGCCGTGTGCCGTGGTGACGGTCAGGAACACCGTCACCCTGGCGCCGAAGGCATTGGAGACATCGAGGGTCTCGCCGCCCTGCGCCCCGATACAGCCGAGCGTCATGCCCGTCTGCGCGGGGACGTCCAGGACCAGCCCGTCCTGCGGTCCGGTCGACCCGCTTCCCCGGAACTGACTCGGAGGCGTCAGGACCTGCACGCCCCCTTGCGAGGTTTCGACGTTCCGGGCCCAGATGTACAGCAGAAAGTCCTTGTCGCTGGTCACATGCACGACGCTCTCGTGGTCACCGAGACCGAAGTACCCACGGACGACGTGGTCGCCATTGGCCATAGCGGAATTCCCTTCCGGGCCGTACGACCGGCCGTGGCCGCCGGCCCACACGACGCTGCTGATTCGGCGGCTGTGGACACTGTGTCCCGTGGCGCCGTGCCGGTGAAGACGCGTGCCGACCGAGCGGGAGTGCAACCGGGGGCGTGTGGTGGCGAACCCTCGCCGCGGCATCTCCTGCGCGCCGCGCGCACAAGGGAGTTGACAGGGCCAGGACGTGACGCCAGAGTCCCGGCTGATGGACACAAACGATCTCACGTCTGCCGAGCTGAGGGTCTGGCGGGCCTTCGCCCGAGGTGAGGAGGTGGACTTCCGCACCTCGGACGACGAAGACCCGGCCCAGGGGGCGGACTGGGGACCCGGCCGGACGGTCCGGGCGGTCGTGTTACGGGCCCTCCTCCTCAACGGACCGACGGAGGACGGGGAGATACCGGCCCTCAGACTGGGAGGCGCGCGCATCACCGGCGTACTCGACCTGCAGTACGGCGTGATCGACCATCCCTTACGGCTGAGCGACTGCTTCTTCGAGGACGTGCCCCAGCTGTACGCCTCCCGGCTCCGCCACCTGAGCCTCAGCGGTTCCGTACTGCCCGGTCTGGCCGCCGCCGCCCTGCGCGTGGAGGGCGACCTGCACCTGACCGGCTGCCGGTTCCCCGGCCAGGTCCGGCTCGGCGGCACACACATCACCGGGACGCTGTTCCTGGACCGGGCCGAGATCACCGCACCGGACACCACGCAGCCCGCGCTCCTGCTCAACCACGCGGCCATCGGCGGGGATCTGCGGGCCCCCGGACTCCGCACACACGGCGCCGTCGACCTCACCAGCACCTCGATCGCCGGCTCGGCCAGCCTCGACGACGCACGGCTGAGTCACCCCGGCAGCTTCGCCCTCGACGCCCAGACACTCCTGGTCGAAGGCGACTTCCACATGCGGGGCGTCCGCACACAGGGCTGGATCGGCCTGCGGGGCGCCCGCATCACCGGACGGCTCGACCTGTCCTACGCGACCCTGTCGAACCCCGGCGACGCCGCACTGCGCGCGAGCAGCTGCGCCATCGGGGAACTCTGGCTGCGCAAGGGCCCGCCCATGGAAGGCACCCTGAATCTGCGCCGCGCCCAGATCGAGGTGCTGTTCCTGGAACCGGAGGCGGTGCCGGAGGAGGTGCTTTTCAACGGGCTCGTCTACACCGACCTCACACCGCACGAACCCGCCGAACGCCGCCTGCCCATGCTGGAGCGCGACGGCGACGGCTACCTCCCGCACGACTACGAGCAGTTGACCGCCGCCTACCGCCGGGTGGGCGACGACCACGCCGCCCGCCTCGTCCAGCTCGCCAAGCAGCGCCGTCTGCGGGGCACCCGGGCCTGGTACGGCCGCCTGTGGGGCTACGCCCAGGACGCCACCGTCGGCTACGGTTTCCGTCCGCTGCGCGCCTGCGCCTGGCTGCTGTCCCTGCTGGCCGTCGGTTCGCTCGCGTACGCCCTGCACCACCCCCGCCCGCTCAAGGTGTCCGAGGCCCCGCACTTCAACCCGGTCTTCTACACCCTCGACCTGCTGCTCCCCGTCATCTCCTTCGGCCAGGAGGACGCCTTCGCGCCGGACGGCTGGTACCAGGCGCTGTCCTACGCCCTCATCATCACCGGCTGGATCCTTGCCACGACGGTCGTCACCGGCGTGACCAGGAACGTCAGCCGCCAGTGAGACCGTGCGCGACCTGCCGGCCCGCGGTGGGGCCACGGCTCAGAGACTGCGGGCGGTGATGTCGCCGTGGGAGGTGGTGGCGCGGATGTCGAGTTCGGCGGTGCCGTCGTTCTTGAGGGCGTTGCTGACGCGGCCGTAGGCGGTGCCGGCGTCGAGGGTGGCCGAGACACCGGTGGCGGCGCCGACCGTGATGTCGCCGGACTGGCTGCGGAGCACGACCGTGCCGCGTACGGCCTCGGTGATCCGGATGTCGCCGCGTGCGGTGCTGATCTCGGCGGGGCCGTTCAGCCGGCCGATCTCGACGTCGCCGTCGACGGCGGTGAGGCGCAGGCCGGCGGTCTCGTCCAGTTTGATCTGGCGGTAGGCGCCGTCGAAGGCGACGTCGCCGAGGCGGCCGAGGGTGCGCAGTTCGGCGGCGGCCGCCTTGGCCTCGATCCGGGATCCGGCGGGCAGCTTGACCGTCACCTCGATGGCTCCGGAGGGGCCGAGGTACTGGTTCTTCATGGCGGTGCGGATGTGCAGGACGCCGTCGGCGTAGTCGACCGTGGTCTGCTCGGCCGCCTTGACGTCGCGGCTCTTGGAGGCGTCGGCGGGCAGGACCTCGACCGAGGTGTCGGTCCGCTGCGCGGCGATGAACTGGACGCGTCCGGCGGGGATGTCCAGGACGGCGGAGATCGGGGCGGGGGTGTCGAACTTCTGCATCGTGCTCTCCTCTGTGGGTGCTGCTCTCTGCTTTCCGAACACTGGAAAAGCTACGTTGCTTTCTGACTTGTGGCAACAGATCTATTGCTCAGAATCCCCATCTATGCAGCTCACAGCGTCGAAATCATTGCAACGCTCTCCCGCTTAACGCAACGACAAGCGATCGGTCGTTGCAATGTATTGGAAGTGAACGCTATGGTGGAGGCGTCGGGGAACATCGAGCAGCGCCATGGAGCACCCGTGGGGCATGAAGGGGGTCGTGATGCCGGGAGGCAGGCTCACCCAGCAGGAGCGCCAGCAGATCGCGACGGGACTGGCCGACGGCCTGGCCTACGCCGAGATCGCCCGCCGCCTCGACCGGCCGACCTCCACGATCACACGCGAGGTGATGCGGAACGGCGGCCCCACCGGCTACCGCGCCGACCTGGCCCACCGCGCCACCCAGCAGCGCACCCACCGGCGCAGGCAGACCGCGCCCCCGGGAGCGCGGGCGCTCCCGCAGCCCTACGGACGCGACGCCGAAGCCGTGCGCGCGTACCAGGAGACCCTCACCACGGTCTTCATGACCTCGGGCCTGCCCAAGATGATGGCCCGGGTGCTGGGCTGCCTCTACACCACCGACACCGGCAGCCTCACCGCCTCCGAACTCGCCGAGCGCCTCCAGGTCAGCCCGGCCTCCATCTCCAAAGCGATCACGTTCCTCGAAGGCCTGGACCTCGTCCGCCGGGAACGCGACGAACGCCGCCGCGAGCGCTACGTCGTCGACGACCTCTGGTACCAGTCGATGATCCGCAGCGCCCGGGCCAACGACCAGTTCATCGAGACGGCGCGGCAGGGCGTCGGGATCCTCGGCCGAGGCACCCCGGCCGCCGCACGCCTCGAAAACGCCGCCCGCTTCCTCGACTTCGTCAGCGAAGGACTCATCCGCGCGGCGGAACAGGGCCGCGAGGTCCTCTACACCCGGACCGAGCCGACCCCGGACGACGAAGGGCCGACCGCCCCACCGGCCACACCCTGAGGCGAAGCCGACCCCAGCCATGACCGGCACACGGCTCCCTCGCTCGGCGCCGTCGTGAGATCGCCGGAGCCTTCCGGACGCGGGCGCTCGTCCTTCCGCGTGACATGTTCAGCTTCAGCGCGTACTTCACCGGCCCTGTCACCTCATCGGTTCGCCAGTTGCTCGATTTCGCCTGGGCGCAGACCCGAGCCTGCGCTTTCGCCCTCGCGCTTCTGTCCGGGGTGGCGGTGTCCACCCTGCTGCCCGGCCTCCCGGTGGCCCGGTACGACCTGCTCGTCGTCTACGGCGTGCTGCTCACCCTGCTCTTCTGGCTGCGCGGCTGGGAGTCCGGGCGGGACATCGCCGTCATCACCGTCTGCCACGTCATCGGCCTGGCTTTCGAACTGGTGAAGGTGTCCCTGGGCTCATGGAGCTACCCGGAGCCGGCCGTGCTGAAGTTCGCCGGCGTACCGCTGTACGGAGGATTCCTCTACGCGGCCGTCGGCAGTTACATCTGCCGGGCCTGGCATCTCTTCGACCTTGAACTGATCCGCTACCGGCCCAGGGCGACCGCGGCGGTGGCCGCGGCCATCTACCTCAACTTCTTCAGCCATCACTGGCTGCCCGATGCGCGCTGGCCGTTGGCCGCACTGCTGGTGGCCGTCACCGCGGGCACCTCCGCGCGGTTCACGGTCCGCGGCGTCCGCCGCCGCATGCCGCTGGCGTTGTCGTTCGTCCTGATCGGCTTCTTCCTGTGGGTGGCGGAGAACCTCGCCACCTACGTGGGCGCGTGGCGCTACCCATACCAGCTCCACGGCTGGCAGCCCGTCGGCGTGGAGAAATTCGGCGCATGGTCGCTGCTGATCAGCATCACGGTCGTCCTGGTGGCCGCCAGCCGGCCCGGTGGGAAGGCCGGTACGGGCACACCGGAACCCCGATAGTTTCCCCTTTCACTGCGCGCCGTAACGGCCGCTCTTCCCTTGCGCGAGTTTCCGGGAATGCGCAGCCATGTGGCGCATGATCGAAGTGCAGTCGGTGACGCCCGCCTCGACGATGACGGTGAAGGGCGGAGTGCGAGCCGTGACGGCCGAGCATTCCGCCGAGTCATGCGTCAAAGAAAGAGGGAACCATGACGACAACGACGGAGACCCCCACTCGGGAAAAGGCCGGGGTAGGCCAGGAAGAGGCCGGGGAGGAATCCGCCTTCGGTCCGCTCCTGCTGGCAGCACTGCTGTCCCGACGCGAAGAGCGCGGTGAGGAGTCGGGCATCGAGCACCCGCTGCTTCTGGCCGCGCTCGCGCGCCGTCGTCGTGAGGGCGGCGGTGAGGAGTCGATCATCGAGCACCCGCTGCTTCTGGCCGAGGAGTCGATCATCGAGCACCCGCTGCTTCTCGCCGCGCTCGCGCGCCGTCGTCGTGAGGAGGGCGGTGAGGAGTCGGCCATCGAGCACCCGCTTCTCCTGGCCGCGCTGATGCATCGTCGTCGTGAGGAGCGCGGTGAGTCGATCATGCACCCGCTGCTTCTGGCCGCGCTCATGCGCCGTCGTCGTGAGGAGGGCGGTGAGGAGTCGGGCATCGAGCACCCGCTGCTTCTCGCTGCGCTGATGCATCGCCGTCGTGAGGAGCGCAGCGAGTCGATCATCGAGCATCCGCTGCTTCTCGCCGCGCTCATGCGCCGCGCGTAGGAAGAGGCAAAAGGCAACACCCCTGCCCTCCGACTGTTGTAGTCCGCAGCATCGGAGGGCAGGTCCGTACGGAAATCCAAGACTTGAGGAACCGCAATGGCAGCTGCGTCAGGTGGACAATCGGATCGGGATCCCTTCGAGGCCTTCGTCGACGAGATCTTCGAGGAGATGGTGCGCGATGCCGGAATCCCGCATACCGGCACCGGTTCCAGGCAAGGAAAGGACCCGTTGGCCGGAGCCCTGATGGAAGCGGCCGTGGCGTCCCTTTCCCAGCCGCCCTCCCGTTCCTCCGAACTGGAAAGAGTGCTGTTCGCGCAGACGCTGGCGACCGCACTGGCAGAATCCCTCGCGCCCGCTCTGGCCGATGTGCTGGCCTCGGAGGTCATGAAGGTGCTGAACCATCGCGCCTCCTCGCACAGCGGAGGCACCCACGAAACCATCGGCGACGCCGGCCACCGCCGTTCTTCAGGATCCGGCGACCGCTCCTAGGGGGCCGTTCCCCTGCCGTGCGCCCTGGCCCCGACCCCCGCCGATGCGTGGCCGGGGCCCCGCGTCACAGCATCACATCTCCCTGATCCGGAAGGATCCTGCCAGCGCCGGCCGCGCACACTCCTCACCGGCCGACGGCAGGCGCACGCTTTTCCAAGCCTGCGTTCGTGCAGCCGGGGCTCAAGCAGGGGGGTTGGCCGCCAGCCGGCAGGCACCGTTCGCGGCGCCGCCCGGAACGCCGACCGCGGTCAGGCCCTTCACGCAGCCCTGCAGGTCGTTGTGCACACCTTGGGTACACGCCGTTGTGACGGCATCCGAGACTTCGACGCCCGCCTGCTGGACCAGGTTGGTGCAAGCCGGGATGTCCGCATGGGCGGCGGGGGCGGCGAAGACCACGCCGAGTGCGAGGGCCATACCGGTGAGGAGACCGGCTGCGCGGGACGACGTACACATGGGAGCCACCTGCTCTCCGGGGTTGGTCGGGACTCGCAGATTCAAGGCGCCGGACAGCGGACCGACGGCAAGGCGCGGTACGTACGTGCTCCGGGAACGGTCAAGGCCCCTTCAGCGCGCCGACGTTGCCGTCGAAGACAGCTGGCACCGCAGCCTGTGGAGCGCCCGTCTGGTCCGGCGCGCTCAGGTGATGGCTTCCGAGTGCCCGTCGGGGAACCTGCACGTGGGGCCGGAGTAGGGGCCGCCCGGGTGGACCGTTCCGCCCTGCGCCGTGCACTGTTCGGCCGAGATGGCCGGATGCGTCGATGCCTGAGCGGTGGCGGCGCCGACGGCACTCACGCCGGCGAGGGTCGCCGTGGCGAGGGCGAGCCCAAGCAGTCGTCGTATGTGCATGGCTTTCTCCTCTCCCGTCCCCTTGGTCCGCGCTTCGGGATGACCGGACTCATGCCAGGGACGCCCTACTACTCAGAATGGGTGACGCCGAGCAGACACGCGAGTCGTGGCGGGCGGCCGCCGCGACCCCTCCGACGCCGGACGGGGCGAAGAGAACAGACGCCGATCCGCGTGACCTTTTCGACCGAACTCCTGCCGGATGTGAAGACCCACCTCGACGGCTCCCGCCGGGGCTGCTCCGGAGCGATCGAACCGGTCGCCGAGCCGTCCTCGCACCGGTTGGCGGGTCGTGTGTGAGCAGCGCAAGGAAGGCGCGGCTCTCGGCGGTACAGGGCGGCGCCACCCGGTATCAGATCCCAGGGCAGGAGCAGTGACCACACAGAAGAGCGGGCCGGCGCGGGCCGCGCCGGCCCGACAGATGTGGCCGTTGTACGCGGCCGGGTTCACGACGGCCTTCGGCGCGCACGGCATCGCCGCCAACCTCGGTGGCCACTCGCGAGACGCTGTCACGTCGCTGATGGTGCTGGGCGGCCTGCTCGCCCTGTACGACGGTGCCGAGGTGCTGCTGAAGCCCGTCTTCGGCACTCTGGCCGACCGCATCGGCGCTCGCCCGGTGCTGCTCGGCGGGCTCGTCGCTTTCGCCGCCGCGTCGGCCCTGTACGTGGTCGCGGACAGCCCTGGCTGGCTGTGGGCCGCTCGTCTCGGCCAGGGTGCTGCGGCCTCCGCCTTCTCCCCATCGGCCTCCGCGCTGGTGGCCCGGCTCAACCCGGCGGTCAAGCGAGGTCGCGCCTTCGGCAGTTACGGCTTCTACAAGTCGATCGGGTACACGCTGGGTCCTCTGCTCGGCGGGGTGCTGGTGTGGGCCGGAGGCCTGCGGCTGCTCTTCGCGGTCCTTGCGGTGCTCGGCGCGGCGGTCGCCGTCTGGGCCACGCTCGCGGTGCCCGTCGTGCCGCCTCTGCCGAAAGCCCGGCAGACGGTGCTCGACCTGGCCCGGCGCCTGGCCGATCCCGCCTTCCTCGCGCCGACCGGTGCCCTGGCCGCGGCGACCGCTGCATTGTCGGTGGGGGTGGGCTTCCTGCCGGTGTCCGGCCGGGCGGCGGGTCTGGGCACGGTGGCCACGGGGGCTGCGGTGTCGGTGCTCGCCGCGTGCGCGGCCGTCGTACAGCCGAGGGCCGGGCGGGCCCTGGACGAGGGGCGCCTCACCGCGCGCGGCGGCATGGGCGGCGGGCTGCTGCTCACCGCCGTCGGCCTCGGCTGTGCCATGCTGCCGCGCCTGACCGGAGTCCTCGTCGGCGCCGCCGTGATCGGGGCCGGAACCGGACTGATCACTCCGCTCGGGTTCGCCGCGCTGGCCGCGTCGACTCCGACCGAACGTCTGGGCCAGACCCTGGGCGCCGCTGAACTCGGTCGTGAACTCGGTGACGCGGGCGGTCCGCTGCTCGTCGCCGCGGTGGCCTCGCTGACCACCCTCGCGCACGGTTACGCGGTGCTTGCCGTCCTGCTCGCCGCCTGCTCGGTGCTCGGCCTCTCTCACCGTCGGAAGGCGTAGGCTGCCAGGCCCGCCGAGGCCGGTGGATCCGGAACCGGAAGGCACCGGCCGGGCAGCGACGCGGGGACTGGCCTCAGCACGTGATGTCGAGGGTGACGACAGCCCCCGGCGAGGTGTTCTCGGCGCGTGCGGTGCCTTCGTGGGAGGCGGCGACCGCCGCGACCAGGGCGAGGCCGAGGCCGGTGCCGGGGGTGGTGCGGCTGGACTCGGCGCGGGTGAAGCGGTCGAAGGCATGCGTGAGGAAGTCGGGCGGGAAGCCCGGGCCTTCGTCGGACACCGACAGACGTAGTCGCCCGCCGCGGGAGACCGCGCGCAGCAGGATCGTGCCGGTCCCGTGGCGCAGGGCGTTGTCCAGCAGCGTCCCGACGGCCGGCTCCAGCCACCGTGGGTCGACGTCGACGGTGGCCGGGTCGCATACGACCTTGATCGTGCGCCCGTCGCGTTCCGCGGCGGTGCGGTAGGGGGCGGAGGCGTCGGCGAGGAAGCGGGCCAGTTCGACCGGGGTGCGCTGACCCTGCGCTCGGTCGACACCGAGGTCAGCCGTCTGGTCACCCTCGCCAACACGCTCCTCGACCTGGAGCAGCTCGCGAGCGGTGAACACATCCTGACGCGGGCCGAACTCGATGTCGCCCTGCACCGACCGCGCACCGCCGAGGAGCTCACCGAGAACTGGGTGCCTGGCGCGCCCACGTCCAGGGGCGCCGTCGGCGCTGGAAGGTCCGCACCCGCCTGTACGCCGAGGACGGGCTGTGCCGGGTGGAGGTGAAGACGAAGGACGGCCGCGGCGCCACCGTCAAGTACGCCCTGAAGATCCCGGCAGCCGAGTACGGCCGACTGACGGCGCAGGCAGCACCGTTCGTCGACGCGATACTCGACCGGGCCGGCGTCCCCGTCACGGCCAAGGAGCTCTCCGCCTCCGCTGAGGTCCGTTACGTCCGCGCGGCCCTCGCCGACCTCGAACACGGCAGCCGCGTCACCCTCGACGGCACCCTCAGCTGCCACCGCGGCGACCGCACCGCCGCACTCGACCCCGGCCACGTCCTGATCGAGACCAAGGGCGGCACCCGGCCCGCCCCCGCCGACCGTCTGCTGCTCGGCATGGGGGTCCGGCCGGTCTCGCTCAGCAAGTACATCGTCGGCCAGTCCCTCCTCACCCCGGGTTTGCCCGACAACGACGTACGCCGCCTCGCCCGCGCCCACTTCACCACCGCGGCGAACCCTGTGCCGCTCCCCGAAAGGATCCCCGCCGCATGAACGTCCTGCGCGGTATCAAATGGCCCTACGCCCTGATCGCGCTGCTCGCCGTCGCGGCCGTCGCCGTCGGCGCGTTGCGACCGCAGCTGGTCACGGCCGTCACCTCCTCGAAGAAGAAGCCCAGCGCGACAGACAAGATCAAGCAGGACCCGCCGCCCACGCTCTTCACCGACGACGAGATCGCCGCGATCGGCAAGAAGGCGGACGACCAGCGCAAGAAGGCCGATGCCCTCTTCGTCCGGTGGAAGAAGACGCACGGCGCCGCCCGCGACGACAAGGCGTTCGCCGTCTGGGCAGCCCAGCAGGTACCCGCCCCGCCCGCGGCGGCACCGCGAACCGCCGAACTCCACCAGGACCAGCAGCTCGCCAAGGCCCGCACAGCAGCCGGAAAGAAGGCCGCGACGTGGCTGGAGCTCCATGGCAAGAAGGACATCTGGAAGCTCTACCTCCACGACCAGCGCGAACTGGTCCCCGCCCAGCAGGGCAACGCCGAAAAAGCCGAGCTCAAGGCGGCACTGAAGCTGGCCAAGACGATCAGCGACCAGGTAGCGGCCAAGGACAAGCAGCCGGCCCCGTACGTCCTCGACCCCAGCCTGCGCCCGGACAAGCACATCGAGCCCGGCGCCAAGGGCCCGTACTCCTACCCCTCCCGGCACGCCACACTCTCGGCCACCGCGGTCACCTACCTCAGCGCCCTCTCCCCCCACCGTGCCGCGGACTACGACTGGATGCGCGCCGAGGTCCTCTACTCCCGTCTCTACATGGCCGGCCACGTCACCAGCGACATCGCCGCCGGCACCCTCCTCGGCGACCTGATCGGCGACTACGAACTCACCGTCAACAGGCGCTGACACGCGCTTCGACGGCCGGGCAGACGACGAGTCCGGCCATCGGTGACCGCCGTGGCCCACACCTCGATGTGTGAGCCCACGATGACCGCGCGGTCCCAACACGCCCTGGCCTCAGTCCTCTTGCAGCACCGTCCGGATCACGTGCCGGGCATTGTGCGCCATCGCCGGGTTCGTCTTCCGGTAGTACGGCAGCGCGATCAGTGCCTGCGAGAGTGCCCGTCCCCGGCCGCGGATCCAGGTCGCGTTGTCCACGCTCAGCGCCTCGCGGAAGACTTCCCTCGCCTTGGCCGGCAGCAGATTCCACGCTGGGAACAGATCGCAGGCCGGATCGCCCGCCCCCAGGCAGCCGAAGTCGATCACCGAGGTCAGCCTGCCACCGTGTACCAGCAGGTTGCCCGGCATGAGATCGGCGTGCAGCCACACCGGCGGCCTGTCCCAGCTGGGGGCCCGCAGCGCCTCCTCCCACACGGCTGTGGCGGCCTCGCAGTCGACGCCCTCTTGTGGGATCCCGCGCAGCTGCTCGATCGCCGCCCGGGTCTCCGCGTCGAGCGAGGCGACCGGCCCCCCGCGGTGGGCCTGCGGCGCACCCGGCAGGGTGATGCTCCGCATCGCCGCCACGAACTCGGCCAGATCCTCGGCCAGCAGCACCGGCTCGCTCAGGGCTCCCGCCTCGGGATTCTCCCCCGCTAGCCACTGGTATACCGACCACGGCCACGGGTATCCCTCCGCGGGCTCCCCCTCCCCGAGCGCCTCGGGGATGGTCGTAGGCAAGTGGGGCGCGAGCCGGGGCAGCCACGTCCGCTCCATCGACACGTCGTTGGCCCCGCCCCGCACGAGCGGCAGCCGTACGACCATGTCATCGCCTAGCCGGTACATGGCGTTGACCGTCCCGCCGGACGGAAACCGCTCGACCGCCAGCCCCGCCCACTGCGGGAACTGCCCGGCGATCAGCCGCCGTACAAGGTCGACGTCGATGGGATGCATGCCGGGATGCATCTGCCCCGTGTTCATGGCACGTCATCCGACCGCCGGACACCGCCGAGCGTCAATCGCTTTCCGGCGACGCCACTTTCGCAACACGCCCTGGTGCCCCCGGCAGGATTCGAACCTGCGACACCCGGTCTGGGGCACGGCCTTTCCGTCCTCGGTAGGTTTCTCGAACCTCCAACCACAGGCTGGAGCAAGCCTCACGCAACTCCGGGGCTGTCCGGGGGGAAGTAGCGGATACCGCCGCGTGCCTAGTGATCGTCCAACGCCTACGCCGCAACCCTGTCCGTAGACGCATCGGCTTCGGCACCAGGGACGAGGTGGGGAGCCCCGACGAACCCCCGACCCAATGGGCGGTCAACGCTGACAACGAGAACCCGCCCGGGTCCGGGGTGTCCAGATACTTCGCGTACGCGGTTTGCGTCGACGCCGCCAAGTAAGGCGTCTGATTCGTACGGGGACCGTCAGCGTGACCAGCGACCGGGACCGTGCCGTCACGGACCGGCTCGGTGCCCTGATCCGGGGCGGCGGGAGAGCGGCCTGCGGCCCGTCCGAGAAGGGCCCTGCGGGCCCGTAGTGGCACGTCTGTGGCACGACCCCTGGAACGCCGAAGGGCCGGCCTGGGAGGAAACTCCTCCTGAGCCGGCCCTTCTCTCTGTGCCCCCGGCAGGATTCGAACCTGCGACACCCGCTTTAGGAGTTCGCTCTCCACCCGGTCGGGCTAGGGCCCGCCTCATGCGCCGGTGCCGCGCGAAGTTGCTGGTTGCCGCCGCCGTCCACTGCCGTTGATGTCACTCGTGGATGTCAGCGGAACAGCTCCGGGAGGGGGCAGATCTCCAGTGGCTCGCCCGGCCGGTCGGCCAAGCCCCACCAGACATGGTGACCGGCACACCGCCACAGCGTCCGGCAAGCCCGCCGGCCATCGTCCTCCCGCCCCGAAAGGACGAAGCCGCCGAACCGCATGGGCTGGTTGCACTCGGGACAGGCCGGGGCTTCGTCGGTCATGCGGAGCACCGTAACGAAGCGACCGCCTCGTCCCGAAGCAACTTGCGTGAGCGCTCGACCTTGGACGTTGTTCCTCTCACCTGCTGCGATGGTCCGCAGGCGTTCGCAGCTGCCCGCTACTGTGCGTCGGCGTTTAGTCCGTAGGCGTCCGCGCTTGTTCGCCGTTGTTCGTCGGCGTTTCACGCAGTTAGACACTCACCTGGTGCGGCTCCCGGGGCGCGGGGGCACGCGCGTCAACTCAGTTCTCCGGGTGCAGGCATAACACGTCCAGTGTGGCAGATCATCGCCGCGGGCCCAGGCCAGAGCGGGGTGGGGGTGGTCACCTGTGGGTGCCGCCTGTCAGCGCTGGTCGGCCTCGGACGGCCCAGGGACGGCCCAGGGCTCGGTCAGCCCTCGACCGGCCGTGGCCAGGCAGAGGCGCCACCGCCGGTCACTCCAGGTGCACGGGAGCGACTGGGAGCTGTTCCTTGTAAGGCCATGTGAACGTGCGATCGGGTTCGAGGTGGGCGTCCCCCCAGTGGATGGCGTGGATGCCGTTTTCGGCGTCGGCCGTGAAGAACACACAGACCAGCCTGGTGGATGCTCCCAGCTCCTCGAACGCTTCGTGCAGCCCCAGGTACTCCTCGGTGGCCAAGTCCTCGTCGACGTCGAACAGGCCTTCCGGAGGCTGCGGCCCGTGCGCCCGGAACAGTCGGTGCCGTGTGGGCGACGCGTTGGCCGGCAGCCGGGCTCGGTCCAGGGGCCTCGGTCTGTCCGCGTACCGGAACGGGAAGAGTGCGTGATCGTTGATCACCGCATATTCGTATCCGCGTACGTCTCGAACGGCTTCCCCCAGCTCACGGGCCGTCTCCGCCAGGTTCTCGCGCACCAACCCTGCGAGGGCGACACCGTACGGACTCCGCTTCTTCAGCCCCGCAGCAAGGTGCGCGGCATGAGCCTTCCCGTGCGCCTTGGCCAGCTGCACCGGAACCGCTGTAGCAAGTCTGCCGGCCTGTCGGCCGAACCGCTCCACTGCCCAACGCGAAGACCTGCCCCTGCCTCCACTAGCCCCAGCCATGCAGTCCCTCCCCCGACCGTCCACCTATCAACTGTGTGACAGGTGCATCACGCACTCACAAGGGAGCAATCCGGCCAGCGGACACAAGGGCATCCTCGGTGGCCTGGTTCAGCTGAGGTTGACCGAGGGCACAGAGCCTGCCCGGCAACGGAAAAGCTCGTTGGCTCAGCATGGAACAGGTGGTAGACACTTCCCGCGACGCTGACCCCCGCCATAAGAACTGACATGTACCTAGAGGTCATACCGACCACCCCCTTCACGAACGCCTTGAACTGTCGACGAATTCCCCGCGGGAGAACGTGCCAAATAAATTCGGAGACGTGTAGAACTACGAAGAAGACGGAGGTAGCGACGGCCGGGGTTGCACCGGCTGCCTGTTCCCAAGCTCAACCAACGAGCCCTCGTATCTTAACACATAGAGGCCACCATGATCAAGCCCCCGAGGCTCACTCGGCAATCTCCAAGCTCAAATACTAAATCTATTTAGGAGTAAATGTGAACGATATCAACTCTCGCCAAAATTCCGAAAGATCAATCAATCTCATCAAGGCGTTTTCTGCCGCATACGCCCACATTAAGCGATATGAAGCCGCACGTTATTTCGGCTCCTTCGCGATTGCCGCGGCGTCAATTTTTATGGCCGCAATACAAGAAACCTCTCCTATTCTCGTCGCTATCGGAGTGGCCTGGGCCCTGACATCATCAATTGCTCTTGCGCAGTTGGCTAGAAGATGGGCGACAGAAGGGGCGACTATTCAAGAGCACTTTGACACGCATCTATACGAAATGGAGTGGAAGTCTGGGCGAAGTAAGGTAGAGCCAGAGAGGATTCATATCCTGAGCCTGCGGTTCCGCGGGTCCGAAGAAAAGCTCAGAGATTGGTATCCGGATGTCTCTGGTCTTCTTACTCCTTTTGGCGTCCTCATTTGTCAGAGATCAAACGTTGCTTGGGACATCCAGCTCAGACGACGCTGGAAGGCTGCCGTGGAGTTCTTCTTGCTGGCCTGGTGCCTGGCAGGGATCATAGTGGGAATTGCTCAAGAGTTGACTGTACTTGAGATGATCCTCCGATGGTTTGCGCCCTCATCCGGATTGATCCTGCTCACCTGGGAGACGGTCCGCATCCAGCAGTCCATTATTTCCGAACGCTCAGAGCTTTGCTCCAGGATCTCGGCAGAACTCGACTGGATAGCACCCAGCCTCGGAAAGACAGCTACCAACCGACTGAAATCGACATGTCGGGAGATCCAGGACGGCATCTACGCCACCCGAGCGCAGACGGCGGCCGTACCCAAATTCTTTTACGATCACTTCAGGGCAAACGACCAAGAAGCCATGAAAACAGCCGCGGAGGAGATCAGTGGAGGCCCTTCCAATAACTAATTGGAAGATCCGCTAAGAAGCCGGAAAGTAATCCCCGAAGAGCAAGCGCCACTGTTCGATAGCTTTCGGGATATTACCCAATCTGAGGTATTCTTCAGCCCTTCTAGCTCGCCCCAATGCTGTCTTAAGCCTCGACTCGGCAGCGCTGAACTGTTCCTCCGTGCTGAGGTAGTACGCCACGTCAGTTCCGTAACCAGCGGGGTCTGCAACTTCCCGTCGAATGGTCGGCAGCGCCTTATCAAAGAAGAAGCGAACTGCTGACCATTCATTAGAGATCGTAACGTTCTGAAAGAGCTGCCAAGCCAACACCTCCAGATGAAAAGACCGGAAGTGTCGGTTGATTGATCTGTTCCATGCCTTGATCATCTTGATTATAGGGACAAGATCGCCTCCGTGATCGGCATTCTGCTTTGAGCTGTGCACTTCGTGCACCTTGGGGTCCGTTGAAATAAACCGCCCCAATCCACCCGCCGGGATTAGGAACCCCCTACCTCTCCTGTTGAAGGCTGGAACGACATCGACCATGAAATCCGTGAAGGTGATAGTGATCGCTTGACCGTTCCGGCTCACCTTCGGCGTCGTATAGGTATTCAGTAATGCGTTTCTGGTCATATCCAGAACAGCACTTGCGCCGCGAGCATGATACTTGGGGTGAAGCACGGTGAAGATATCAACGTCTGCTTGCTTCAGTGGACTGATGAGTGTGTGCCGTGCGTAAGATCCGGTCAGGAAGTCGTTCTCAACGTCGAGATGCCGCGAAACTGCTGCGCGCACATTCTTCTGACGATTAGCGACGGTAGTAGATTGGATATCCGTCAGTTCGAGGCGAGACTTAAAGTCGGCGAACAAGGCTGCGGCAGAGCGAGGCATGGAAACTCCCATTGCGGTATACCCAGGAATTCGAAGCAAGACTGCTAGGCGAGTCAACCGGGAAATGAAACGGGCAAAAATGTGCGGCACCATTCACGGTCGACGGAGCCTTATCGACTGAGCCGAACGCACGGCGCGTGATCTTGGAGACTGGCTTGGAAGATCCCACATGGAGGCGCGACCTGAGTCGACAGGAACACCGGCCCGCCAGTGTCCAGCGAGTCTTGCCCGTCGCGCCTTGGGCCCCCTGCGCACGTGCCTGGTCGGGTTACGCAGGGGGCATGAGGAGCTAGCCCTCGCTGCGCTCGATGAGGAAGGTGATCTCCTTGCGGATGCTCATCACCGTTCGCTCGTCCTCATCAAGGAAGTGGATGTACTCGTCCTTGGCGACATAGGAGTCCGCGTGCACCTGGTGCTCCGGGCCCTGCGGCACGTTCCTGTTGATCCAGAAGTGAGCCACGAAGGTCAGCCCTTCGGCGGGTACGGGTCGTTCCCGGGGCTCACGGTGCGCTGATCCCGTACACGGCCGTCCGTGCCGTGGATGCGGAGCTCCCCGCCGCCGTCGTTCGCGAGGATCTGAGACCCGCGCTGGATGGCCTCGGCCTGGGTGCCGGCGACCGCGCTGGCGCGTTCAGCCCCCGGTTTCGTAACGGTCCACGTTCCGTCGTCGCGACGTACCACGTCTCGGGAGTTCGCCTGTCCGGACATTAAATCTCCGTTTCGGAGGCGAACCGCCTGGCCCCCCATCTTGGAGTCAAGGCGGGGAGGTTGTAGGGTCCCAGGGCGCGACCAACGCACTAGGCCCCATGCCGGACGGTTCGACCTCATAGTCGAGCCCCTGGCTGGGGCCTGCTTTGGTTCGAACGCGAATCAGTACAGCACCCCACGCGACGCTCTGCAAGCAAGGACCCCATAAGTTGTGTTACTCGCGCGTAGGGCCACAACATGTAGTGGTTTTGGGGCCAGTTCGAGGCTGAGAGGGCGTCAAACTTACGACGGTACACCTCGGCACTGACAACGGTCGGCGGAGCGGCTTTGGGCTGGAGCTGCTTTGGGGCGAGTGATCATGGCCCCGTAAGCTTCCGGCGCGTCGGGCAGTCTGTGGACCTGCCCGTTAAAGCACGACGTTGCCAGCCGGGGCGCAGACAGGAGGCAGGCCGCGCCGCAGAGGCGGCGCGCGCCCGCGCCGTGCGCGGGCCTTGATGATGTAGAGAAAGTCTTACCGCGCTAGTGACCTGGCATCGAGGAAGCGATCATGCAGCCCGGCTCTTAGGCTCCTCGCCATGCTCCAGGTACACCGGAGCAGAGCTGGCCCTGGCCTCGACAGCCGCCCGGATGCGTCGGGCCAGTCGTGGGATCGTCTGCTCGGGCAGCTGGTCTGCAGAGACGAAGGCAAAGCTCTTCAGCTCGTCCGGCTGGAGCTCGATGCTCGCCAACCGATCCTGGCTGAGTTGGCCGCCGTCGAACAGGTACAGCACCTTGTCCCCCTCGGCCTCGTTGGGGGCCCAGTCGACCGCGAGCAGGCGCCCGATGGGCGGGGTGATCCCCAGCTCCTCCTGGACCTCACGGATGGCGGCGTGCAGCGGGGATTCGCCGGTCTCGACGTACCCGCCGGGGATCTCCCAGTAGTCCTTGTAGGAGGGCTCCACCATGAGGACCCGTTCGGCGGCATCAAAGAAGAGCACACCCGCTGCCATGCGCGGGTGCGCCATCTTCGCTTCGTGTGCATTCGGCGCCATGCAGCCGAGGGTACCCAGCTCAGACCACATGCAGCCTGTCGGCCAGGTCCGCCAGGTTCCGGCTCGGCCGGCCGCGCTGCCCTCGCACCCAGGTGAGCACCAGCTCCCGCGCCAGGTAGTGGCTCCGCACCTGCTCCGGTGCCCAGCTCTCTGCCTCGAGGACTTTGGCGAGCGCGTCGTCCATTCGGTTGTGGGCGCTGAGGGCCCGGGCTACTTCGAGGTTGTGCCGCGTACGGCGTTCCGTCGGCAGTCCCGTCGTGTCGATCTGCGGGCCAAGGTCGATCGCTACCTGCATGTCGCCCAGCTCGGCCGCCGTGGCCACTCGGTGAATGGCGACGTTCGTCGGCCCGAAGGCGGTCCAGACGTGGTTGGCGTCGGTGCCGAGTCGGTCGGCTGCCCGTTTCGCCTCGTCCAGGAAGGTCCGCGTCGTGGCCCGGTCGTCCGCACGAGCTGAGGCCATGGACCCCGCCAGAAACAGAGTCCCGTAGATGGACAAGAACTCGGGCGTCGCCTCCTGGAGACCCGGCCGGAGGTACTCGCCCGCGTCCCCGACCAGCTGCACGGCTGCGTCGAACCGGCCGTTGGACAGCAGGCAGTGCGCGACGGACCGGAAGAGAGAACCGGTGATGACCGGGTTGCCGGACTGCTGTGCTGCTGCCAAGCCGCGGTCGGCTGCGATCCATGCCAGGTCGGTCTCACCGAGCTTGGTGAGCACCATGGCCGCGCCCTGGTACGTCATGGCCGTCAGCTCGTGTGCCCGCTCTCGCTCCCGGCCCCGGTACGACTGGGCGGCGATGAGTGCGTCGGCCAGCAGCAGCGGCAGGCGCCGGGTCGCGAAGCCGTAGCGCGATTCCTGGTAGGCGTCCCAGACCTCTGCGACATTGCGGCTCAGCTCGTCGAGCGATGTCGGCTCGCCTTCGGTTGCGACGCCCAGCAGCGGTGTCAGCTGGCGGTAGTTCATGAGGGCCGAGCGAAGTGCCGGCACCGTGCGGGTGCCGCTGTCGGGCGTCCACTCCAGGAGGGTGGGTTCGGCCAACAGGTCGCCGAGCGTCACGTCCAGGGCGTCGGCGAGCGACTTGATGACCGAGAGCCGGTCCAGCTCGATCCGGTTGTTCTCCGCCTTGCTCAACCAGTCCACCGTGCGGCCCACGAGTCCGGCCAGGACCTCTTGGGAGACGCCCCGCCTTCGGCGGTACCAAGCGACTCGTTCACCGATCGTCAGGTTCGTCGTCATTCCTCGCATGGCTAGAGCGTCTTCCCCTCTCCCTATGGGACCCCGGAGGAATTTTCCGGGGTAGTGCGCCGCATCGCTCCTAGCGTCGTAGCTACCCCGAGAGGTCGCCAGGCCGAACAAGCGACGAAGGAGCCACGATGCCGCTGACGCCGGCCGAAGTGGTGGAGCTGACCCGAGAAGTGAAGGAGCTGGCCGAGGAGGTGAACGTCATCGCACGCCGTGCCGACGAGTTGGTCAGCCGTCTTGCGGCTGCTTACGCACCAGTTGCTCAAGCTGATCCATCCGCTCCGCGAGTCGACGCACCTCGCGCCGTACGTCGGACAGATAACCGGCGATCTCCTCGAACTCCGGGCTGTGCTTCGTCTGGCGGGGCTCCTCGGGAAGGGTGACGAAGCTGCCCTTGCCCTGGTGGGAGAGCGCGTAGCCGTCTTCACGGAGACGTGAGATCGCCTGGCGGGCCACGGTCCGCGAGACGTCGTGGTCGTTCATCAGCTCGGTCTCGGACGGCAGCTTGGTGCCGGGTTCCAGCTCTCCCTGCCGGATGCGCCTCTTGAAGTCGTCGGCGATCTCCAGGTACTTCGCCCGCCCGGTGAACTCGGCCATAGCCCCTCTCAGTGCTTGAAGCACTAAGTGCAGCACATCCAACCGACACCCGTCGAGAAGTACTTGACGTACTAAGTGCGTTAGGTGCTCTCGTGACAGGTCGACGTACTAAGTACGTCAAGTTCACCCCCGTGAGGAGCGCGCTCATGCGTCAGATCCCCGTCGACACCTCCGCCGCGACCGTGATGGTCGCCAAGACCCCGCAGCCGAAGGTGAAGGACCGCCGTACCGGCGAGCTCGCTACCGATGTCGAGACCGGCGCGAAGCTGATGACCGTGGACGTGATGTTCGCGGCCAACGATGAGGTGGAGATCCTGTCCATCACCGTCCCCGAGCCGGGCATCTCCGGTGAGCTGACCATGGGTACGCCGGTCGCGCTCACGGGCTTGATCGCCCGTCCGTGGGAGAACGACTTCAACGGCCAGAAGCGCCACGGCATCGCCTTCCGCGCCGTGGCGGTCACGTCCCTGGTCGCCGCCGCCGCGAACTCCAAGGCTGCCTGATCATGACCACCTTCACGGTCGCCCTGGTCCTGGTCGTCGCCGCTGCGGGTCTCCTGCGGTGGCGGCGTCCCGCCTGGTACTGGCTGACCTTCGGCGTCACCCTGGCCACGCTGCGGGTCCTGGTCCGCTACGCCTCCGTCATGGACGCCTGTGGCCTGACCGTCCCGCCCTCGCGCTGGCGGCTCGCCCTGGCCCGCGTCACCAACCGGCCCGTGCCGGTCTCCCGCCCGCCGCGCATCCTGCGCTTCAGGCCGACCCGGACCGGGTTGGTCCTGCGGCTGGGCCTGCGCCCCGGACAGGACGCCTTCGACGTCGCCGCCGCCTCGGACCGGCTTCGGCACTCGTTCTCGATGTACGGCGTCACCTCGCGTGAGGTGCGCTCCGGTGTCGTAGAGCTGCGGATGACCGGCTATGACGTCCTCAAGCGGGTGCAGATGCCCGCCAAGCTCGACACCCGCCTGATGCGGGTCCCCGTCGCCCTGCGCGAGGACGGATCCGTGCACTACCGCGACTACCGCGCCATCCCGCACGCCCTCACCCTCGGCGCCACCGAGTCAGGCAAGTCCGTCTACCAGCGCAACCTCGTCGCCGGACTCGCCTCATTGGACGTCGCCCTGGTCGGCATCGACTGCAAACAGGGCGTCGAGCTGTTCCCGCTGGCCCGCCGCTTCTCCGCGCTGGCCGACAACCCCGACACCGCCGCCGACCTCCTCGACGCGCTCGTATCCCGTATGGAAGGGGTCTACCAGCTCATCCGTGCTGAGCAGCGCATCACCGCCGCCGTGCCGGACGCCGAGATAGCCGCCGACATCTGGGACCTGCCCGCCCACCTGCGGCCGGTGCCGGTCGTGGTCCTGGTCGACGAGGTTGCCGAACTCGCACTGAGCACGAAGAAGAACGACCCGCGCCGCGACCGCATCATCAAGGCCCTGGTCCGCCTCGCCCAGCTCGGCCGCGCGGCCGGCATCTACCTGGAGATCTGCGGGCAACGCTTCGGCTCCGAACTCGGTGACGGCATCACCATGCTCCGTGCCCAGCTCACCGGCCGTACCGCCCACCGCGTCAACGACGAAACGAGCGCCAAGATGGCCTTCGGCGACATCTCCCCGGACGCCGTGCTGGCCGCCATCCAGATCCCGGCCGGGCTGCGCGGCCTGGCCGTCGCCGGGGACTCCTCCGGAGGCTGGCACCGCATCCGTGCCCCGCACACCTCCCTGCGCCAAGCTGTGAACACCTGCAACCGGTACGCCGACCGCACCCCGGCCCTGCCCGAACTGGCACCTTTCCGGCCCGAGCTGACCAGCTCCTCTGAGGCCCCCGTGCCGCTGTCAAAGACGGCTCCCGTCACAGCCTGACTTCCCCCGCTCCACGGTCGGCGCGACCGCCCTTCGCGCCAGGTCCCTACCCCCGCCATGCCTCATGAAGGGAGGAAGCCCCGCCATGTGCCCCGACTGCGAGGACTTCGCCCGCACCGTCCTGCTCCTGGGCCAGCTCGCCCTCTACGCCGACACCACCGGCGCCGACCTCGACTTCGTCGAGGTCGTCAGCCCGTCCCTGGCCGCCTCGCTCCCGCAGCCACCGACCGGGGAGGAGTCCTGATGGCCGCCCGCCACGGCCTGCGCGTCGACGCCGTCCTGGTCCAGGCCGTCATCGCCGGGGCCCTGTCCTTCGCCCATCTGCACGACCTGGCCGCTGCTGCCGGACAGAACGGCTGGAAAGCCTGGGCCTACCCGGTCTCAGTGGACCTGCTCCTGGTGGCCGCATGGCGACGACTCCGCTCGCAGGGCCCCTCCCGGTTGGCCTGGTGCTGGTTCCTTATCGCCCTGTTCGCCTCCCTCGGCGCCAACGTCGCCACCGCCGGATTCCTCAACCTGACCGACCCGCCCGCCCTGCTGCGCCTGGGCATCGCCGGATGGCCCGCCCTCGCCTTCCTCGGCGGCACCCTCCTCGCCCACTCCGCCGCACACCAGCTCCCGGACGCGCCGGCACCCGCCCCAGCCCCGGAACCCGACATCGCGGACGACCGCGAACCGGCCCCCGAACCCCGGCCGGACCCGGAGCCCGCCCCAGCCCCGGTGGACGAACCGCCGGCGCTTCCGCCCGCCGACCCCGCGCCCGCGGTTCCCGCCGTCCTCGTCGACCACGCCCGCAAGGTCGCCGCCGACTACCGCGACCGCACCGGCGCCCCGATCGACACCGACACCCTGCGCGCCCGCCTCGGCGTCCCGCCCCACCTCGCCGACGCCATCGCCGCCCAGCTCGCCTGACCCGGAAGGAGAACCATCCGCCATGCCCGCCCGCGACAACTTCCACTCCGTGATGCGGATCGGTCCCGTACAGATCGGCACCCACCGCGACCGCAACGGCCACACCAAGCACGCCGCCGTGTGCACAGCCGACCGCTGCGGCTGGTCCGCCGACTACTCCAGTCAGTCCGCCGCCCAGCTCGCCGCCCGCACCCACCGCTGCCGCGTCCGCTAGGAGACACCGCCATGCAGGTCCCCCTCTGGTTCGCCCTCGCCGTCGTCGGCTACCTCGGCGTCAAGTTCCTCCGCCCGCCCTGGTGGCTCGTCGCCGTCCTCCTTCTCGGCGGCTACCTCCTCGCCGACAGCGTCCTCGCCCCCGCCATCGACACCGCCCTCACCAAGTAGCGAAGGGAGAACCGCCATGCTCCGCCCGAAGATCCCCGCCATGCCCACCCCAGCCGCCGTCGTCGAGCCGACCGCCGTGGTCCAGCCCGCCCCCACCACGCCCGCCCCAGTCCCGGCCGCGCAGATGCCACCCCGGCCCAGCGTCCAGCTCACGCCTGGCACCGCCCTCGCCCTGGTCGGCGGCGGCACGGCCGTGGTCCTGGTCGTCGGCGCCGTCCTGGTCTCGATGCTCCTCGCGGTCGCCGTCACCGGCGCCTCGGTCGCCGTCTGCGCCCTGGTGATCCGCTCACTGATCACCGCCGAAGCCAAACGCCGCTGAACGGTCCCCGGAGCGACGCACAAGCCGCCAAGCACGCCACCGCTCCGAGGGCCGAAACCCGTCAGCCAACCGCCATCGCAGGGAGAACGTCATGGACCTGAACACCGCCGCAAGCATCGTTCCGTTACTCGGCTGGGCCGTGCACGGCAGCCTGCTCACCCGCCGTCTCGCCACCGCCCGCCGCGACCCGGTCACCGGACTGCACACCCGCGCCGGATGGACCGCCCGCGCCGAACACCTCATCCGCCGGCACCCCCGAGCAGCCGTGCTCCTGGTCGACCTCGATCACTTCAAGCAGCTGAACGACACCCACGGCCACGCCGCCGGGGACGCCGCCCTCATCGCCACCGCTGACCGGCTGCGCGCCTGGTGCGGACGCAACGGCACCCCCGGCCGTCTGGGCGGGGATGAGTTCGTCGCCGTCGTCCAGGACCTGACCGCCGTCGACCTCGACTCGCTCACGGCCGCACTGCACCGGCCGCTGCACCACGACGGGCTGTCGCTGCCGCTGGCCGCCTCGGTCGGGGTCTGCCCTATCGCCAATCTCGCGGTGCCCACCCTGACGGACGCGCTCGCCGCCGCTGACGCGGCCATGTACGCGGCCAAGGGCCGTGCCCGCCGGGGCTCCCGCACCACTCGCTGAAAGGCCACCGGGTGGCGCACAAGCCGCCAAGCACGCCGCCACCCGGGGCCCTTCCTTCCAACCGCAATCGAAAGGAACCCCCATCATGGCCCACCCCACCCCGCCCCCGCCGAGGATCTGCCCGGCCTGCGACGGCTTCGCCTCCGCCGCCGTCACCCTCGGCGGCCGCGACCACCGTGGCCACCTGCGCACCATCACCGCCAACTGCCCGGCCTGCCAGGGCACCGGCACCGCCCGCCCCGCCCGCCGGCAGGGGGTGAACGTCTGATGCCTCGTCGCTGGAGCCTCGGAGTCGACCGCATCCTGTCCGACGGACTGGACGGTGACTACGACCGCCTGAAGAAGACCGCCAAAGCCCACCAGCTGCACGACACCGACCGGGCCACCAAGCCCGACCGCCACGGCCGCTCCTCCAACGCCGCCGCGAGCGAAGACGCCAACACCCCGCAGAAGCGAGGTTGGCGCCGTTGACCCCGAAAGCCCTGCTCGACCCGACCACCCTCGGTGACCTGCTGAGGGTGGCTTCGGCCCCCGACTACACCCGCTGGGAGCACCAGATCCGCCGCACCGGCGGCTGCTCCGACCCCATCCATCTGACCGGCTGGACCCTCACCAAGGACAAGGCCACCGGCGAGACCCTGCACCACTACTCCACCGAGGGCGAGCCCGGTGGACGGCTCCGCCTCGCCTGCGGCAATCGCCGCGCCTCCCGCTGCCCCGCCTGCGCCTGGACGTACGCGGGCGACACCTACCACCTCATCCGCGCCGGCCTCGCCGGGGACGATCGCCGCGACATTCCCGCCGCCGTCCGCGACCACCCGCGCGTCTTCGCCACCCTCACCGCCCCCTCGTTCGGCCGCGTGCACAACCGGCCCGACCGGGGCGTCTGCCGCTGCGGCACGCATCACCAGGCCGACGATCCCACCCTCGGCACCGCCCTCGACCCGACCACCTACGACTACGCGGGCGCGGTGCTGTTCAACAACCACGCTGGACAGCTCTGGCAGCGCTTCACCAACCGGCTCCGCCGGGAGGTCGCCGCCCGCGCCGGCCTCTCTCAACGGGAGTTGCAGGAAGCCGCCCGGCTCTCCTACGGCAAGGTCGCAGAGTTCCAGAAGCGCGGAGCCCTGCACTTCCACGCTGTGATCCGCATCGACGGACCGGACGGCCCCGCCACCCCGCCGCCGACCTGGGCCACGGTCGACCTCCTCTCCGACGCGATCCGGGCCGCCGCCGCGCACTCCTACACGTCGGTCTCCGTCCCGGCAGCCGAGGACCAACCCGCCCGGACCTTCCGCTGGGGCGCCCAGCTCGACGTACGGCCCGTGAAGGCCTTCGGTGACGGTTCCGACATCACCGAACAGGCCGTCGCCTCCTACGTCGCCAAGTACGCAACCAAGGCGGCCGAGAACACCGGAACCCTCGACCGCCGCATCGGTGAACTCGCCGAACTCGACCGCCACCAGGTCCCCGAACACGCCCGCTGCCTCATCAAGGCCTGCAAGGAACTCGACCCGCTCTACCCCGACCGGCGCCTGTGGGCCTGGGCTCACATGCTCGGCTTCCGCGGCCACTTCTCCTCCAAGTCCCGCCGCTACTCCACCACCCTCGGCGAACTCCGCCAGGCCCGCGCCGACTACCGCGCCGCACAGGAACACGCCGCCCTCGGCCTCGACGACATCGAGCCGGACACCGTCCTGGTCCTGGCCGACTGGCAGTACGCCGGCCACGGCCACACCCCCGGCGAGTCCGTACTCGCCGCCACCATCGCCCGCGACCTCCAGCTCAACCGTGAGACCGCCCGCGAAGCCCTACGCGACCAACTGGCCCTGGAAGGAGCCGCAGAGTGACGACCGCAACCGCCCAACTGCTCACCGTGCCGGAAGTCATGGTGCGGCTGAAGCTCGGACGCTCGAAGGTCTACGACCTGATCCGTTCTCGCCGCCTGACCTCGATCAAGATCGATGGTGCTCGCCGCATCCCCGCCGACGCCGTCCAGGACTTCATCCTCGGCCAGATCGAGGAGGCCGCCTGATGGCCGGTCAGCGCAAGCGCAACCCCAACGGCGCCGGCACCATCACCAAGCGCAAGGACGGCCGCTACCAGTGCGCGGTCTACGTGCTCCAGCCGGACGGCACCCGAGCCCGCAAGTTCGCCTACGGCAAGACCTGGGCCGAGTGCGACGCCAAGCGTCGTGCACTGCTCGACAAGGTGGACCAGGGCGTGCCCGTCCCCACCCGGTCGGCCAGACTCGCCGAGTGGCTGCCGTACTGGGTGGAAAACGTCATTCGGCCTCGCCGGAAGCTGAGCACGTACGACAAGTACGAGACGCACGTCCGGCTGTACCTGGTGCCCATGTTGGGGGCCAAGCGGCTCGAATCCCTCAGCGTCTCGGACGTACGCCGGTTCCTCGTGCGCCTGGAGCAGGAGACCACTGCGGCAACGGCCAAGGAATCCCACCGGGTCCTGCGCTCGGCCTTGTCCTCGGCCTGCCGCGAGGAGCTGATCGCGCGGAACGTCGCCCAGCTCGTCGAGCCGCCACGGACCGACAACCGCGAGCTGAAGCCCTGGAGCCTGGACGAGACCCTCGACTTCCTCGCTGTCTCCCGCAAGGACCCGCTCTACGCGGCCTTCGTGCTCGCCATCGCCATGGGCCTACGCCGGGGTGAGATCGTCGGCCTTCGCTGGTCGGACCTCGACCTCGACAACCGGGTCCTGTACGTCCGCCAGCAGACGCAGCGGCGTCGTGGCGTCCTGTACGAGGACGACCCCAAGAGCCGCCGTCGCCGTGTCGTCCCGCTCCCCGCGCTCTGCATCGCGCCTCTGCGCTGGCACCGCATGCGGCAGGCAGCTGCTCGCGCGAAGGCGGGGGAGCGGTGGCCGGACTCGGACTACGTCTTCACCACCCGGACCGGCCGCCCGGTCGAGCCGCGGAACGTCTACCGCTCCTTCACCCGCGTCGCCCAGTCCGCCGGCCTCCGCGTCATCCGGCTGCACGACGCCCGGCACGGCACCGCCACCCTTCTCACGGCGGCCGGGGTCGCGCCCCGCGTCGTGATGGAGATCCTCGGGCACTCCCAGATCAGCATCACCATGGACGTGTACACCCACGTCGTTCAGGACACCCAGCGCGAGGCCATGAGCCACATGGACCGCCTGCTGCGGAGGCGCCCTGGTCGTCAGTGACCGCCCTCGTTGATGTCAAAGCTGGATGTCAAAGGCCCCGGACCATGATCGGTCCGGGGCCTTTTGCCTGGTGCCCCCGGCAGGATTCGAACCTGCGACACCCGCTTTAGGAGAGCGGTGCTCTATCCCCTGAGCTACGAAGGCATTGCTCGGTCGGTGGCGATGAGGCCACCGGCGACAGTGTAGCGGGTGGCTCGTCGTGGCACGGCGGGCCGGGGCTGCGGGGAGCAGGGGAGCCGGGGTCAGGACAGAGGGACGGGGCTGAAGCGGGAGGCGGTGTGGAGGTCCGTCTGGATGCGGTCGGCGGTTGCGCGGAGGGCGGGGAGGACGTCCTGGAGGCAGTCCCGCAGGCTGCGCCGGGCCGCGTGGGTGGCGACGTCCAGCGCGGTGACCACCCTGCCGGATCGGTCCCGTACCGGTACGGCGAGGGACCGCAGGCCCGACTCCAGCTCCTCGTCGACCAGGGCGTATCCCTGGACGCGGACCTGGGCGAGCGCCGGGGGGAGGGAGGAGGCGGTGTCCGCCAGGAGGACGCGGCCCAGGGAGGTCGCGGCGGCGGGCAGGCGGGCGCCGACCGTGATGTGGACGGTCAGCACCCGGCTCGCGCCCGCTTGGGCGGTGTACTGGATCTCCGTGCCGTCGGCCGTCAGCACCGCCAGCGCCGTCGGTTCCTGCAACCGGTCCGCGAGGGCCCGCAGATGCGGCTCGGCCAGACGCGGGAGGGTGCTGCGGGACAGCGGTGGGAAGCCGAGGTCCAGGACGCGCGGGGTCAGGGAGAAGGTGCGGTCGGGGTGCGCCAGCACCAGGCCGAGGTGTTCGTGGGTGAGCAGCGCGCGGCGCGCCGTGGCCCGGGCCAGGCCGGTCGCCCGTGCCACCTCGGTCAGGGACAGCGCCGAGCGGCCCTCGCCGAACGCGGCCGGCACGGTCAGACCGCGGGCCAGGGATTCCACGAAGTCCCGGCCCAGTTCGTGCTTGAACGCCGTGGTCCAGCTCGCGAGGCCCGCGGGCGGGGGGCCGGGCCGCGGCGGGGGAGCGGTGCGCAGGTCGCACTCCATCGCCGCCGCGGCCGTACGAAGCCGGGGCAGGAGGCTGCCGCGCAGGTCGGCCGCGGCGTGCCGGCTGGTATGGCTGACCACGCTCGCCACGCAGGCCGGACGGCCGGTGGCCGGATCCCGCACCGGTACGGACACCGCGACCAGGCCCGGTTCGATCAGCTGGTCGTCCACCGCCCAGCCGTCCCGGCGCGCCCGCTCCACCCGTGCCGGGAAGGCGGAGTCGCCGGTGGGCACCGGGCCGGGCGGCAGGGCGGGGAACGCCGTGTCCGCCGGGTCGGCCGCCCGGCGGGCGTGCCAGCGGGCCCAGTCCCGGGGGGTCCACTCGGTCGCGAACAGCGGGCCGGGCGCGGTGCGTTCGGCCGGGAGCAGGTCGCCGATGCGGAAGCTGACGGACATGGCGCGGCGGCGGGTGGCCTGGTGGACGAAGCGGATGCCGTCGAGGTCGGCGACCGCGAGCGACACCGACTCGTCCAGCTCGTCGGCGAGGGCGTCGGCGCGGGCGCCGAGCAGCGCGGGCAGGCGGAGGGCGGCCAGGTAGGCGTTTCCCAGCTCCATCACGCCGGGGGTGAGGACGACGTCCCGGCCGTCGAGGCGGACGTAGCCCATGCGGGCCAGCGTGGCGGTGATCCGGTCGACCGTGGACCGGGCGAGCCCGGTGGTCCGCTCCAGCGTGCTCGGACTCAGCGTGCCGCCCGCCTCGGTCAGCCGCCGCAGCACACCGACGCCGCGCAGCAACGGCCCCACCGCTTCCCCCGTACCGCCGCGGGCGTCGGCATCCAGTGCGGTCTTCGCGGGCATCGGCTCTCCGGTACGGCATACGGGCACGCCTAAGGTAAACCCCGCCCGGCTCCCCTCGCCCGAACGGCCCTCACCTGCCCGAACGGCCGGCCCTCACCTGCCCGGACGGCCCCCGCATTCCCCTGAAGTGCCCCTGACGTGGCCCTGAAGTGCCCTACGACCGCGTGACCCGGATCCGGTAGGCGCCGTCCTCGTCCGTGCCGGTCACCTGCACGGTGACGCCGTGGCGGGGGTCCTTGAAGGTGCTGCCGGGGGAGAAGGGGGCGTCGGAGAGTTCCGCCTGGACGTTGGGGCTGCGGGTGCAGCCGCCGCTGCCGGGGTGGCTGTCGTAGACCCGGACGGGACCGCGTCCGGTGTCGATCGTGCCGTCGACCTTGTAGATCAGCAGCCCTGGCCGGCAGACCGCCTCGTCGTTGCCGCCCTGCTCGCGCACCTCCATCGCGTAGGAGCTGTGCGCGTCGACGGGGACGAGGACCAGCTTCCCGCCGCCGGGCTTGTACAGCGGCGTCAGCAGGTACTCGGTGCTGCCCCGGGCCGCCGCGCAGCTCACCTGGGAGTTGTCCAGCCAGCCCAGCTTCCACTTGTGCCAGGCCAGCAGGTCGTTCCCGGCCCCCCAGTCCTCGCTCATGATGTCCCAGTGCCCGACCGCGCCCCCGCCCTCCTGCGTGTACAGGTCGGGCAGTCCGAAGGTGTGGCCGTTCTCGTGCGGCAGCACGCGGTAGCCGGTGCGGTCGTAGGAGCCGGAGCCGTCGTCCTGGCGGGAGTAGACGAAGGACGCGTTGGCGATGGGGACGCCGTCGGCGACCGGGGCGTCGGTGTTGCCGGCGAAGGTCACGGACAGGACGGTGTCCAGTGCGGAGGGGCCGGCGTTGGGAGAGATCAGGACGTTGAGGAGGTCGTACGAGCGGAAGTCCACGGCGGGGTCGGCCGCGTCCACGATGTCCTGCACGAGCTGCCGGTAGCCGGGATCGAAGGGGGCGCCGCGCTCTATGCCGTACTCCTTGAAGGGTTTGGGCATCCGCAGCCATGCGGTGATCGGCGTCTGGGGCCGGTAGTCGAGGCGGCCGTACGACGCGGTGCGGAACCACTCCTGGGTCCGCGGGAAGAACTCGTGGAAGCGGTCCATGGCGCTGCCCTGCCCCGGAGCGTCGGAGAAGTCGACCATCAGGGTCAGGGCGTGGACCGTGCCCGTGGAGCGGGCGTAGCCGTGCGGGGTGGGCAGGCCCTCGGTCATCTGCACGTCGCGGCCGCCGTGGACGGTGCAGGGGGCGAGGGCGACGGAGCGGGCCATGCCGGTGGGCCCTGCGGTGGTGGGCGCCGTCAGGTGTCCGGTCCCGGCCGAGGTGCTGACCGCGAGGGTCAGTGCGGTCACCGCGGCCAGGGTGGCCACCCGGCGCGGGCGTATGCGGGTGCGAGTGCGGCTGCGTCCTTCGCGGGGGGCGCGGCCCCGGCTTCCCTGGGAGGAACCGCCGCTGCGGGGGCGCGCGGGGGTGGTGTGGCCTCCTGCGGGGAGGCGCCCGTGGGAAAGGGATATGCGGCGGGGCGGCTGCGGCTGCATGCATGGGCCCTTCGCTCCACGGCAGCCGCCGGTCTCCGGCTGCACCCTTGCGCTCACCCTGTGTCGCCGGGGTGGGGGCCGCGCGCTGGAGGAGACCGATCGTGGGAATGCCGGTTCGCACGGGGGTGAATCCGGGCCGGTGAGGAGTGTGGCGCAAGGTGTGGTTCAGGTCACAGCGATTCTTTGCGCGGGCGGGAAATAACCGGGGACCGTTTCCCCGTTTAGCCCTGTGTCCGAGCGAAACGGGGACTCCCTCCCCGGATCGCCGGCGGGGCACCCGTGCTTCGCCTCCCTCGCTTCGAAGGAGTCCACCGTGTCGACCGCGACCACCCCCGCACCGCGCAAGGTGCACCGGCCCCGCGCCGACGCCCTGCGCAACCGGGAGCGGATCGTCACCGCCGCCCGGGAGATGTTCGTCGAGCACGGCTTGGACGTGCCGCTCGACGAGATCGCCCGTCGGGCCGGCGTCGGCAACGCCACGGTGTACCGCAACTTCCCCGACCGCGAGGCCCTCGCCCGCGAGGTCGTCTGCTCCGTCATGGACCGGACGGCCGAGGCGGCCGAGGTGGCCCTCGCCGAGACCGGGGACGCCTTCGCCGCGCTGGAACACTTCGTGCACGCCGCCGCCGACGAGCGGATCAGCGCGCTGTGCCCGATGATCTCCAGCACGTTCGACCAGCACCACCCCGACCTGGAAGCCTCCCGCGAGCGCGTCGAACAGCTCGTGGAGGAGGTCATGGGCCGGGCCAAGGCGGCCGGACAGTTGCGGCCCGATGTCGGCGTCGGCGATCTGCTGATCGTCGTGGCCCAGCTGAGCCGGCCCCCGGCCGGCACGGACTGCCTCCACGGCGACCGTTTCGTGCACCGCCACCTCCAGCTGTTCCTCGACGGCCTGCGGGCGCCCGCCCGTTCCGCCCTGCCGGGCACGGCCGTCACCATCGAGGAGCTGCGCGCCTGCTGACCGATTAGTTCGGCTCCCGATCCCAGTCCATCCCTACGGCACGTAGCAGCAGCCGCGCTCCTCCCTGCTACGGGCTTCCTCACCGCGGCCCTTTTCTCGGCATTTTTCCGTCACGAAGTCCCGAAGTGGGTACCTCCATGTCCGACACAGCCCGCAAGGCTCCCGGCGCCGGCCTGACCGGCGACGCCAACCGCTGGAAGGCGCTCGTCTTCATCGCGCTCGCCCAGCTGATGGTCGTCCTCGACGCCACCATCGTGAACATCGCTCTGCCGTCCGCGCAGACCGACCTCGGCATATCCGACGGCAACCGGCAGTGGGTCGTCACGGCCTACGCCCTCGCCTTCGGCGGTCTGCTGCTGTTCGGCGGCCGTATCGCCGACAAGTGGGGCCGCAAGCGCGCCTTCGTCACCGGTCTGGCCGGCTTCGCCCTGGCCTCCGCGCTCGGCGGTGCCGCCACCACCGGCGCGATGATGTTCGGCGCCCGTGCCCTGCAGGGTGTCTTCGGCGCGCTGCTCGCCCCGGCCGCGCTGTCGCTGCTCGCCGTGATGTTCACCGACGCCAAGGAACGCGCCAAGGCGTTCGGCATCTACGGCGCCATCGCCGGCGGCGGCGGTGCCGTCGGCCTGATCCTCGGCGGTTTCCTCACCGAGTACCTGAACTGGCGCTGGACCTTCTTCGTGAACATCCCCTTCGCCATCGTCGCCGCGGCCGGCGCCTACTTCGTCATCCGCGAGCCCGAGGGCGGCCGCAACCGCTCCCCGCTCGACATCCCCGGCGTGATCCTGTCCACCCTCGGCCTGGTCGCCCTCGTCTACGGCTTCACCCGCGCCGAGTCCGACGGCTGGAGCGACGCGATCACCGTCTCCATGTTCGTCGCGTCCGCGGTGCTGCTCGGCGCCTTCGCGTGGGTCGAGTCCCGGGTCAAGGCCCCGCTGCTGCCGCTGCGCGTGGTGACCGACCGCAACCGCGGCGGGATCTACCTCTCCCTCGGCCTCGCGATCATCGGCATGTTCGGCCTGTTCCTCTTCCTGACCTACTACCTGCAGGTCGTGAAGGGCTACTCGCCGGTCAAGACCGGCTTCGCGTTCCTGCCGATGGTGGCCGGCATGATCACCGGTTCCACCCAGATCGGCACCCGGCTGATGACCCGGATCCCGGCCCGCTTCCTGATGGGCCCCGGCTTCCTGGTCGCCGCGCTCGGCATGCTGGTGCTGACCCAGCTGAAGATCGACTCCGCGTACGGCACCCAGCTGCTGCCCGCGATGGTGCTGCTCGGCCTCGGCATGGGTACGGCGTTCATGCCCGCCATGTCCCTGGCCACCCAGGGCGTCCAGCCCCGGGACGCCGGTGTCGCCTCCGCGATGGTCAACACCTCGCAGCAGGTGGGCGGCGCGATCGGCACCGCCCTGCTGAACACCATCGCCGCGTCCGCGACGACCTCGTACGTCAAGGACCACATCGCCGGTGCCACCACGAAGCCGCAGCAGCAGCTGGTCGGGCTCCAGGGCATGGTGCACGGCTACAGCACCGCGATCTGGTTCGCCGTCGGCATCCTCGGGCTCGCCGCCCTGATCGCCTTCACCTTCGTCAACGCCGGCCGGCCGGGCTCCACCACGATGGCCTCCGGTGAGGGTGCCGGGAGCGTCGAGGACGAGGTGCCGGTGCCGGTGGTGGCGCACTGACCCCGACCCCCGGGTGAATCAGCGGAGCCAGGGCAGGTCCGCACCCGCTTCGTCGGGCTGGAGGCCCTCGGCGATGATCTCCATCATCTCGCCGAGGGCCTTCTGCTGTTCGGGGCTGAGCCGGTCGAACATCGCCTGCCGTACGGCGGCCACATGGCCGGGCGCGGAGCGCCCCAGCACCTCGGCCCCCGCCTCGGTGAGCACCGCGAACTGACCCCGCTTGTCCGAGGGGCAGTCCTCGCGGCGCACCCAGCCGTTCTTCTCCAGCCGCGCGATCGCGTGCGACAGCCGGGAGCGGGTGATCTTCGCCTTCATCGCCAGCTCGGTCATCCGCAGCCGGCGGCGCGGGGCCTCGGCGAGGCTGACGAGCAGGCCGTAGTAGATGTGCGGCATGCCCGCGTCGCGCTGCAGCTGCCGGTCGAGGTGGTCCTCCAGCAGGGTGGTGGCGTGCAGGTAGGCGCGCCAGACGCGCTGTTCCTCGTCGGTGAGCCAGCGGGGCTGTGCGGCGGAGTCGGATGCCGTGTTCATGTGTCCCACTGTACGAGTCCGCTCCTTGAAACTTGAACAAATGGGGCGTACGGTGGCCGAGCTAGAGCTTGAGAGTTAAAGCATTCGGATGACCGGGAGTCGTAGCCATGTCCGCCGCCACCCAGGAGCGCATGCCCGCCCTCTATCTCAGCCACGGCGCCCCGCCGCTCGCCGACGACCCCGTCTGGCCCGGCCAGCTCGCCGCCTGGTCCGCCCGCCTGCCCCGGCCCCGGGCGATCCTCATGGTCTCCGCCCACTGGGAGGAGGCCCCGCTCGCGCTGGGCGCGGTGGAGACCGTCCCCCTCGTCCACGACTTCTGGGGCTTCCCCGAGCACTACTACCGCGTCCGGTACGACGCCCCCGGCGCACCCGAGCTGGCCGCATCCGTCCGCGGGCTGCTGCGCGCCCCCGGCACCCCCGTCCAGGACATCCCCGACCGCGGCCTCGACCACGGCGCCTACGTCCCGCTCGTCGAGATGTTCCCGGCCGCCGACATCCCCGTCCTGCAGATCTCCATGCCCACCCTCGACCCGGTCCGCCTCATGGACATCGGCCGCAAGCTCGCGCCCCTGCGCGACGAGGGCGTGCTGATCGTCGGCTCCGGCTTCTTCACCCACAACCTCGCCGCCCTGCGGCACACCGGCGGCGGTGTGCCCAGCTGGTCCTCGGAGTTCGACGACTGGGGCCGTCGCGCGCTTCAGGCCCGCGACTGGGACGCCCTGCTGGACTTCCTGAACAAGGCTCCGGCCGGCCGCTACGCCCACCCGCGCACGGAACACTTCGCCCCGCTGTTCGTCACCATGGGCGCGGCTGAGGCGGGCGGGGAGCTGGACGCGCAGAAGTCGGTGATCGACGGGTTCTGGATGGGGATGGCGAAGCGTTCGGTGCAGTTCGGCTGATCCCCCGCCCGGGTCACAGGTCCTTCTCGTACCAGGCGACGTCCCAGTAGCGGCCGAACTTGCGGCCGACCTCGCGGTACGTGCCGACGTGCCGGAAGCCGAAACGGGCGTGCAGCCGCCCGGAGGCCTCGTTGGGCTGGGCGATCCCGGCGTAGGCGCGGTGGACGTCCTCCTCGGCCAGCGCCTTGAACAAGGCGTCGTAGAGCAGCGTGCCGATGCCGCGCCGCCCCGCGTCCGGGGCGACGTACACCGAAACCTCCACGGACGTGACGTACGCGGGCTTCGGCCGGTAAGGGCTGGATGTGACGTATCCCAGAACGCGCTGTGAATCGCCCTCCGGATCGCCTTCCGTGGCAACCATCAGGCGGTACGGGCCGTCTTCCGGGTGGGAGAGCAGCCAAGGGCGGCGCTCTTCCGGAGTGAAGACCGCGGTATCGAATGTGATGGCCGTCTCACGTACGTAGTGGTTGTAGATCGCGGTGAGGGCGTCGAGATCCCCCTCGACTCCCGGCCTGACCTGCACCTCTCTACGCTCCGTCGGCATCTCGCCTCCCTGTGTGGCGGAACAGGGTACTGCATGATCAGAAAAATTGGGGGACGGGCGGGGAATTCTGTCCGGATTCCAGTCGTTGTTTCCCACGGATGCAGGGCACTCGGAGAGGGTCCCAGTGACACTCCCCCCGATGCCGAGCGTTCAGCAGGACCACCCGCCAGCCCACCATCGCAAGGGAGCACGCATGGCAACCCGTGCCGTCGCCCGTCGTAAGTCCGCCACCGGCGAGACGGCCGACTCGGCAAGCAGTGTTCGCGCTCATGGCGGCGAGATCGCGGACCGCGACCTGGTCGGCATGTACCTCGACGAGATCGCGCGGACGCCGCTGCTCGACGCCGCCAAGGAGGTCGAGCTGTCCCAGACCATCGAGGCGGGTGTCTTCGCGCAGCAGGTCCTCGACGGTGAGGAGGAGTCCAAGACGGACGCCAGCCGCGAGGAACTCGAGGCGCTGGCCGCCGTCGGCGAGCGGGCCAAGGACGTCTTCATCCGTTCCAACCTCCGCCTGGTCGTGGCGGTCGCCCGGCGCTACCCGCGCAGCGGCCTGCCCCTGCTCGACCTGATCCAGGAAGGCAACGCCGGCCTGGTGCGCGCGGTCGAGAAGTTCGACTACCGCAAGGGCTTCAAGTTCTCGACGTACGCCACCTGGTGGATCCGTCAGGCGATCACCCGCTCCATCGCCGACCAGTCCCGCACGATCCGGCTCCCCGTCCACCTGGTGGAGGAGCTGGGCCGTATCCGCCGCGTGCAGCGGGAGTTCAACCGTGAGAACGGCCGCGACCCGGAGCCCGCGGAGATCGCCGCGGAGCTGGGCACGACGCCGGAGCGCGTCATCGACGTCCTCGACTGGGCCCGCGACCCGGTCTCGCTGAACATGTCGGTGGACGACGAGGGCGAGACCCAGTTCGGCGACCTCCTGGAGGACACCTCGGCGGTCTCCCCGGAACAGTCCGTCCTCACCCTGCTGCGCAGCGAGGAACTGGACGACCTGATCGGCCGCCTGGACCAGCGCACGGCCTCCATCATCAAGATGCGGTACGGCATCGACGACGGCCGTGAGCGCACCCTGACCGAGGTCGGCAAGGAGCACGGCCTGACCCGCGAACGCATCCGCCAGATCGAGAAGCACGCCCTCCTCGAACTGAAGAAGCTGGCCCGCGACACCGGCTTCGACGCGGCGGCGTAACAGGTGCCGGGGGGTGCCGGGTGTGCGGGGCCTGGGCGCGGCGTGTGCCGCAGCGGGGTGGGCGCCGGGTGCGCCCGGAGCCGCTCCGCTGCGGCGGGGCCGCCCGGCGTGCCGCGCGTCCGGCCCACCGGGCGGCGCACGGTGCGCCGAGGCGGGTGGTGTCTTGGGGGCTTACGGTGCCCAGGGGGCGCGCACGCCGGTGGCGAAAGACGGCGCAAACATGACGTGGTCCCCTCGCTTCAACGCCCGGGCCCGCGGGAAAAACCCTTCCGGGTCCAGTAGCAGCCAGGCCCCAGGAACCGCACTCCCCATGCACCGCACAGACCGGCCGACCCCACGCGCCCCCACCGCACCACAGAGCCAGGTCCCGACGCAATCCCCCCCGGCGCCGGGACCTTCCCCGGCCGGGCTCCGGCACCCATCCCCCCTGGGTGCCGGAGCCCGGCTTCACCCTTGCCCGGCAGGCCCGCCCACGTGCCGTGAAGAGCCGCAGACCGCCTGATGGGGATTCAAGCCCGCGCGGGTGGGAGAGCGGTGACGCACTCATGGAATGGCGGCCCACCCCGTACCTGAACCCCGGGGTGGACCGCCGGATGGCAGATTCTGCCACATGGGCATAGCCTGCCGGGATGAGCACCACCCGCAGCGCCGCCCACCAGCCGTTTTCCGCCTCCTCGCCCCTCTCGCTGACCGAGCGCCGGAAGGCCGAGACCCGGATGGAGATCGCCCGCGCGGCGGCCGCCCTGTTCGTCCGTCAGGGCCTGCGGGCGACCCGCGCCGAGGACATCGCGCAGGCGGCGGGCATCGCACCGCGGACGTTCTACCGGTATTTCGCCACCAAGGAGGAAGCGGTCGCCCCCCTCTACGCCGCGGGCGCGCAGCGCTGGGCGGAAGCGGTCCGCTCGGCGCCCGACGGGCTGACCGTACCGGCCGCGCTGGAGCACGCCGTCCACCGCACCCTCACGCCCGGCGTCGCCGTCTCGGCGGCGTCCTGGGAATGGGTCCGCACGCTCATCCGCCTGGCCGGTGACAGCCCCGCCCTGCGCAAGGTCTGGGCCGAGGTGTGCCAGGCGTCGGAACAGAACCTGGCCGAGATCCTGGCGGCCCGCGCGGTGTCAACCGGGCCGGGGGCCGGGGGACTTGAAACGAGCGGGGCCGGCGGGCCGGCGGCAGGCGAGGGCGCCGAGGGGGACGCGGTGGCCGAGGGGGCGGAAGGGGCCGAGGGAGCGGAAGGGGCCGCGGGCGTCGAGGAGGACGCGGGAACGACGGGAGCCGAGGGGGCCGCGGGCGTCACGGGAGCCGACGAGGGCACGGGAGCCACGGGGTTCGAAGGGGGTGCGGGAGTCAGGGGGGCCGAAGGGGGCGCGGGAGGCGGCCTCGTCGCCCTGCGTCCCGCGGCTGCCCCCGTACCGGTCACACCCGGCCACCGCCTCACCGCGGCCGTCGCCGGTGCCGCCGTCCGTGTGGCCGTGGAGGCCTGGGCCGCCACGAACTGCCCGCCCGCCGGTCCCGAAGGCCCCGCGGCCCTGGCCCTGCGCAACCTCGCTTCCCTGCGGGGCTTCGACTGGAGCGGCGGGTGTGACCGGCCGTCATCCTGAGGCCCCTTCCTGGGCGCCGCTCGCCCCCGCCCGGCTCAGCCGTGCGCCCAACTCCCTTACACAGGACACCAGTTCACCGGGTTTGTGCACCGTGAACTCGCAGTCGGCCGACGCCAGCCGCACCGCCAGCCACTCCACCGGATCACCGGAGGCGCCCCGCAGCACACAACCGCCCTCACCGTCGTCCTCCGGCGTCCCGAGCCACGCCGGAAGCCGCGCGGAGACCTGCTCCGCCGACGCGGCGAACCGCACCGCGAACTCATATGTCTCCTGCCGCCGTTGGATGGACTGCCGCAGGTACTCGGCGGCGTTCCCCGTCGGCAGCTCCCGTGGCGCGAACCGGGCTCCGGTCGCGAACGGCTCGCTCACCCGGTCCACCCGGAAGGTCCGCCAGTCGGCGCGGTCGAGGTCGTAGGCGACGAGGTACCACCGCCGCCCGGTCGACACCAGCCGGTGCGGCTCGGTCAGCCGCCGCGACTCGCTGCCGTCCTTGTCGCGGTAGACGAACCGCAGCCGCTCGTGTCCCGCCACCGTCGAGGCCATCACGGTCAGCGTCTCCGGCGCGATGCTCGGCCCGTCCCCGATGGTCAGCGGTGTGGTCGCCGCCTGCAGCGTGGACACCCGGTGGCGCAGCCGGGCCGGCAGCACCTGCTCCAGCTTGGCCAGGGCCCGTACGGACGCCTCGTCCACGCCCGCCACTGCATGCCCGGCCCCCGCCCGCAGGCCCACCGCGATCGCCACCGCCTCCTCGTCGTCCAGCACCAGCGGAGGCATCGCCTTGCCCGCGACCAGCCGGTACCCGCCGTCCGCGCCCTTCGTGGCCTGCACCGGATAGCCCAGCTCCCGCAGCCGGTCGATGTCCCGCCGCACCGTTCGACGCGACACCCCCAGCCGCCCGGCCAGCTCCCCACCGGGCCACTCCCGCGGGGTCTGGAGAAGAGAGAGGAGCTGGAGGAGCCGGGCCGGAGTGTCCGTAGTCATGGATACGAGAATGCCGCACCACTAGGACATGATCTGACCTAATAAGGGCCTACGTTCATCTCATGACCCCGAACGACCCCACGGCCGCCCCGGCGGCGCCTGTCGCACCTTCCTCCGACCGATCCCGCTGGCTCGCCCTCGCCATCGTCATGACCGCCGCCTTCATGGATCTGGTCGACGTGACGATCGTCAACATCGCCATCCCGTCCATCCGGCGCAGCGCGAACGCCTCGGTCAGCCAGATCCAGTGGATCACCGCCGGTTACGCCCTGGCCTTCGCCGCCGGTCTGATCACCGGCGGCCGTCTGGGCGACATCCACGGCCGCAGGCGGCTGTTCCTGATCGGTATCGGCGGCTTCACCCTCGCCTCCGCGCTGTGCGGCTTCGCGGCGAACCCGGAGATGCTGGTGGCCTCCCGCATCCTGCAGGGCGGCATGGCGGCGATGATGGTGCCGCAGGTGCTCTCGATCGTGCACGCCACCTTCCCGGCGCACGAACGCGGCAAGGTGTTCGGCATGTTCGGTGCGGTCGTCGGTCTGGGCGCGGTCTCCGGCCCGCTGCTCGGCGCCCTGCTGACCGAGTGGAACCTGTTCGGCCTGGAGTGGCGTCCCATCTTCCTCATCAACCTCCCCGTCGGCGTCCTGGCCTGGCTGCTGGGCCGCCGCTTCATCACCGAGTCGAAGGCCCCCAAGGCGCTGAAGCTGGACCTCGTCGGTGTCGCCCTGGTCTTGCTGGGCCTGCTGATGCTGCTCTACCCGCTCACGCGCGGCCGTGAGCTGGGCTGGCCGCTGTGGGGGTACGTCTGCATGGCCGGTGCGCTCGTCGTCTTCGCGGCGCTGGTGTCGTACGAGAAACGGAAGGCGGCCAGGGACGGTTCCCCGCTCATCGAGCTATCCCTCTTCCGGGTGAAGAGCTTCGCTGCCGGCATCGCCGTGCAGACCGTCTTCGGTGTCGCGCTCGGCATCTTCTTCCTGGTCTGGACGCTGTACATGCAGATCGGCCTGGGCTGGAGCCCGCTGCGGGCCGGGCTGACCGGCGTACCGTTCTCCCTCGCGGTGTCCACGGCGGCCGGCCTGTCGGTGCAGCAGCTGGTGCCGAGGTTCGGGCGGAAGGTGCTGCAGGCGGGCGCGCTGGTGATGGGCGTGGGCGTGCTGCTCTACGTGGGGGAGGCGCACCGCTACGGCCTGTCCATCGCCTCCTGGCAGATGGCCCTGCCGCTGGTCGTGATGGGCCTCGGGATGGGGCTGATCGTCGCCCCGCTGACCGACGTGGTGCTCTCGGAGGTTCCGCGTGAGCACGCCGGTTCCGCGTCCGGGCTGATCAACACGGTGCAGCAGATGGGCAACGCGCTCGGCCTCGGGCTGGTCTCCGTGGTGTTCTTCGGTGAGATCGGTGACCGGACGCCCCCGGCCCGGGTCGGCCTCGCCTTCGTGCACGCCTTCCAGCACGCGCTGTGGTGGGTCGCCGGGATCATGGGCGTGATCTTCCTGCTGATGTCCGCCCTGCCGAAGCGGCCCGCGCAGCATGCGGAGGGGGCGGCGGAGGCGGAGCTGCCGGAGGCGGAGAAGGAGCCTGAGCTGGTGCGCTGACCAGGCGCCACGGCAGCAGGGCCCGGCACCGACCAGGTGTCGGGCCTTTGCGCTGTCCACGTGTCCGTTCATGCCCGATTAAAATCCGAACCTGTTTACTTTCCGGAAGGCCGGGCGTAGCCTCGCAGTGAAACCACACGTTCGGGCATCGTCGGAAGTGAACGGACACCGGGCCCCGGGCGGTGGGCATCGCACAGCAGGCATCGGACATCGAGGCGGAGGCCAGCGACATGTACGCACCGGAACGGCAGCAGGAGATCCTCCGGCTCGCACGTGACGGCGGCCGGGTGGACGTGCTGTCGCTCGCCGAGGAGTTCCAGGTCACCGCGGAAACGATCCGCCGCGATCTGAAGGCCCTCGACCGCGCCGGCCTCGTCCGCCGGGTGCACGGCGGAGCCATCCCGGTCGGCCGCCTCGACTTCGAACCCGACCTCAGCGAGCGCGAGTCCACCGCCGCCGACGAGAAGGACCGCATCGCCAAGGCCGCCCTCGCCGAGCTGCCGGCCGAGGGCACGATGATCCTCGACGCCGGTACGACGGTCGCCCGGGTCGCCGCCGCGATCCCGCTGGAGGCCTCCCTGACCGTCGTCACGCACAGCCTGCCCATCGCCGCCCGCCTCGCCGACCACCCGGGCATCCAGCTCCACCTGGTCGGCGGCCGCGTACGGCACCGCACGCGTGCCGCGGTGGACGCCTGGGCGCTTCGTGCGTACGGCGAGATCCGCGCCGACGTGCTGTTCGTGGCCGCGAACGGCTTCTGCGCCGAGCACGGTCTGACCACCCCGGACCTCGCCGAGGCCGCGGTCAAGCGGGCCGCGGTCGCCGCCGCCCGCCGCGTGGTGCTGCTGGCCGACTCCGCCAAGCACGGCCAGGAGCACTTCGCCCGCTTCGGCGACCTGAGCGACGTGGACCTGCTGATCACCGACAGCGGGCTGAGCCCCGAAGACGCGGCCGTCATCGAGCGCGGCGGCACGGAAGTGGTACGCGCATGATCCTCACCGTCACCCCCAACCCCTCCCTCGACCGCACCTACGAGGTCCAGCGCCTGGAACGCGGCGAAGTCATCCGCGCCGAGACCGAGCGCATGGACCCGGGCGGCAAGGGCGTGAACGTCTCGCGCGCCGTCACGGCCGCCGGGCGGCGCACGGTCGCCGTCCTGCCCCTGGGGGGTGCGCCGGGCGCGCTCGTCGCCGACCTGCTCGATGCGCAGGGCATCGAGGTCGCGCCCGTCCCGATCGCCGGAGCCACCCGTTCCAACATCGCGCTCGCCGAGGAGGACGGGGTGCTGACGAAGATCAACGCGCCCGGCCCCGAACTCTCCCCGGCCGAACAGGAACTCCTCCTGGACACCGTCCGCGAGCAGTCGCGGGACGCCGACTGGATCGCGTGCTGCGGCAGCCTGCCCGGGGGGCTTGCACCCTCCTGGTACGCCGATGTCGTCACGCGTGCGCACGCCGGGGGAGCGCGCATCGCGCTGGACACCTCGGGGCGGCCGCTGCTGGAAGCGCTGCGCGCGCGGCCGGACGTGGTGAAGCCCAATGCCGAGGAGCTCGCGGAAGCCGTCGGACGCCCCCTGGCGACCGTGGGTGACGCGCTGAAGGCCGCCGAGGAGGTGCGGGGCATGGGCGCACGCGCCGTGCTCGCGAGCCTGGGCGCCGACGGGCAGCTTCTCGTGGAGGACGGCGGCGCCTGGTTCGCCACCGCGCGCGTGGACACCGTCCGCAGCAACGTCGGCGCCGGCGACTCCTCCCTCGCCGGCTTCCTGATCGCCGGCGGCACCGGGCCCGGGGCCCTCGCCTCCGCCGTCGCCCACGGCGCCGCCGCCGTCCAGCTCCCCGGCAGCGTCATGCCGACCCCCGCCGACCTGGACCCGGCGGCGGTGACCGTCACGGCCGAGATCCCGCTCGACCGCGAACTGACGGAGCCGGTGTCATGAACGCCCTGATCCGCCGCCGTACGGCCCCTGCGGCCCGGCCGTGGCGGGACTCCCCGTCACCCACCATGGCCACCGTCCCGACCGCCTCCCCCCACAGCAGCACCCTCGTCCCCCACACCGCCCACCCCTCCCCCCGGGCGATACGCGTGCAGAGGAGCCCGCGATGAGCGACATGATCACCGCGGACCTGGTCGACCTCGACCTGTCCGCCGACACCAAGGAAGCGGCGGCGCGCGCCCTCGCCGAGCGCATGGTCACCCAGGGCCGGGTGACCGACCTGGAGGGCTTCCTCGCCGACGTGGCCGCCCGCGAGGCGCAGATGCCGACCGGCCTCGACGGCGGCATCGGCATCCCGCACTGCCGCAGCGCCCACGTCACCGAACCGACCCTCGCCTTCGGCCGCAGCGCCGCCGGCATCGACTTCGGCGCCGCGGACGGCCCGGCCGATCTGATCTTCCTGATCGCGGCCCCGGCCGGCGCCGACGACGCCCACCTCACGATCCTCTCCTCCCTGGCCCGCCAGCTGATGAACGCCGAGTTCACCTCGGCGCTGCGCGCGGTGACCGACACGGGGACGGCGGCGGCGCTGATCCGCGGGGACGAGGCCCCGAGCGCGGTGCGTGCGCCGGAGTCCTTCGAGGGGAACGCGGGCGCGGGCGCGGCCGACGAGGCGGGCGCCACGGGCGCGCACGCCGTCCAGGACTCTGCTCAAGGCTCTGTTCAGGGCTCCGGTCAGGGCTCTGCTCAAGGCTCCGCGGGCGCTGTGGATGCCCCCGAAGACACCGCTGCGGCGCCGGTGGCGGCCTCCGCCGGCGCCGCGGCGGCCACCATCCCGCAGGCGCCAGGGGCGTCCACCCCGGCGCAGGCGACTCCCGCGGGCGCCGGCCCCACCCCGGACTCCGGCGCGCGCCCCTTCCGTATCGTCGCCGTCACCTCCTGCCCGACCGGTATCGCGCACACCTACATGGCGGCAGAGTCCCTGGAGAACGCGGGCCGCGCGGCGGGCGCCGAGGTCGTCGTCGAGACGCAGGGCTCGGCCGGTTTCACCCGGCTGGACCCGGAGGTGATCGCGGCTGCGGACGGCGTGATCTTCGCGCACGACGTCCCCGTACGCGACAAGGACCGCTTCGCCGGCAAGCCGACCGTCGACGTCGGTGTGAAGGCGGGCATCAACCGCGCCGCCGAACTCATCACGGAGGTGCGCGAGAAGGCGGAGCGCGGCGAGACGAGTGCGCCGGCGCCCGCGTCGGGCGGCACACCGGTCGAGCGCGCGGGCGACTCCACCGAGGGGTACGGCACCAAGCTGCGCACCTGGCTGATGAGCGGTGTGAGCTACATGGTCCCGTTCGTCGCCGCGGGCGGCCTGCTCATCGCCCTGGGCTTCGCGATCGGCGGCTACAAGATCAACAAGGCGCCGTCGGTGATGAACCACTTCGTGTGGACCCAGGCCGACAGCTGGGGCGCCCTGCTGTTCCAGATCGGCGCCGTGGCCTTCGGCTTCCTCGTCCCGGTCCTGGCCGGCTACATCGCCTACGGCATGGCCGACCGGCCCGGACTGGTCCCCGGCTTCGTGGGCGGCGCGATCTCGCTGACCATCAACGCGGGCTTCCTCGGCGGCCTGGCCGCCGGTCTGATCGCCGGTGGCGTGGTGCTGGCGATCCAGCGGATCGACATCCCGGCGGCCCTGCGCGGCATCATGCCGGTGGTGGTGATCCCGCTGATCTCCTCGGCGATCGTCGGATTCCTGATGTTCGTCGTGATCGGCAAGCCCATCGCCACCGCCCAGAAGGGCCTCACCGACTGGCTGAACGGCCTCACCGGCACCAACGCGGTGCTGCTCGGCGCCCTGCTCGGCCTGATGATGTGCTTCGACCTGGGCGGCCCGGTCAACAAGGTCGCCTACACCTTCGCCACCGCGGGCATCGCGGTCTCCAACCCCAGCGACTCCGCGATGAAGATCATGGCCGCGGTGATGGCGGCCGGCATGGTCCCGCCGCTGGCGATGGCCCTGGCCACCGCCGTGCGCGGCAGGCTGTTCACCCGGACCGAGCGCGAGAACGGCAAGGCCGCCTGGGTCCTGGGCCTCTCCTTCATCTCGGAGGGCGCGATCCCGTTCGCCGCGGCGGACCCGCTGCGGGTCATCCCGTCCGCCATGGTGGGCGGCGCGCTCACCGGCGCCCTGTCGATGGCCTTCGGCGCCACCCTGCGCGCCCCGCACGGGGGCATCTTCGTGGTCCCGCTGATCGGCAACCCGCTGCTGTACCTCGTCGCCGTCGCGGCCGGCGTCTGCGCCACCACGGCCCTGGTGGTCCTGCTCAAGGGCCTGCGCAAGCAGACCTCGCAGACCGCGGCCGCCGACCCCGGGGCGAACTCGGCGAACGCGCCGAAGGAGACCGGGCAGCCCGTGGCGGCCTGACCACCGCAGCCCTTCGCGCCGCCACGCCTTGTCCCTTTAGTTCGCTGTGAGTTGTTCACGGCACCTGCGAGATACGTCACGGTCCGGGGCCAAAGTCCCGGACTGTGGTGTGTACTGGGACGCATGCCTGAGCACGTCTCGAGTCTCCAGCTGGCCGGCGCGGCCGTTCTCACCCTGGCCGGTGTGGTCTGGGCGGTCAGCGTCATGCGCCTGCTGCGCCGCTTTCGCGCGGAGGCCGTCCGAGAGCTCCCGGCTGTCCGCCTCCCGCTCCTGCCGTCCCAGCCGAAGTCCGGCCCCCCGCGGGAGTCGGTGGAACTCTCCCCGGCGGAACGGGACGCCTTCGCCGGGCTGGTACGGCGACTCGGCGATCACTGACCGACGCGGAGCCCGTCGCCCCCGTCCGCGCTAGCCCTGCCGCGCCGCGCGCCGCTCCATGGCTTCCCGGGCCGCGTCCTCCGACATGTACACCTCGCACATGTGGCGGCCGTCGGGTGTCGCCGTGTGCTCGACCTCCCACAGGGAGATCTCGCCGCCGTCCGGCAGCAGGAACGCGTGCTCGTACAGCGCGTAGGTCAGTCCCGCGCGTCCGGCGCGTCCCGGGCGCCCGAACGCCTGGGTGATCTGGTGCGCGGTCGCCGTCGCCAGCAGCGCCGCGGTCTCCGTACCGGGCCGGTCCGGGTTCTCCGCGCGGCGCAGCAGGCGGCGCGCGTGGTCCGCCGAGTCGTCGGAGGCGAACACGTGCCGGGGCTCGGGGATCGCCCACAGCCGCGTCAGCGCGGGCAGCTCGAACTCCGGTGTCTCCGGCGGCAGCCCGAGCCGCGCGGTGGCCGCCTGCAGCTCCTCCTCGTCGACATACACCTCGTGCTCCGGCGGGCCGCCCGGCATGGGGTTGTGCACGAGCTCCCACAGTGTGACCGCGGAGCCGTCGGCGAGCAGCCAGGTGTGCCGGTACGTCTCCCGGTGCCGTCCCGCGCTGTGGTACGCGGAGTGCAGCGAACTGTCGTGCGCCAGCGCGCAGTCGAGCTGCCGTATCACCTCGTCGGGCAGCTCGAAGGAGTTCAGGGCGCGGCCGAGGAGCCGCGCGAGATGCTCCTCCGGAGACTCGGGCGACTCGGCTGGTTCGTACGCTGCCGTCTCGTACGGAACGCTCAAGGTTTCTCCCGGCGTTGCTGCATGTCACCTTGTGGGTGCATACCGTAGCCCCTCGGTCGGACATCATGTCCGGGAACCGAGAAAACGTACGCCGGGAAAACGCGCGGGCCGCGCGAGCAGTTCCCGCGCGGCCCCACCTGTCGTCAAAAGCCGCCGCTCAGCCGGCGCTTCCCGCGGTCCAGGCGCTCCACGACATGTTCCAGCCGTTGAGCCCGTTGTCCGGGGCGACGGTCGTGTCCGGGGAGTTCTTCACGATCACGACATCCCCGACGAGCGAGTTGTCGAAGAACCACTTGGCCGACGTGTCGCCCTGTGCGCCCTGCACGTCCACGAGGCCGACACAGCCGTGGCTGGTGCCCTCCCGGCCGAAGGGCGGGTTGCCCTTGTTGTACCAGTAGTTGCCGTGGATGAACGTCCCCGACGACGTCAGCCGCATCGCGTGGGGCACGTCCGGGATGTCGTACTCGCCGCCGAAGCCGACCGTGGAGCCGTTCATGCGTGTCTGCACGAACTTCTCGGAGATCACCATCTGCCCGTTGTACGTGGTGTGCTGCGCGCTGCCCGCGGAGATCGGCACCGTCTTGATCGTCTTGCCGTCCCGCACCACGGTCATGGTCTGCGTGTTGACGTCGACCGTGGAGACCTGCGACCGCCCGACGGTGAAGGAGACGGTCTTCTTCTGCACCCCGTAGACGCCCCGCGCGCCCTCGACCCCGTCCAGGTCGATGTTCATCGTGACCTTGGAGCCGGCCTTCCAGTACTCCTGCGGCCGGAAGTCCAGCCGCCGGTCCCCGAACCAGTGCCCGACCACCTGCTGGCCGCTGCTGGAGTTGACCGTGATGTGCGACTGCACGGCCTTCTTGTCGGTGATCGACTTGTCGAAGGTGAACGACACCGGCATGCCCGCACCCACCGTGCTGCCGTCGTCCGGTGCGTAGGTGCCGATGAAGCTGCTCGACGACGTGACCGTGGTGAAGATGGAGTTGGCCGCCGCGGTACGCCCGTCGGCGTCCTTCGCCGTCGCGCCCAGCTGGTACTTCGTGCCGCGCTCCAGCTGCTGCTTCGGCTTCCAGCTGCTGCCGTCCGCCGATATCGCGCCGGCCACGGTCTGCCCCGTCCCCGCCACGGTCATCTTCACGTCGGTCAGCTTGCCGCCGCTGACCTTCACCCCGGTCGCGTTGATGGACGCGCCGGTCGAACCGTCCTTGGCCGAGATGGCGATCTTCGCCGTGGACGTCTTGGGGGAGTCCTTGCCGCCCTTGCCGTCGCTGGTCGCGTTGGCGCTGCCTCCGCAAGCGGTCAGGGTGAGGGCGCCGACCATCATGGCGGCACAGGCCCCCAGTGCGCGCCGCGCGGCAATGTCCGGCGTTGTCACGAGCTGCTCCAGGTTCGTGTGATGTGCGTGATCCGTTCCAGTGCGTGGAGAAAGAGTGCACCGGCGTCGGGGTAGGTTCCCTCCGATCCCCATGAACGTCATCACGTGACAGAACCGCGACAATTCGAGCCCGGGGGACCGCCTCCGCCCGCGGTCCGGGGTACACCTCTCGGCCCCAACTCACCGCCGGGGCAGGGCGGTTGGACGGCGCGGGACTCAGTGCGCACGGTGAGAGCGCGATACCGCGTCCCTCACCACCACCACCGCCGCCCCCTCACCACCCCTGTCGCGCCCCGTACAACTCCCCGTGCGACGGCCAGGTCCCGCCCGGCCCGTCGACCGACTCGGCGGCGCGCACGCCCCGCACGATCGCGCGCGTCACGGCATCCGCGCCGGCGGCGAGGACGTCGTTGAGCGCCAACGGGTGCTCGGCGAGCGCATGTGCGCCCGTCGCCAGCGCGAAGACCGTGTCCCCGTCGTTCATGAGGTGCACCGGCCGCACCGCGCGCGCGATCCCGTCGTGCGCCGTCCCCGCCAGCTTCTGCGCCTGCGCCCTGGAGAGGGCCGCGTCGGTCGCGACCACGGCCAGTGTCGTGTTCAGCGGGGGCGGCGCGTTCTTCGCGGCGGTCCGGGCGAGGCGCCGGCACGCCTCCTCGTGCACGCGCTCCTCGGGGTACGTCACCCGCCCCTGGACCAACTCGCCGTACAGCGCCCCCGTCCCGGGCTCGATCACCGACCCCGCGGCATTCACGACCACCAGCGCGGCCACGGTGATCCCCGAGTCGAGCACCGTGCTCGCCGTGCCCACCCCGCCCTTGATCCGCCCCGCCACGGCGCCCGTGCCGGCCCCGACGCACCCCTGCGCCACCCCGGCGCCCGGCGCGCTCGCCGCGGCGGCCTCCACCGCCGCACGTCCCGTGGCCGCGTCCGGCCGCGCGCCGAAGCTCCCGCCGCGCCCCAGGTCGAAGACGCACGCGGCGGGCACGACCGGCACGACGTGCGCCGGGTCCGTCCCCACCCGCACCCCGCGCCGCTGCTCCTCCAGCCAGGCCATCACGCCGGACGCCGCGTCGAGCCCGTAGGCGCTGCCGCCGGTCAGCACGACCGCGTCGATCCGCTGCACCACGTTGCGCGGATCGAGCGCGTCGGTCTCCCGGGTGCCGGGACCGCCGCCGCGCACGTCCACGGCGCCGACCGCGCCGCCCTCCGGAGCGAGGACGACCGTGGTACCGGTGAGCCAGCCGTCCCCGCTGCGCGTGGCGTGCCCCACCCGCACACCGGCGATGTCCGTGATCGCGTCCACTGTCATGGAGGCCAGTCTGGTCCTTCCGGGCGCCCGGAAGGAGAGGCGCGGTCAGCCCGCCGGAGCGGTGGCGCTCGTCGCGCGCTCCCGGTGGGTCATGCGCGCCGTCAGCGCCACCCCGGTCGCCACCGCGGCCGAGGACACGAGCCCCGTGGCGAGCACCGCCCAGTCGCCCAGGAAGGTGCAGCAGATCACCAGCAGCGCCGTGACCGGCAGGACCAGCTGCTGGGCGATGCCGATCTTGAAGTGTCGTGAGTGGAGCGCCCAGACGGTCAGGAGATACAGCGCCGTGGGCAGCGTGACGGCCGCCGACGCGGACAGCGCGGAGATGTGGGCCTTGCCGACCGCGTGTTCCACCGTCACCTCCAGGCCCGCGCCGATCGCCGCCGCGGAGGCGAAGATCAGGTAGTGCCCGTAGCCCCACAGGAAGGCCTGTCTGTTGGCGCGCAGGTGACCGTGGATGGGCACCACGAAGTAGATCCACCACGCGGAGAAGACGATCAGGAGCCCGCCTGCCGCGATCGGCAGCAACGCGCCCAGCGCGTCGTGCTCGGCCACGGCCGACTTCACGGCGACGGTGGCCGCGGCGATCGTCTCGCCGAGCACGATGATGGTGAACAGGCCGTACCGTTCGGCGATGTGGTGCGGGTGCCAGGAGGTCTCGTGGCCCCGCTCCGCGAACAGCGGTACGCACATCTCCGCGACCGCCATCACGACGAACACCCAGGGCCGCGCGGGCACGGGCAGCAGCACCAGTCCCAGCCAGCCGACCTGGCACAGCAGCACCCCGCACGCGTAGCGCAACGCCATGCTCCGCTCAGCGCCGTCGGCCGATCTCGCGGCCCTCAGCCACTGCGTGGCCATGGCCAGCCGCATGATCACGTAGCCGAGCCAGACCATCAGGTAGTCGTGCTGCTGGAAGGCCGGGGAGATGCCGGCGGCCAGCACCAGGACGCCGGCGATCTGCACCAGGGTGACGACCCGGTAGAGCACGTCGTCGTTGTCGTACGCCGAGGCGAACCACGTGAAGTTCATCCACGCCCACCAGACCGCGAAGAACAGCATGGCGTAGTTGAGGATTCCGCCGCCCGCGTGTCCCTCGGTGACGGCGTGCACCAGCTGGGCCCCCGCCTGCGCGATCGCCACGACGAAGCACAGGTCGAAGAAGAGCTCCAGCGGCGAGGAGACCCGGTGGGCCTCGTCGCGCCCGCGCGCGGTGAGCCGCCGAAGCGGTCCGGAGGGCTGCGGTGCGCCCGAGGAAGCGGGCGCCGGAGCGGAACTCGACGTCATGCTTCCCAGCACAGCAGAAAACCGCCCCGAAATCTTGTGAACGGATTCACAAGCGATAGGAGTGCGGGGTCCCCGGGGAAACGCCAGCTCAGGGCATGCCGGGGGCCGTACCCTTATGGGCATGAGTACCGCCCCCGCATCCGAGTCCCGCGAGCCGAAGCCCGTGCTGGTCTTCGACGACCCGCTGGACCAGCAGTCCTCGGACGACACCGATCGCGGGTGGGGCGAGCGCGGGGACCGTGACAGCGCCGCCGACCTGAAGCGCTTCCTCGACGAGAAGCCGCCCCACCACCTCTGAGCCGCCCGCGGCAGCGCCGCTAGCGCTCGTCGCGCCCCGGTCCGCGCTGGGCGACCAGCGCGTCGCGGATCTCCTTGAGGACCTCCAGCTCGGTCACCTCCATGACCTCCTTCGTGCCCTCCCGGGCCGCCCTGCGGGCCGCCTGCCGGGCCAGGTACTTCGACATCGGCAACACCATCAGGAAGTACACCACCGTCGCGGTGATCAGGAAGGTCAGCGTGGCACCGAGGACGGAGCCCCACATCAGCCGGATGCCGTGCGTCCCTTTGCACGAGGCGCTCAGGCACGAGCTGTAGTTGTCGAGGTTCTGCGTGCCGATCGCGCCGACCAGCGGGTTGATGATTCCCTTCACGACCGAGTTGACGATGTTCGAGAAGGCCGCGCCTATCACCACGGCCACGGCCAGGTCGACGACGTTGCCGCGCATGAGGAAGGCCTTGAAGCCCTCCCAGACGTTCGGTACCTGCTTCGCGCTCACCTAGGGGACTCTCCTCGCATGCACAGGGTGTGGAACGAAACGCTCCGCAACCTACGGCACGGTGAGGCCGTCCTGTCCAGTGCGGCGGGTCGGTCGGGCCACTCGACGGCAGGCCGTCCGGAAGGCGTCCGGGACCGTTCAGCACAGCGTCACCGCCAGCCGTGCGGTGGCGCTCGCGCCGACGAGACGTGCCGCCGTGCCGCGCGGCGCCGACAACACGAGAAGCGCCCCGCCCTCCGCTCCGCCCTGCACGGGCTCCGGGACCTCGGTCACCCGGACACCGCGCGCGAGCACCCGGGCGCCACCGGCCGGCGCCTCCCCGGCGGCGATGACGTCGACGCGGTCGCCGGGGCGCAGGAGCCGGACCGTGGCCGCGTCGGCGATCCGCACCGGCGCCGTGACCAGGTCCACCGCCGGGTGCCGGCGCACGGGCGCCGTCACCGGGTGGGCGCGGGCGTCCTCCCTGCGGTGCGCTTCGGCCCCGCTGTGCGGCCCGGCGGCGACGAGCGCGGCCGCGGTCACCGCGAGACCTGCCGCGACGGCCCGCCTGCGGTGCCGTACGAGACGCCGCAGCTGATACCGCCCGCCGCGCACGCGGACCGGAGGGAACGGCGGGACCTCACAGGTCGCCGGGGCGTCCGTACCCAGGGGGCGCGGCAGCCGGAGCGGAGGCGGGAAGGGTGAGCCGGCGGGCGAGGGGGAAGGGCCCGAGGGCGGATGCGGGGACGACGAGGACCAGGGCATGGGAATCACCGCCTGCGACGAGGAGTTCGGCTTGCGATGCCACGATGAGGCCTCGCGCCGCATCCCGCCGGAGCCGGTGGATCACGGACGGACTGTGGACAACTCGCCCACTCGAACGGGGAATTCCGCTCAGTCGTCCATCGGCTCGTCCACCGGCTCGTCCTCTGCTCGACCCCGGGAAGGGTTCACGGCGCCGCCGCTGCACCGCGCCGCCGGCGCTTCCCGTACGAGCGTTACGGCAGCTCGAAACCGGGGTCCATTCCGCCGAGCGCGTTCACGCACAGACAGTCCCGCGCCCCGGTCTTCGGCAGTGCCGCCACCGCGTCGAACAGCACGCCGCGCAACCGGTCCACGTTGGCCGCGAACACCCGCAGCACCTCTTCGTGCGAGACGCCCTCGCCGGTTTCGGCGCCGGCGTCGAGGTCGGTGACCAGGGTCAGCGACGTGTAGCACAGCTCCAGCTCCCGGGCGAGCGCCGCTTCCGGGTGACCGGTCATGCCCACGACCGACCAGCCCTGCGCCTGGTGCCACAACGATTCGGCACGCGTCGAGAAGCGCGGCCCCTCGACCACGACCAGCGTGCCGCCGTCCACCGGCTCCCAGTCCCGCCCCCGGGCGGCCTTCAGGGCGACGGCCCGTCCGGTGGGGCAGTAGGGGTCGGCCATGGACACGTGCACGACGTTCGGCACGGTGCCACCGGGCAGCGGCAACCCGTCGAAGTACGTCTGCATCCGGGACTTCGTACGGTCCACGAACTGGTCCGGCACGAGCAGCGTGCCGGGGCCGTACTCCGGCCGCAGCCCGCCCACCGCGCAGGGGCCGAGAACCTGCCGTACGCCGACGGAGCGCAGCGCCCACAGGTTGGCGCGGTAGTTGATGCGGTGCGGCGGCAGATGGTGGCCGCGGCCGTGCCGCGGCAGGAAGGCGACCCGCCGGCCGGCGATCTCGCCGAGGAAGAGGGAGTCGCTGGGCGGCCCGTAAGGGGTGTCCACCTGGACTTCTGCCACGTCGTCGAGGAACGAGTAGAAACCCGAGCCGCCGATCACGCCGATCTCTGCATTCGCCATGACCAGCACACTAGCGGGCGGCGAAACCGCGGGGGAGCGGGTGCCGGTGGACACCGAAGACCCTGCCGTCGTACGACGGCAGGGCCCGTGGAAGAGGTGTCAGGCGGCCGAGCTGCTGGCGGAGCCGGTCGACGCCGACGCCGCCGAGGTCGACGTCGAGGCCGGCTTCGAGTCGGACGAAGACGTGCCCGACGTGCTGGACGGCTTCGACGCCGGGCTGCTGCTCGAGGTGGAGCCACGGGAGTCGTTGCGGTAGAAGCCGGAGCCCTTGAAGACGATGCCGACCGCGGAGAACACCTTCTTCAGGCGGCCACTGCAGTTGGGGCACTCGGTCAGGGCGTCATCGGTGAACTTCTGCACCGCCTCGAGGCCCTCGCCGCACTCGGTGCACTGGTACTGGTAGGTCGGCACTGTCTTCCTCCTGGCACTCTCACTCGATGAGTGCTAACGACGATCCATAGTGACGTATTCCGGGGGATCAGTCCACCGTCACCGGCACTCGGTGACCGACGCCACGTGCGACGGTACGGTTCTGCTGCCGTGCGACCAGCCGCGATCGCAGCGCCAGCAGGGTCACCAGCGCGAGCACGGTGCCCACCATCGGCACCAGGAACCCCGCGCCGCCCCACAGCCGGTCCTCCAGCTGTCCGGCGACCGTCACGGCGGCCGCCTGGCCGAGGGCTACGGCGCCGGTCAGCCAGGTGAAGGCCTCCGTGCGGGCGCCGGCCGGGACCAGGCCCTCGACCAGCGTGTAGCCGGTGATCAGCGCCGGCGCGATGCACATGCCGACCAGCAGGCCGAGGCCGGCGAGCAGCATGGTCGAGTGCGCCGTCCACAGGGCGGAGGCGACGATCGCGAGCCCCGTGTAGCCGACGACCAGGCGCCGCTGGGGGGCGGTCTTCCAGGCGATCGCGCCGCAGACGATGCCGGACAGCATGTTTCCGGCGGCGAAGACGCCGTACAGGACGCCGTTCAGGCCGGGCTCGCCGATCGACTCGGTGAACGCCGCCAGCGACACCTGCATGCCGCCGAAGACGGATCCGATGCCGAGGAAGGTCACGATCAGTACGCGCACGCCGGGCACGCGCAGCGCGGACGCGTGCTCCACACGCGTGTGCCCGCTCTCCCCGCCCACCGGCGGCTGCGTGCCCTTCTGCGCGGCGAACAGCAGCCCGCCGACCAGGGTCAGCGCGCCCTCCGTGAGCAGTCCCGCCGCCGGCGTCACGGCGGTGCACAGCGCGGTCGCCAGCAGGGGACCGAGGACGAAGGTCAGCTCGTCCGTGACCGACTCGAACGCCGCCGCGGTGGTCATCAGGGGCGAGCCCTGCAGCTTCACGCCCCAGCGGGCCCGCACCATGGGGCCGACCTGCGGCACCGAGGCGCCCGTCGGGACGGCGGCCAGGAACAGCGCCCACAGGGGGGCGTGCGCCAGCGCGAGCGCCGTCAGGGACAGGCCCGCCAGCGTGTGCACGAGGACGCCGGGGACCAGCACGGCGCGCTGGCCGTAGCGGTCGGCGAGGCGACCGCTGTACGGCGCGAACAGTGCCATCGAGACACCGGTGGCGGCCGCGGTGGCGCCCGCGGCGCCGTACGAGCCGGTGGTGTGCTGCACGAGCAGCACGATGGAGAGGGTGAGCATCGCGAACGGCTGGCGCGCGGCGAAACCGGGGAGCAGGAAGGTCCAGGCGCCACGGGTGCGCAGCAGCTGTCCGTATCCCGGGCGGGACGAGGACGGCGAGGTCTTCTCCGGTTCGGTGGTGGTGACCGTGGATCCCACGGCCGTGCCTTTCTGCCGCCTGGTAGCGCGGGCCGTGTGGGCCCGGGTGCCGAGAGCTGTCCTCTTGCGCGGACTGCGGTAGATGCCGGCGCCCACTGCGGGTGGGGGGTCCCGGCCGCCATACGGTCGCGCCAGCTCTGCGTCAGGCAGAGTTGGTTCGATCAGGGTGCGCCTTCATGGTACAGGGATCAGCGCCTCCCACGGCTGTGAAAACGAGCACCATGAAGGCGGTCACCTGGGATTTCACGGGGTGTGAAGTGCCCGAAACGTACCCTTAACGCGAGCTGCCCGCCCCGTTCGTGCCCAGCCAGCCCGCCAGCTTGCCGCCGTGGGCGACCGCGCGCAGGCGTCGCTCCGCGGCGTCGCGCACCGGGTCGGTGGCGACGACGAGCAGCTCGTCGCCCCGGCGCAGCACCGTCGAGGGCAACGGGACGAACGATTCTTCTTCGCGGACGACGAGCGTGACGGCGGCCCCGGGTGGCAGCCGCAGCTCGCTGACCTCCACGCCGTGCATCCGGGAGCCCTCCGGGACCGAGATGGACAGCAGGTGTCCGCGCAGCCGCTCCAGCGGCGCCGACTCGATGCCGAGGTCCGCGGCCTCGCCGTGCTCGCCCAGCCGCAGGGTGCGCGCCAGCCAGGGCAGGGTCGGCCCCTGGACGAGGGTGTAGACCACGACCAGTACGAAGACGATGTTGAAGATGCGGCGGCTGCCGGGGACGCCGTTCACCATCGGGATGGTCGCCAGGATGATGGGCACGGCGCCGCGCAGGCCCGCCCAGGACATCAGGGTCTGCTCCTGCCACGGCACGCGGAACGGCGCCAGACTGAACACCACGCTCAGCGGGCGGGCCACCATCGTCAGGGCCAGCCCGATGACCAGGGCGGGCCACACGTCGTCGCCCAGCTCGTGCGGCGTGACCAGCAGGCCGAGTACGACGAACATGCCGATCTGGGCGATCCAGCCGAGCCCTTCGGCGAAGCCGCGGGTGGCGGGCCAGTGGGGCAGCTTGGCGTTGCCGAGCACCATCGAGGCCAGGTAGACGGCCAGGAAGCCGCTGCCGTGCGCCAGGGCGCCGGCGGCGTACGCGGTGACGGCGATGGCCATCACGGCGATCGGGTAGAGACCCGAGGCGGGCAGGGCGACGTGCTTGAGTCCCCAGGAGCCGAACCAGCCCACGGCGAGCCCTATGGCGGCGCCGATGGCCAGTTCCAGGGTTATCTCGCCCAGCAGGACGTACCAGTGCTCGACCCGGCCGGCCGTCGAGAAGGCGATGACCAGGATGACCACCGGGGCGTCGTTGAAGCCGGACTCCGCCTCCAGCGTGCCCGTCACGCGCGCGGGGAGGGGAACTCTGCGCAGCACCGAGAAGACCGCCGCCGCGTCCGTCGACGACACCACCGCGCCGATGATCAGCGCCTGCCGCCACTCCAGGCCGACCAGATAGTGCGCGCCCGCCGCGGTGACCCCGACGCTGACGGCGACGCCGGCGGTCGCCAGGACGGAAGCGGACGACAGGACCGGTCTGATCGCCTTCCACTTCGTGCCGAGACCGCCCTCGGCGAGGATCACGACCAGGGCCGCGTACCCCATGACCTGGGTCACCGCGGCGCTGTTGAAGTGGATCTCGCCGATGCCGTCCTGCCCCATGAGGACGCCGATCGCCAGGTAGACGAGCAGGCTGGGGAGCCCGCTGCGGGAGGAGATCCGGACGGCCGCGACGGCGACGAGCAGGACCACGGAGCAGACGAGCAGGAGCTGGTTGAGGTGGTGGACAGTCAGCGGCGGTTCCCTTCCTTGGCCCGCGCGCGGGGGCGCGAGCTCACGTACACAAGACCCGAGGCTGCGGCGCACCGCACCCAATTACTTCGTTACCTTACCTAACTCTTGACGCTTTCTTGACGCTCGCCGAGGCAAGATCGAACGCTCGTGCGCGCTGGTTCCCGACTCCGCGTCAAGCGGGACAGGGCCCTGCGCCTATGGTTGCTCCAGCGCTCATTCAAAGTCACAGCCCGACCTGCCGCTCGCGTTAGGACAGCAAGGACAGCGATGCCCCCCAACACCACCGCCACAACGGGTGACAAGCCCGCCAAGTCCGGCAGGAAGAAGGGGCGCAAAGCCCGATTGGTCGTGCTGGTGCTGGTACTGGCCATCATCGGGGGCGTCGCCTACGGGGCGTACTGGTCGATCAGTACCGTCCGCGCCTCCTTCCCGCAGACCAAGGGTTCGATCACGCTCGACGGCCTGTCGGGACCGGTCGACGTGAAGCGGGACGGCAACGGCATCCCGCAGATCTACGCGTCCTCCGACGAGGACCTGTTCATGGCGCAGGGCTACGTCCAGGCGCAGGACCGGTTCTACGAGATGGACGTGCGCCGGCACATGACCTCCGGGCGCCTGTCGGAGATGTTCGGCAAGGGCCAGGTCAAGAACGACGAGTTCCTGCGCACGCTCGGCTGGGACCGGATCGCCAGGCAGGAGTACGACACCAAGCTGTCGGCCGCCACGAAGAAGTACCTCCAGGCGTACGCCAAGGGAGTCAACGCCTACCTCCAGGGCAAGGACGGCAAGGACATCTCCCTGGAGTACGCCGCGCTCGGCTTCACCAACGACTACAAGCCGCAGGAGTGGACCCCGGTCGACTCGATCTCCTGGCTGAAGGCGATGGCCTGGGACCTGCGCGGCAACATGCAGGACGAGATCGACCGCGCCCTGATGACCAGCAGGCTCGGCCCGCAGCAGATCCAGGACCTGTACCCGGCGTACCCCTACAGCCGCAACAAGCCGATCGTGCAGGAAGGCCAGTACAGCCAGCTGGCCAAGTCCTTCGAGCAGAGCGGCGCCACGGGCACCTCTCAGAGCACCGGCACGACGGGCACGACCGGTACGACGGGGACGTCCGGCGGCGCCACGGGCACCACAGGCGCCTCTGGGGGCTCGACGGGCTCGACGGGCTCCACCACCGCCGGCGCGACCGGATCGTCGCTCACGAGCCAGCTGGGGGGCCTCTACCACGTCCTGGACGACGTGCCCACCGCCGTCGGAGTGAACGGCCAGGGCATCGGCTCCAACTCCTGGGTGGTCTCCGGGCGCTACACCATCACCAAGAAGCCGCTGCTCGCCAACGACCCGCACCTGTCGCCGTCGCTGCCGTCGGTCTGGTACCAGATGGGCCTGCACTGCCGCAGCGTCTCCAGCACGTGCCAGTACGACGTGAGCGGCTACACGTTCGCCGGGCTGCCCGGTGTGATCATCGGGCACAACGGGGACATCGCCTGGGGCATGACCAACTCCGGGGTCGACGTGACCGACCTCTACCTGGAGAAGGTGAGCTCGAACGGCTACCTGTACGACGGCAAGATCCGGCCGTTCAGGACCCGTGAGGAGACCATCAAGGTCGCCGGCGGCGCCCCCAAGACGATCGTCGTGCGCCAGACGCAGGACGGGATGCCGCTGCTGTCCGACCGTGACGACGAACTCGTCGAGGTCGGCAAGAAGGCCACGGTCAACACCGCCGCCCCCGACCGCGGCGACGGCTACGGCATCGCCCTGAGGTGGACGGCGCTCGACCCGGGCACCTCCATGGACGCCGTCTTCGCGCTCGACCGGGCGGCCGACTGGGGCAGCTTCCGCAAGGCGGCCGCCCAGTTCGACGTGCCGTCGCAGAACCTGGTCTACGCCGACACCGCCGGCCACATCGGCTACACGCTGCCCGGCAGGATCCCCACGCGCTCCTCCCTCGACGACGGCTCCCTGCCGGCGCCGGGCTGGAACCCGAAGTACCGCTGGACCGGCTTCATCAAGCAGGACGAGCTGCCCTACGAGTTCGACCCCGAGCGCGGCTACATCGTCACCGCCAACCAGGCCGTGGTCGACCAGGCCAAGTACCCGTACACGCTCACCACCGACTGGGCCTACGGCACCCGCAGCCAGCGCATCGCCGACCTGATCGAGTCCAAGATCAAGAACAACGGCAAGATCTCGACCGACGACATGCGGCAGATGCAGCTGGACAGCAGCAGCGAGATCGCCAGGCTCCTGGTGCCGAAGCTGCTGAAGATCAACCTCGACGACAAGAACGTGCGCGACGCGCAGAAGCTGCTGGAGGGCTGGGACTACACCCAGGACGCCGACTCCGCGGCGGCCGCCTACTTCAACGCCGTGTGGCGCAACGTCCTCAAGCTCGCCTTCGGTAACAAGCTCCCCAAGGAACTGCGCGTCAAGGGGCAGTGCCTGTGGGTCGACAAGATCGACAGCACCGGTCCGGTCGACGACGACACCAAGGTGCGCGAATGCGGCGAGCGTGACGCCGACCAGGCGCAGCCGGACGGCGGCGACCGCTGGTTCGAGGTCGTGCGCACCCTGATGGACAAGCCGGACAGCGACTGGTGGAAGACGCCCAAGTCGGGCACCCGTCCCGCGGCGAACAACATGGACCAGCTCTTCGCCCGCGCCATGATCGACGCCCGCTGGGAGCTGACCGCCAAGCTCGGCAAGGACATCGACACCTGGAGCTGGGGCCGGCTGCACCGCCTGTTCCTGAAGAACCAGACGCTCGGCACCGACGGCCCCCAGGTGCTGCAGTACATCCTCAACCGCGGCCCCTGGAAGCTCAGCGGCGGCGAGGCCACGGTGAACGCCACCGGCTGGAACGCCGCCGGCGGCTACAACGTCATCTGGGTGCCGTCGATGCGGATGGTGGTCAACCTCAAGGACTTCGACAAGTCCCGGTGGATCAACCTGACCGGCGCCTCCGGGCACGCCTTCAGCGCGCACTACACGGACCAGACGAGCCTGTGGGCCAAGGGCGAGCTGCTGCCCTGGTCGTTCTCGGGCACCGCCGTCGACAAGAGCACGAGCGACACACTCGTCCTCAAGCCGTGAGCCGCTGACGGCACGGCACAGCGGAAACGGCCCTCCACGCACACGTGGAGGGCCGTTTCCGTACGGTGTGTCTGATCAGGCGTCCGGGAAGCGGCGCACGCCGGAGGGTGTCACCACCGCGTGCACCGGCTTGTCGTGGGACTCCGCCGGGACGTGCGCGACGACCTCCGTGTCGTACAGCAGCACCACGAGCCGGGGGCGTGCGCCCGCCCGCTCCAGACGGGCCAGCACACGGTCGTACGACCCTCCGCCGCGCCCCAGGCGCATCCCGCGCGCGTCGACCGCGAGCCCGGGCAGCAGTACGACGTCCGCGGCCGTCACGGCGTCCGGGCCGAGGCGCGCGCCGGAGGGCTCGAAGAGCGCCATCCTCCCGCCGTGTTGGACCCTCGCCAGGGAGTCCGGGCCGGCGTACGCGCCCCAGTCCAGGTCGTTGTCGGGCAGCAGTACCGGGAGCAGCACCCGTACGCCCCGCGCGCGCAGCGCGTCCAGCAGCGCCGTCGTGCCCGGCTCGCTGCCCACGGAGACGTACGCCGCCACCGTGCGCGCATGCGCCAGTTCCGGCAGTTCCAGGGCGCGCTCCGCCAGCGCGCGGCCCGTCGCGTCGACGTCATCGTCCGTCAACCTGTTCCTCACCGAGAGGAACTCCCGCCGCAACATTCGCTTGTCAGTCTCGCTCGCGCGTCCGTCGTGTTCCACGGCTCGTCCTCGCACCCTTCCAATGCAGCCATATAAGGGTCAACCAGCCGGAGCCACAGAATCCCTGCAAAGGCACCGGATAAGGTTGCGGGCATGACTCAGTCGCACCCCAGGATCAGCAAGGCTGTCATTCCCGCGGCAGGCCTCGGCACCCGGTTCCTGCCGGCCACCAAGGCCACTCCCAAGGAGATGCTGCCGGTCGTCGACAAGCCGGCGATCCAGTACGTGGTCGAGGAGGCCGTGTCGGCGGGGCTCGACGACGTGCTCATGATCACCGGACGCAACAAGCGTCCCCTCGAGGACCACTTCGACCGCAACTACGAGCTGGAGTCGGCGCTCGAGAAGAAGGGCGACGCCGAACGGCTCGCGAAGGTGCAGGAGTCCAGCGACCTGGCGACCATGCACTACGTGCGGCAGGGAGACCCCAGGGGCCTCGGCCACGCGGTGCTGTGCGCCGCCCCGCACGTCGGCCACGAGCCCTTCGCGGTGCTCCTGGGCGACGACCTGATCGACCCCCGCGACCCGCTCCTGCAGCGCATGATCGAGGTGCAGGAGCAGCACGGCGGCAGCGTGATCGCCCTCATGGAGGTCGCGCCCGAGCAGATCCACCTCTACGGCTGCGCGGCCGTGGACACCACCGGCGAGGGTGACGTCGTACGGATCACCGGTCTGGTCGAGAAGCCGGACCCGGCGGACGCCCCGTCGAACTACGCGATCATCGGCCGGTACGTCCTCGACCCGCACATCTTCGACATACTCCGCAAGACCGAGCCGGGCCGCGGCGGCGAGATCCAGCTCACCGACGCCCTCCAGCAGCTCGCGGCGGACGAGAAGGTCGGCGGCCCGGTGCACGGCGTCGTCTTCGAGGGCCGCCGCTATGACACCGGCGACCGCGGCGACTACCTGCGTGCCATTGTCAGACTCGCGTGCGAACGTGAAGACCTGGGCCCGGACTTCCGGACCTGGCTTCGCAGTTACGTAGCCGAGGAGATGCAGCAGTCTTGAGCAGCGCCGCGACCCGCCCCGCCGGCCCGGACGACCTGTGGTCGGTGGACGACCACCTGGGGGACATCCTCTCGACCGTCCGCGCCCTCGAACCCATCGAGCTGCAACTGCTCGACGCCCAGGGCTGCGTCCTGGTCGAGGACGTCACGGTGCCGGTGTCCCTGCCGCCGTTCGACAACAGCTCCATGGACGGGTACGCGGTGCGGGTCGCGGACGTCGCGGGCGCCAGCGAGGAGTTCCCGGCCGTCCTGGAGGTCGTCGGCGACGTCGCGGCGGGCGCGGCCGACCCGCTGCGGGTCGGCCCCGGCCAGGCCGCCCGCATCATGACCGGCGCCCCGCTGCCGCCCGGCGCGGAGGCCGTCGTCCCGGTGGAGTGGACCGACGGCGGACTCGGCGAGGGCCCGGTGAGCGGGATGCGGGCGCGCAGCCTGGCCCCCGAGGGCGCCGAGGGGCAGGTCCGCGTGCACCGCCCCGCCGAGGCACGCGCGCACGTGCGCGCCAAGGGCAGCGACGTGAAGGCCGGCGACCGCGCCCTTCAGGCCGGGACGATCCTCGGCCCGCCGCAGATCGCACTGCTGGCCGCGATCGGCCGCGCGACGGTACGCGTGCGTCCGCGCCCGCGCGTGGTCGTCGTGTCCACCGGCAGCGAACTCGTCCAGCCCGGCGAGGAACTGGGCCGCGGCCAGATCTACGACTCCAACAGCTTCGCCCTCACCGCGGCCGCGCGGGACGCCGGCGCCATCGCCTACCGGGTCGGCGCCGTCGCCGACGACGCCGAGACCCTCCGCTCCACCATCGAGGACCAGCTCATCCGCGCCGACCTGCTGGTGACCACGGGCGGGGTCAGCGTCGGGGCGTACGACGTGGTCAAGGAGGCCCTGTCGTACGCCGGTGACGAGGACGAAGCGGGCAGCGGCGTGGAGTTCCGCAAGCTCGCCATGCAGCCCGGCAAGCCCCAGGGCTTCGGCTCCATCGGCCCCGACCACACACCGCTGCTGGCCCTGCCGGGCAACCCCGTGTCGTCGTACGTCTCCTTCGAGCTCTTCGTCCGGCCCGCCATCCGCGCCCTGATGGGCCTCACGGACGTGCACCGGCCCCGCGCCCGGGCCGTCCTGAAGGCGGACAAGGCGCTGCGCTCGCCCAAGGGGCGCCAGCAGTTCCTGCGCGGTGCGTACGGCGACGGAGAGGTGACCCCCGTGGGCGGCGCCGGCTCGCACCTGATCGCCGCCCTGGCGCAGGCCGACGCGCTGATCGTCGTCCCCGAGGACAGCGAGTCCGTCGAGCCCGGCGCCGAGGTGGAGGTGGTCCTGCTCGGCTGAGCCCTGCTGGTTGGCGGTAGCGTGTCGCGCACAGCAGGCCCGTGCACCGCACTGCGACGGGCCCGGACCGGGAGCGCCACAGCCATGACAGTGCCTTCCCGGGGGGAGACCCCCGGACCCCCTGCGCAGGACCGACTGACGCACATCGACGAGGCGGGCGCCGCCCGCATGGTCGACGTGTCCGGGAAGGACGTGACCGCACGTACCGCCCGCGCCAGCGGCCGCGTCCTCGTCTCGCCCCGAGTGGTCGAGCTGCTGCGCGGTGAGGGGATGCCCAAGGGGGACGCCCTGGCCACCGCGCGGATCGCCGGCATCATGGGCGCCAAGCGCACCCCCGACCTGATCCCGCTGTGCCACCCGCTGTCGGTGTCCGGTGTGAAACTGGACCTGTCGGTCGCGGACGACGCCGTGCGGATCCAGGCCACCGTGAAGACGACGGATCGTACGGGCGTCGAGATGGAGGCCCTCACCGCCGTGACGGTCGCCGCGCTCACCGTGGTCGACATGGTCAAGGCGGTCGACAAGGGAGCGGTCATCACGGACGTACGGGTGGAGGAGAAGACAGGCGGCAAATCGGGCGACTGGAGCCGGGCATGACCTACCGCGCTCTGGTGGTCACCGCCTCCAACAGGGCTGCCGCGGGCGTCTACGAGGACAAGGGCGGCCCCCTGATCGCCGACGGCCTCAAGAGCCTCGGGTTCGACGTCGACGGCCCCCGGGTCGTCCCGGACGGGGACCCCGTCGAGGCCGCCCTGCGCGCGGGGGCCGGCGCCGGTTACGACGTGATCGTCACCACCGGCGGCACCGGTATCTCGCCGACCGACCGCACGCCCGAGGCGACCCGCGCGGTGATCGACCGCGAGGTGCCGGGCATCGCGGAGGCCATCCGGGCGTTCGGCCGGGAGAAGGTGGCGACCGCGGCGCTCTCCCGGGGCCTGGCCGGCGTGGCGGACCGCACCCTGATCGTGAACCTGCCGGGCTCCACGGGCGGGGTGAGGGACGGCCTCGCCGTGCTGGAACCCCTGCTTGTCCACGCCGTCGAGCAGCTCCGCGGCGGCGACCACCCCAGACCCGGACCCACGAGCGGGGGTGCGAGCTGAACAGCCCTTCCTGGCCCGTCGTGCTGGCGGACGGCGATGTCGTCCTCCGGCCGATAAAGCTGCGCGACCAGCGGGCCTGGCGCGAGGTGAACCGGCGCAACCGGGACTGGCTGCGCCCCTGGGAGGCGACCATTCCGCCGCCCACGCCGAGCGGGCCGATCGTGCACCGGCCGACCTACCGCCAGATGGTCCGGCACCTGCGCTCCGAGGCCAACGCGGGCCGGATGCTGCCGTTCGTCATCGAGTACCAGGGGCAGCTCGTCGGACAGCTGACGGTCGCCGGGATCACCTGGGGGTCGATGTGCTCGGGCCACGTCGGCTACTGGGTGGACGAGTCGGTGGCCGGACGCGGGGTGATGCCGACGGCTGTGGCGCTCGTGGTGGACCACTGTTTCCGCGCCGTCGGACTGCACCGCATCGAGGTCTGCATTCGCCCCGAGAACCGGCCCAGCCGCCGGGTCGTGGAGAAACTCGGATTCCGCGAGGAGGGGCTCCGGCCGCGTTATCTGCACATCGACGGGGCCTGGCGCGACCATCTGGTGTTCGCGCTCACCGCGGAAGAGGTGCCCGACGGTTTGCTCGCACGGTGGCAGCGGGCACGCTCTCGGCAGGAGCGGCACAGCGAGGGGCGGCACAGTGAGCGGGAGAACAGTCCCGGGAATCCCGGCTAGCCCTCGAAATTGAATATGTGTTCGAAATTGACCGTCCGCTGACCGTCTCAGGGCATTCAATTCACACCTGCGGCGGTCCGCTGATCGCATCGGTCGCAAAAGAAGCTGGAAATATCAGCCAGATCGTGCGACACACCGGCCCAATTGGCAGATGGCCTCATGCAAACCCCTCTACGGTGTGAGACGTGAGCAGCAGCGGCCTCATCTACGCAGTCATTGTCGGGGCCTGGGCCGCCTACCTGGTGCCGATGTGGCTCCGTAGGCAGGACGAGCTGAACGAGGCCCGTCCGACGGAACGCTTCAGCACCGCCATCCGGCTGCTGTCCGGACGGGCGGGAATGGAGCGCCGGTACGCCAAGGACCTGCGGGCGCGCTCCGACCAGGAGGGGGAGCCGGGCACCGGCGATCCGGACGCCGTCACCGACTCGGTGGACGTCCGGGCCTTCGCCGTGCCTCCGACCCGCCGTCAGGCGCACGCCGACGCCGAACCCGACGCGCCCGTGAAGGCGGAACCGGTACGCGCGCAGGCCGCGGTCCCGGCACCCAAGCCGGCGCCCGCGTCCGGCACCGCACCCGTACCCGCGTCCGGCACCGCGCCCCCGTCCGGCACCGTGCCCGCACAGAAGCGAGTACCGTCCGCGCGGCGCGGCCCCTCGGCGCAGGCGGCCGCGGCACGTGCCCAGCGCTCGAAGGTCCTCGCGCGCCGCAGACGCACCACCGTGGTGCTCTTCCTCGGCTTCACGTTCGGCGCCATCGTCGCCGCGGTCGGCGGACTCGCCTTCCTGTGGGCGCCGGCCGTACCGGCCGGACTCCTCAGCGGGTACATCGCCTACCTGCGCTCCCAGGAGCGCCGTCGCTTCGCCTACCAGATGGACCGCCGGCGGGCCGAGGACGCCGCCCAGCGGCTGCGCGAACGCCAGCCGCGCCGGCGCGCGCCCCTGGAGGCGGGTCCGGTCGCGGACGAAACGGAGGAGGCCCCTCAGTCCGGGACGGACACCGGGCTCGCCGCGCTCGCCGCGGACCGGCGCGCCCTGGTCGAGCAGACGGACCACGCCGAGTGGGTCGACCAGCAGCGCGAACGGCAGCGGCGGCCCGGCGGGGACAGCTGGGACCCGGTACCGGTGCCCCTGCCGACGTACGTCACCGCGCCGGTCGCGCCGCGTGCCACGTCCGATGTGGATCTGGGGGCGCCCGGCACCTGGAGTTCGGCGCGTTCCAGCTCGGTCGCCCCGGAGCACGAGGCGGGCCACGCGCCGGAGGCCGGGGCCGACGAGCGGATGCCCACGGCCGGGGGCAAGCCGGCGGACGGCCGCAGCGACGCCCGCAGGGCCGCCTCCGCGCGCCGGGCACGCGAGCGCGGCGGCACGCCCCTCTTCGATCAGTACGAGGACGGCGACCGCCCGCGCGCGGCCAACGAGTGACGGCCGCCACACTTCGGGAAGGCGCGCTGACCAGTCAGGGAGCGGATTTCCAAGCACCCCGATCGGGATGCTAAAGTTTCACTCGTTGCAAGGGCCTGTGGCGCAGTCCGGTAGCGCACCTCGTTCGCATCGAGGGGGCCAGGGGTTCAAATCCCCTCAGGTCCACGCAGCATGAAGCCCCAGTCGGCGAAAGCCGACTGGGGCTTCATCGTTTCTACAGCTTCTTCGCGAAGCAGCGGCTCTCCTCGTGGTGCCGGTAGTAGCCGAACTTGACGCACGGTTCGTAGCCGCTGGAGGAGTACAGGGCGATGGCCTCCGGCTGCTTGGTGCCCGTCTCCAGGACCATGCGGACGCGCCCGGCCATACGGGCGTCCTCCTCCAGGGCCGAGAGCATCCGGCGCGCGAGCCCCCGGCCGCGCATCTGCGCGATCACGAACATGCGCTTGAGCTCGGCGTCGCCGTCCTCGTTGCCCTCGTCGTTGCGGTCCCGGCTGCGCCAGCCGCCGGTCGCGACAGGCAGGTCGTGCTCGTCGTACGCGATCAGATACACGCCCCGGGGCGGGTCGAAGTCCGCGGTGCCGAGGACGGTGGCGTCGCCGTCGTCGCCGTAGCGCTCGGCGTACTCGGCCTGGACCTCGTTGTTGAGCTTCACGGCGTCGGGGTGGTCGAAACGAACACGACGTATATTCATGCGGGGCATCGTACTTCTATGCGATGGGCGGGTGCGGGGCTTTCGGGGCCCCGACCAGTGTGCCGGTATCGTGCCCTGGTGCTGACTGTGACCTCGGTGAACGTGAACGGGCTGCGAGCCGCCGCCAGGAAGGGCTTCGTGGAGTGGCTCGCGCAGACCTCCGCGGACGTCGTCTGCCTGCAGGAGGTGCGCGCAGAGCCGCACCAGCTGCCCGAGGAGGTCCGGCAGCCCGACGGCTGGCACGTCGTGCACGCCCCCGCGGCGGCCAAGGGCCGTGCCGGTGTCTCCCTCTACACCCGGCGTGAGCCCGACCGTGTCCGGGTCGGGTTCGGCTCGGCCGAGTTCGACGGCAGCGGGCGCTATGTCGAGGCCGACCTGCCCGGCGTCACCGTCGCCTCCCTGTACCTGCCCTCCGGTGAGGTCGGCACCGAGCGCCAGGACGAGAAGCTCCGCTTCATGGGCGAGTTCCTCGCCCACCTCAAGGACCTGCGCGAGCGGGCCGCGGCCGACGGCCGCGAGGTGGTCGTGTGCGGCGACTGGAACATCGCCCACCGGCAGGCCGACCTCAAGAACTGGCGCGCCAACACCAAGAACTCGGGCTTCCTGCCGGAGGAGCGGGACTGGCTCGGCCGGGTGTTCGCCCCCGAGGAGGGGGGCTACGTCGACGTCGTGCGCGCCCTGCACCCCGAGGCCGACGGACCGTACACCTGGTGGTCGTACCGGGGGCGGGCGTTCGACAACGACTCCGGCTGGCGCATCGACTACCACGTCACCACCCCCCGGCTCGCGGGCAAGGCCGTGAAGGGCTTCGTCGAGCGTGCGGCCACGCATGCCGAGCGCTGGTCCGACCATGCGCCGGTGACCGTCGTCTACGACCTGTAGGCGGTCCGTCCGGGCGGGCGCGCTCAGGCGTCCGTGCCGCCCGCCTTCGCGGCGAGGCGGCGGTCCAGGGCCAGGGACAGTTCCGCCTCCACCACGCTGCGGGCCAGGGGGCGCAGGCGGGGCAGGTCCTCCTCGGGGGCGTGGCGCAGGATCAGGGTGGCGAAGAGTTCGGCCAGGGCGTCGGCGTGTTCGCGGACGCGGGCTGCGGCCGCGAGGACCTCGCCGAGCGGGATGCCCTCGCGGACCAGTGCGGAGGAGACGTCCAGCAGGCGGCGGCTGATGTGGACGATCTCATCGCCGTCGGTGCCGAGGTAGCCCAGTTCGAGGGCGGCGGCGAGGTTCTCGGGGGTGACCTGGCCCTCGAAGCGGGCGGCGAGTTCCTCGGGGGTGAGGCGGACCGGCTCCTCCTCGCTCGGGGTGCCGACGCCGAGCAGGTCGGCGACGTCCCGGCCCTGGTCGAGGGCCTCCGCGAGCTCCGCGATGCCGTTCAGGGTGTGGCCGCGCTCCAGCAGGGCGGCGATGGTGCGCAGCCGGGCCAGGTGGTGGTCGTCGTACCAGGCGATGCGGCCCTCCCGGCGCGGTGGCGGGATCAGCTTGCGTTCGCGGTAGAAGCGCAGTGTGCGCACGGTGATGCCGGCGAGCCGCGCCAGCTCCTCCATGCGGTACTCGCGCCCGCCTTCCTTGCGTTCCACGTCCTCTGCCACGCCCGCAGCCTATGTTGTACCGCCGGTAACTTTCGTTCCGCGCCCCCTACCGCTCGGTACGGAGCTGCTCTACAGTCCCATTGCGCCAGTGTTCACTGGCAGAGTCCAAAGGCGATGCGTGGAGGCTTCGGGATGGCCGAGCACGAGCATGTACGGGTGGCGGTGATCGGGTCCGGGTTCGGCGGGCTGGGGGCCGCCGTGCGGCTGCGCCGCGAAGGGATCACCGATTTCGTCGTCCTGGAGCGCGCGGACAGCGTCGGCGGCACCTGGCGGGACAACAGCTACCCCGGGTGCGCCTGCGACGTGCCCTCCCATCTCTACTCCTTCTCCTTCGCGCCCAACCCCGACTGGCCGCGCACCTTCTCCGGGCAGCGGCACATCCGCGCCTACCTGGAGCACGTCACCGACCTCTTCGGACTGCGCCCGCACCTCCGCTTCGACTCCGAGGTCAAGCTGATGACCTGGGACGCCGAGAACCTGCGGTGGGAGATCGAGACCGCGCGGGGCACGCTCACCGCCGACGTCGTCGTCTCCGCCACCGGGCCGCTGTCCGACCCGAAGGTCCCGGAGATCCCGGGGCTGGCGTCCTTCCCGGGCAAGGTGTTCCACTCCGCCCGCTGGGACCACGACTACGACCTGCGCGGCAAGCGCGTCGCGATGGTCGGCACCGGCGCCTCCGCCATCCAGATCGTGCCGTCCATCCAGCCGCAGGTCGGCCGGCTCACGCTCTTCCAGCGCACCCCGCCCTGGGTCATGCCCCGCGTCGACCGCGCCATCACCGGCGCCGAGCGCCGCCTGCACCGGGCCGTGCCCCTCACCAGCCAGCTCAGGCGCGGCCTGCTCTGGGGCATCCGGGAGCTGCAGGTCCAGGCGTTCACCAAGCACCCCGACGAACTCGGACTCGTCGAGCGGCTCGCCAAGCGCAACATGGCCCGCGCCATCAAGGACCCGGCCCTGCGCGCCAAGCTCACCCCCGACTACCGCATCGGCTGCAAGCGGATCCTGCTGTCCAGCACGTACTACCCCGCGCTGGCCGAGCCGAATGTGGACGTCGTCGCCAGCGGGCTCGGAGAGATCCGCGGCTCGACCGTCGTCGCGGCCGACGGCACCGAGACCGAGGTCGACGCGATCGTCTTCGGGACCGGCTTCCACGTGACCGACATGCCCATCGCCGAGCGGGTGGTCGGGGCGCAGGGCACCACGCTCGCCGAGTCCTGGAAGGGCGGCATGCAGGCGCTGCGCGGTGCCACGGCCGCCGGGTTCCCGAACTGGATGACGATCATCGGGCCCAACACCGGCCTCGGGAACTCCTCCATGATCCTCATGATCGAGTCCCAGCTGAACTACATGGCCGACTATCTGCGGCAACTGGACGTCCTCGGAGGCCGTACGGCCCTCGACGCCCGGCCCGCGGCCGTCGAGGACTGGAACCGCGAGGTCCAGGAGCGCATGAAGCGCACCGTGTGGAACACCGGCGGCTGCACCAGCTGGTACCTGGACGAGAGCGGCCGCAACACCACCATCTGGCCGGGTACGACGTCGGAGTTCCGGCGTGCCACCCGCCGGGTGGACCTCGCCGAGTACGAGGTCGTCCGCAGGCCGGCAGCGGTGTCCGGCAAGCAGAGCGAGGCCGTCGCATGAGCCGCCGAGCCGCTGTGACCCCGGTGGCCTCCGGGCCGTACGCCCCGCCCACCCCTTCCCGCGCACTCACCGTCGTCTCCGCCGACGGCGCGCGGCTGCACGTCGAGGTGCACGGCCCCGAGGACGCGCCCCCCGTCGTCCTCTCCCACGGCTGGACCTGCTCGACCGCCTTCTGGGCCGCGCAGATACGGGACCTGGCGACCGATCACCGGGTGATCGCATACGACCAGCGGGGGCACGGGAACAGCCCCGCGAGCCCCGCGTGCACCACCCACGCGCTGGCGGACGACCTCGAAGCGGTGCTCGCGCAGACGCTCGCGCGCAAGGAGAAGGCGCTGATCGTCGGCCACTCCATGGGCGGTATGACGGTCATGGCCGCGGCCGCGCGCCCCCGCTTCCGGGAGCACGCCGCCGCCGTCCTGCTGTGCAGCACCGGCAGCTCGCGGCTGGTCGCCCGGTCGCGCGTGGTGCCGCTCGGCGCCGGGCGGGTGCGGACCTGGCTCACCGGGCACGTTCTCGGCTCCCGTGCCCCGCTCGGACCGGTCACACCGGTGGCGAAGGGCATCCTCAAGTACGCCACCATGGGCGCCGGTTCCGCCCCGCACATGGTGGAGGCGTGCGCGCGGATCGTGCACGCCTGCCCGCGCGCCGTCCGCCACGCGTGGGCCGGTGTGCTGGAGGCGCTCGATCTCGACCACGGCGTACGGGAGTTGCATGCGCCCACCGCCATCGTGCACGGCGCGTCCGACCGGCTCACGCCCCCTGTGCACGCCCACGCGCTGGTCGCCGCGCTTCCGCACTGCGTCGGCCTCACCGAGCTGACCGGTGTCGGCCACATGACCCCGATCGAGGCTCCGGACCTGGTGACCGCCAGGATCCGGGAACTCGTCACCACGTACGTCACCGCCACGGGCACCGAGCCCGAGGACGGGCACCGTGCCACCCCGGCGCAGATCAAGGAGGGCGCATGAGCAGGGTCAGCCTCGAAGGGCAGGTCGCGGTCGTCACCGGAGCGGCGCGCGGGGTCGGTGAGCTGCTGGCACGCAAGCTCTCCGCGCGCGGCGCGAAGGTCGCGCTGGTCGGCCTGGAGGAGGAGGCGCTCAAGGACGTCTCCTCGCGTCTGCACAGCGACAGCGCCCACTGGTACGCCGACATCACCGACCACGAGACGATGAGCCGGGTCGCGCAGGAGGTGAAGGCGCGGTTCGGGAAGGTCGACATCGTGGTGGCCAACGCCGGTGTGGCGACGGGCGGTCCGTTCGCCGACTCCGATCCGCAGGCGTGGCGGCGGGTGATCGAGGTGAACCTGATCGGTTCGGCGGTGACCGCGCGGGCGTTCCTGCCGGTGCTCGTGGAGAGCCGGGGCTATCTCCTGCAGGTCGCCTCCCTCGCGGCGATCACCCCGGCGCCGATGATGACGGCGTACTGCGCGTCCAAGTCGGGCGTGGAGGCGTACGCGCACAGCCTGCGCGCCGAGGTCGGCTACCAGGGCGTGCGCGTCGGCGTCGCCTACCTGTCCTGGACCGACACCGACATGGTGCGCGGCGCCGACCAGGACGACGTCATGCGGGAGTTGCGCCAGCGGCTGCCGTGGCCGTCCAACAAGACGTACCCGCTGGGACCGGCGGTGGACCGGCTGGTCGCCGGGATCGAGCGGCGCTCGGCGCATGTGTACGGGCAGTGGTGGCTGCGGGGCATGCAGGGCGTGCGCGGATATCTGCCGGCGCTCATCGGGACGGTCGGGCAACGCGAGATGAAGCGGTTCGCGCCCCGGCTGCAGGGGATGCGGTCGGGGCTCGTGGGCGCGGGCGGGGAAGCCGACGAAGCGGCACGGGCTACGCCCCGTAACTGATCCACATGCGCACCGTGGTCGGCCGTGTGAATCTGGTCGAGGCCCCCTTCGAGGGGCCGATTCCCCACCTCACCCACCACGGGAGTGAACCCACATGGGTATGAAGGACAAGGCCAACGAGTGGCAGGAACAGGGCAAGCAGAAGCTCGGTGAGACCCGTGAGCGGGCCGGCCAGCGCGGCCAGCAGCCCCAGCGCGGCCAGCAGCAGACGCAGCGCGGCCAGCAGCCCCAGCGGGGTCAGCAGCAGACGCAGCGCGGCCAGCAGCCCCAGCACGGTCGCGAGAACATGCGCGACATCGAGGACACGGAAGCGGAGATGGAAGACCGCTTCGACCGGGACTACGACGCCTAGTCGCTGCGCTCGGCTCTGGCCGGTCTGGCGTGGGGCGCCCTTCCACAGGGAGGGCGCCCTGCGCTTTGTCCGTGGGCCCCGAGGTATCGGGGCGCGAATCAGCCCGCGAATCAGTCCGGGCGCGGGGGGAGTTCGGGGCGGGAGCGGTCGGGGAGGTCCTCGTACGCCGGGGGTGTGGCGGCCGGGTTGGCGGTCAGGAGGTCCAGGGCCAGTTCGATGGCGGCGTCCATCTCCACGTGGCGGCCCTCGGCCCAGTCCAGGGGGGTGCGCAGGCTCTCCACGTCCGGGGCGACGCCGTGGTTCTCCACGGACCAGCCGTAGGCGTCGAACCAGGCCGCGTTCATCGGCACCGTGATGACGGTGCCGTCGCCCAGCCGGTGGCGGCCGGTCATGCCGACCACGCCGCCCCAGGTGCGCTGGCCGACGACCGGGCCGAGCTTCAGCAGCCTGAAGGCGGCCGTGATCATGTCGCCGTCCGACGACGTCGCCTCGTCGGCGAGGGCCACGACCGGGCCCCTCGGCGCGTTGGACGTGTACGACACCGGTTGCGCGTCCCTCGTCAGGTCCCAGCCCAGGATGGTCCGGGTCAGCTTCTCGATGACGAGTTCGCTGATGTGTCCGCCCGCGTTGCCGCGCACGTCCACGATCAGGGCCGGCCGGGACACCTCCATGCGCAGGTCGCGGTTGAACTGGGCCCAGCCGGAGCCGCCCATGTCGGGGATGTGCAGATAGCCGCACTTGCCGCCGCTCAACTCCCGGACGACGGCCCGGCGTTTGGCGACCCAGTCCTGGTAGCGCAGCGGCCGCTCGTCGACGAGCGGGACGACGGCGACCCGGCGGGCCCGGCCCGGCTCCCCTTCCGGCGGGGTGAACGTCAGCTCCACGGTCGTACCGCCCGACCCGGCGAGAAGCGGGTACGGACCGGTCACCGGATCGACGGGGCGGCCGTCGACGTGGGTGAGGACGGCGCCCTCGCGGATGCCGGTGCCGGCCAGCGGTGAGCGGGCCTTGGAGTCGGAGGAGTCGCCGGGCAGGATGCGCTTGACCGTCCAACGGCCGTCCCGTGACACGAGGTTGGCGCCGAGGAGACCCTGCCAGCGCTGGTAGTGGGCCGGGCCCTCGTTGCGGCGGGCGGCGGTGACGTAGGCGTGCGAGGTGCCCAGTTCGCCCAGGACCTCGCGCAGGAGATCGGCGAACTCGTCGGGGGAGGCGACCCGTTCGACGAGGGGGCGGTACTGGTCGAGCACCGCGTCCCAGTCGATGCCGCTCATGCCCGGGTCCCAGAAGTAGGCGCGGATGATCCGTCCGGCCTCGTCGTAGGCCTGGCGCCACTCGGCGGGCGGGTCGACCACGTGGAGGATGCGGCGCAGGTCGATCCAGACGGTCGTGTCGCTGTCGCCCAGCTCCGTGGAGGGCACCGCGCGCAGGTCGCCCTCGTCGACGACGACCAGACGGGTGCCGTCGCCGCTGACCGCGAACCAGTCCAGGTGGTCGACCAGTTCGGACTTCTTCGCCTTGGTGATGTTGAAGTACTCCAGGGTCGGGCGGCTGGTGGTGTCGGCCGGGTTGGCGAAGGTCTCGCCGAGCGCACCGGAGATCGGCCAGCGCAGCCAGACCAGGCCGCCGCCGGCGACCGGGTACAGCGCGGAGTACTTGGAGGCGATCACCGGGAACGGGGTGACCCGCATCGCCAGGCCCTCCGCCTCCACGGTCACCGTGCCGGCCTCGCCGGTCTCCTCGTCCTCGGCCGGGTCGAGCCCGCCGGCCGCCGGACGGCCCTCGGGGTTCAGGGCGAAGGGGGAGGGGGTCGCCGAACTCAGCGGGACGAGGTACGGGCGGCAGCCGAGCGGGAAGGACAGGTCGCCGGTGTGGACGTCGTAGACGGGGTCGAAGCCGCGCCAGGAGAGGAAGGCGAGATAGCGGCCGTCGCGGGTGAAGACGGGGTTCTCGTCCTCGAAGCGGCCGTTGGTCACGTCCACGACGAGCCGGTCCTTGATGCGGGCCAGCTTGATCTGGCGCAGGGAGCGGCCGATGCCCGGGTGCGACCAGGTGATCCAGGCGCCGTCCGGGGAGAAGGCGAGGTCGCGGACGGGCCCGTTGACGGAGCGGATCAGCTCGGTGACCAGGCCTCCGGCGGTGTCGGCGGCCCCGGTGCCCCGCGCGCCGGCATCCGCCGCGGGTCCTGCGCCGCCACCGTCGCCCTCCTGGGCCTCCCCGCCCGCCGGAACCTCCGCGCCCTGCCCGGCCTCCGGGGCCTCCCCGCTCTCCTGGGCCTCCCCGCCGGCCGGGACCCCCGTGTCCGCGGGAACCTCCGCGCCCTCCCCGCCGGCCGGGGCCTCCCCGCCCGCCGGAACCTCCGCGCCCTTCCCGCCGGCCGGGGCCTCCGTGTCCGCCGGGGCCTCCGTGCCCTCCTCGCCCACGTCGATCAGCAGCAGCCGTCCGTCGTGCGAGGCGATCGCCAGCCGTTCGCCCAGCGGGTCGGAGATCATCTCCAGGACCCGGCCCAGTGCGCCGGAGGCGAGCCGGCGGGGTGCGCGGTCGCCGGTCGCGCGGGGGAGCTGGGCGATCTCGACGGCGTCCTCGCCCTCCGCGTCCGTCACATACGCCACCTGGCCGGTCGTGCCCAGCATCTCCGGCAGCCGTACCCGCACCCCGGGCGGGTCGGTGATCGTACGGGCGGGGCCGTCGCGGTGGGTGAGCCAGTACAGGCTGCCGCGTACGACGACGGCGCTGGCCCGGCCGGTCTCGTCCACGGAGATGCCGTCGACGTTCTGCGCGGCCGGTACCGGGTACCGGCGGCGGCCGGTGGCCGGACCGCCCAGGCGGATCTCCAGCTTGCGCGGTACGCCGCCCGGGGAGAAGTCGTCCACCAGCCACAGGTCGCCCGCGCACTGGTAGACCACGCGGCTGCCGTCGCCGGCGGCGTGCCGGGCGTAGAAGGCGTCGTGGTCGGTGTGGCGGCGCAGGTCGGTGCCGTCCTGGGCACAGGAGTAGAGGTTGCCGACGCCCTCGTGGTCGGAGAGGAAGGCGATCCGGCCGGCGACGAACATCGGGCTGGCCAGATGGCCGCCGATGCCGGGCACGAGCCGCCGCCCGTGCAGCCAGAGCCGGCCCATGGCGCCGCCGCGGTAGCGCTTCCAGGAGGCCGGTTCGTGCGGCGGGGTGCCGGTGAGCAGCAGGGTCTTGTGCTGTCCGTCGACGTCGGCGACCTGGATGTCGGCGACCGGGCCCCAGGGCAGTTTGCGGCCGGGGTCGCCGTCGGGGGACACCTTGTAGGCCGAGGTGAAGTACGAGAAGGGCTCGCCGTGGGAGGCGACGGCCAGGATGTCGCCCTCGGGGGTCCAGCCGCAGACCTGGGTGTCGGCGCTGCCCCAGTACGTCAGCTGCCGTGCGGGACCGCCGTCGACGTCGATGAGGTGGATCTCGGGCACGAGGCTGCGCCAGCTCGTGTACGCGATGCGGCGGCCGTCGGGCGAGAAACGCGGGTGCCCGTCCTTCGTGCGGTCCGCCGTGAGCCGCCAGGGCCTGCCCGGGGCGTCGAGGGGGGCCAGCCACAGGTCGTCCTCGGCCACGAAGCACAGCAGGTCGCCGCTGAGGTGGGGAAAGCGCAGATAGCTCACCTCCCCATGCTTTTCCGCCCGCTGGGGCACAGCAACTTATGCGCGCTTCACAGGCGTGACCCAGCACACGTACGAAACTGTTTCGTTTCGCTCGGTCTCAGGGTATCTTCATGGTGTACGAAGCAGCAGGAGGCTCCGGAGCGAAGGGTGAGTGGCATGACCGAGGTCGTCGCAACGGCACGTCGCAGCCGGATCACGCCCGAGCGCGAGGCCGAGTTGTACGAGGCCGTGCTCGACCTGCTCCGGGAGGTCGGCTACGACGCCCTGACCATGGACGCCGTCGCCGCCCGCACCCGGTCCAGCAAGGCCACGCTCTACCGCCAGTGGGGCGGCAAGGCCGAGCTGGTGGCGAAGGCGGTGCGGCACAGCAAGCCCGGCGGCTCCGCCGACGAGGTCGACACCGGGTCGCTCAGAGGTGATCTGCACGCCCTCACCCTGCGTTCGGACGACTGCGAGATGGAGCAGAACTCCGCGCTGATGCGGGGTCTGGCGATGGCCGTCCACGGCAATCCCGACCTCCTGCGGGCGTTCAGGGACCATCTCATCGAGCCGGAGATGGCGGAGTTCCGCCGTGTGCTGCAGCGGGCGATCGACCGGGGCGAGGTCCGTGCGGACAACCCCGCGATCGACTACGTGATGCACATGATGATCGGCGGGTTCGCAGCCCGCTCGCTCATCGACGAGCAGCCGCCGAACCAGGCCTTCCTCCTGTCGTACATCGACGCCGTGGTCCTCCCCGCCCTCGGCGCCACCACCCGCTGATCCCTTCTGATCCCCTTCTGATCTCCTTCTGATCCCCGAGCAAGCCCACCACCTGACGTCACCGCTCACGTCGTCGGGCTGATCACCCCTGCCCTGATGAACCCCACGACCTGACCGGGAGTACGCCTCCGTGGCCACGTTTCTGTACAGACTCGGCCGTCTCGCCTTCCGGCGACGGCACTTCGTCGCCCTCATATGGGTCGCGCTGCTCACCCTCGCCGGGGTGGGCGCCGCCTCCGCGCCGGCCGCCGGCAACACGTCCTTCTCCATCCCCGGCACCGAGGCCCAGAAGGCCTTCGACCTGCTGGAACAGCGCTTCCCCGGCATGAGCGCCGACGGCGCCACCGCGCGCGTCGTCTTCAAGGCGCCCAGCGGCGAGAAGATGACCGACAAGGCCGACAAGGCCACCGTCGAGAAGACGGTGAAGGAGCTGAAGAGCGGCTCCGAGGTCGTCTCCGTCGCCGACCCCTACACCGGACACGCCGTCAGCAAGAACGGCACGATCGCCTACGCCTCGGTGAAGTACAAGGTCTCCGGCATGGAGCTGGAGGACTCCTCGAAGGACGCCCTGAAGGAGGCCGCGCAGCACGCGCGGGACGCCGGGCTGACCGTCGAGGTCGGCGGTGACGCGCTGCAGGCGACGCCCGAGACCGGTAACAGCGAGGTCATCGGCATCGCGGTCGCCGCGGTGGTCCTCGTCATCACCTTCGGCTCGCTGCTCGCGGCCGGATTCCCGCTGCTGACCGCGATCATCGGCGTCGGCATCGGTGTCTCCACGATCACCGCGCTCGCCAAGGCCCTCGACCTGGGCACCACCACCTCCACCCTGGCCTCGATGATCGGCCTCGCCGTCGGCATCGACTACGCCCTCTTCATCGTCTCCCGCTACCGCGCCGAACTGGCCGAGGGCCGCGAGCGCGAGGAGGCGGCCGGACGGGCCGTCGGCACGGCGGGCTCGGCGGTGGTCTTCGCGGGCCTGACCGTCGTCATCGCCCTGGTCGGCCTGTCCGTGGTCGACATCCCGATGCTGACCAAGATGGGCGTCGCGGCCGCGGGTACGGTCGCCGTCGCCGTCCTCATCGCCCTCACCCTGATCCCGGCGCTGCTCGGCTACGCGGGCCGCAGGATCAAGCCGGCCGGCCAGAAGAGCAAGCTGCTCGGCGGCGGCCGCAAGCCGAAGCAGCCGGGCCGCCCGAACATGGGCACCCGCTGGGCGAGCTTCGTCGTACGGCGCCCGGTCGCCGTCCTCCTGCTCGGCGTGATCGGCCTCGGCGCGGCGGCGGTCCCGGCCGCCTCCCTGGAACTCGGCCTGCCGGACGACGGCTCCCAGCCGGTCTCCACCACCCAGCGCCGCGCCTACGACCTCCTGTCCGAGGGCTTCGGGCCGGGCTTCAACGGCCCTCTGATGGTCGTGGTCGACGCCAAGGGCAGCGACAACCCCAAGGCGGCCTTCACCAAGGTCGGCGACGAGATCAAGGGCCTGAAGGACATCGTCACGGTCACTCCGGCCATGCCCAACAAGGCCGGCGACACCGCGACGATCACGGTCATCCCGGACTCCAAGCCGTCCTCGACCACCACCGAGGACCTGGTCCACGCCATCCGCGACAAGGGCGAGGGCATAACCTCCGCGACCGACGCGAAGGTCCTGGTCACCGGCTCGACGGCGATGAACATCGACTTCTCGCAGAAGCTGAACGACGCCCTGCTGCCGTACCTCGCGCTGGTCGTCGGCCTGGCCTTCCTCCTGCTGATCGTGGTCTTCCGCTCGATCCTCGTCCCGCTGAAGGCGGCCCTCGGCTTCCTGCTCAGCGTGCTGGCGGCCCTCGGCGCCGTGGTCGCGGTGTTCCAGTGGGGCTGGCTGTCCAGCCTGTTCAACGTCGAGCAGACCGGCCCGATCATGTCGATGATGCCGATCTTCATGGTCGGCGTGGTCTTCGGTCTCGCCATGGACTACGAGGTGTTCCTCGTGACCCGCATGCGGGAGGCGTACGTCCACGGGGAGAAGCCCACCCAGGCCGTCGTGACGGGCTTCAAGTACAGCGCACGGGTCGTCACGGCCGCCGCGATCATCATGATCGCCGTCTTCTCCGGCTTCATCGGCTCCAGCGAGTCGATGATCAAGATGATCGGCTTCGGCCTCGCCGTCGCCGTCTTCTTCGACGCGTTCATCGTCCGCATGGCCATCGTCCCGGCGGTGCTCGCACTGCTCGGCAAGCGGGCCTGGTGGCTGCCGAGGTGGCTCGACCGCGCGCTGCCCGACGTCGACGTGGAGGGCGAGGGCCTGCGCACGGCCGAGGACCGCAGGGACGCCGACCCCGACGGGGAGAGGGAGCTGGTACGGGTCTGACGTACCGCTCCTGACGGCAGAGCGGCCGGTGAGGGTGCCCGTGGGGACGGGGCCGCACCCTCACCGGCTTTCCGCTGTGCACGGCGACCGTCGCGGCGAAACCCCCGTAAGCGCGGCCCCGGCGATGCCGTAGCGTGCCGCGCATGACGACGACAGCCGCCACTGACGCCGACGAGTCCGCAGCCCACCCCCGTTTCGCCGGAGCCGACCTGGTGGACGTTCGCGAGCGGACCGCGTGACGCCGCTCGTCGCGGCCGCCGTCCTGCTCGCCGCCGTGACCCACGCCAGCTGGAACGCCATCGCGCACCACATCACCGACAAACTGGTGGGGTTCACCCTGATATCCGGGGGCGGGCTGCTGATCGGGCTCGCGATCGCACCGTTCGCGGCCTTCCCGGCGGGGCCCGCCTGGCCGTACCTGCTGGCCTCGGCGGCCGTCCACATCGCCTACTACGCCCTGCTGATGACCTCCTTTAGGCTCGGTGACTTCGGGCAGGCGTACCCCATCGCGCGCGGCAGCGCCCCGCTCGTGGTCACCGTGCTGGCGGCCGTCTTCGCGCACGAGGTGCCCGGGAACCGGGCACTGGCCGGGATCGCCGTGTCCTGCGTCGGGCTCATGGGCGTCAGCCTGTGGGGACTGCGCGGAAGCCGGCCCGACTGGGCGGCGATCGGCGCGGCCTTCGCGACCGGGCTGACGATCGCCGTGTACACGGTGATCGACGGCCTGGGCGTACGGGCCGCGCACACCCCGCTCGGGTACATCGCCTGGCTCATGGCCGTCCAGGGCGTCGTCATCCCGGGCTACATGTACGCACGCGCGCGTGCCGACACCGTCCGGCTGCTCCGGCCCCACGCCGCTCTCGGCCTCCTCGGCGCGGCCCTGTCCGTCGCCGCGTACGCCCTCGTGCTGTGGGCCCAGACCCGCGCCGAACTCGCGCCGGTCGCCGCGCTGCGCGAGTCCTCGATCATCGTCGGGGCCGCGATCGGCGCGGTGTTCTTCAAGGAGCGTTTCGGGGCACCCAGAATCGCGGCGGCCGGGCTGCTGGTGGTGGGCATCGCGTTGATGGTGCACGCCGGGTAGACGGATGGTCCGGTCGGCGGGTGGCCCGGCAGGCCGCACCGGGCAGCGACGGGAACGAAAGGGAGCCGACCATGACCGACAAGCCGACCGTCAGCGTTCTGGGCACCGGCATCATGGGGGCCGCGATGGCCCGGAACCTGTGCCGTGCGGGACTGCGGGTGCGTGTGTGGAACCGTACGCGGGAGAAGGCCGAGCCGCTCGCCGCCGACGGCGCACGGGTCGCCGGCAGCCCCGCCGAGGCCGTCGAGGGCTCCGACGTCGTCCTGACGATGCTGTACGACGGCAACACCGTCCTCGACGTCCTGCGCGAGGCCGCCCCCGCGCTGCGACCCGGCACGGTGTGGGCGCAGTGCACGACCGCAGGGACGGACCTGGTCGCCGACCTGGCCGCCTTCGCCCGGGAGCACGGGCTCGTCTTCTACGACGCCCCCGTCCTCGGCACCCGCCGGCCCGCCGAGGACGGCCTGCTGACCGTGCTGGCCGCGGGGCCCGAGGAGGGGCGGGAGACGGTCGAGCCCGTCTTCGCCGCGGTCGGCGCGAAGACCGTGTGGACGGGGACCGACGGCGGCGCGGGCAGCGCGAGCCGGCTGAAGCTGGTCGCCAACAGCTGGGTGCTCGCCGCCACCGCCGCCGCGGGCGAGGTCCTCGCCCTCGCCCAGGCCCTCGGCGTGGATCCCCAGGATTTCTTCGACCTGATCGAGGGCGGCCCGCTCGACATGGGCTACCTGCGGGCCAAGGCCGCGCTGGTGCTCGACGGCAGGCTGTCCCCGGCGTCGTTCGCGGTGGCCACCGCCGAGAAGGACGCGCGTCTCATCGTCCAGGCCGGTGAGCGCGGCGGCGTACGGCTGGACGTCGCCGCCGCGACCGCGGAACGGCTGGCCCGCGCCGCCGCCCAGGGCCACGCGGACGAGGACATGGCCGCCGCGTACTTCGCCAGCTTCGACGACGACGGGCAGCAGGACGGGAAGCCGGGCCGCCGGCCGGCGTCGACATGACGGGCCGGGGTGCCGGGGGCACCCTGGAAGCAGCGGTTCTCGGAGGTGATCGTCATGATGCACACCACTGTCGGATGGCACGTCGAGCTGGAGTTCATGGAGGATGCCGACCACACGCGTGCGGCGGCCCTGGTGCGCCTGCCGGACGGCAGCGAGGTACGGGCGCACGGTCACGCCACCCGGCACCGTGTCGACGCCAACCAGCCCCGGGTCGGGGAGGAGATCGCCGGCGCACGTGCCCTCAACGAACTGGCCATGCAACTGCTGACCAAGGCCCACGACGAGATCGACGCGGAGTCCGGACGGACCTCGCACACGATCAACGTGTGACGGCGCGCGGCCCTATCCGAGAGCCGTGCGTACCGCCCGCACCAACGCCTGCGCCCGCGGGTCCGCCGTCACGCTCTTGCGGAAGCCGTTGGTGACGTAGCCGAAGGCGATGCCGGTCTCCGGGTCGGCGAAGGCCAGGGCGCCACCACGGCCCGGGTGGCCGAAGGAGCCGGGGGAGAGCAGCGGGGACGCCGCTCCGTGCAGCATGTAGCCGAGGCCGAACCGGGTGCCGACCACCAGGACCCGGTCCGGTCCGGCGGACCGCTCGGCGCGGGCCAGTTCCCTCGTCTCCGGGCTGAACAGGCGGGTGCCGCCGTCCACCTCGCCGATGAGCGAGGCGTAGAAGCGGGCCAGGCCGTCCGCGGTGGCGATGCCGTTGGACGCGGGCAGGGCGGCCGCGCGGTAGGCGGCGTCGTTCTCGTCGGGCAGCGGGGTGATCGCGGCGAACGCGCGCCGGGTCAGCGACTCCGGGTCGGCGTACGCCTCGGCCACCGCGCGCTTGGGGCGGGTCTTCAGGCCGCCCACGGCCTCGGGCGCCGCGGCCGGGCCGACGCGGCCCACGCGCGCGTGCTCCGACTCCGGCAGCCCGAGCCACAGGTCTGCGCCGACGGGACCCGCGATCTCGTCCGCGATCCACGCGCCGACCGGGCGTCCGGTGATCCGCCGGATCAGTTCGCCGGTGAGCCAGCTGTAGGTCTGGGCGTGGTAGCCGTGGCCCGTGCCCGGCTCCCACACCGGTGCCTGCGCGGCGACGGCCGCGGCGCCCAGGTCGGGGTCGGCGGCCTCGGCGGGGGTCAGCGGGCGGTCCAGGACGGGCACCCCCGCGCGGTGCGCGAGCAGGTGCCGGACGAGGGTGTGCTCCTTGCCGGCCGCCTTGTACTCGGGCCAGTACGCGCCGACCGGGGCGTCCAGGTCCAGCTCGCCGCGCTGGTGCAGGAGCAGGAGCGCGGCGGCGGCGACGCCCTTGGTCGCCGAGCGCACGATCTGCGCGGTCCCCGGCTCCCACGGAGCCGTACCGGCTGTGCCGTCGACGTCCTTGGTGCCGGCCCACAGGTCGACGACCTTGTGTCCGTCGCGGTAGACGGCGACGGCCGCGCCGCGTTCCCCGAGCAGCGTGAAGTTCGCTGCGAACGCCTCCCTGACCGGCTCGAAGCCCTCGGCCACTGTGCCGTTCACGTCCACGCCCGCCATCCTTTCGCTCACTGTCCCGCCGCCTGTGACAGTGGGTGCAACGCGGGCTGTGTGCCTGTGATTCCTCGGCGGGATCAGCCCAGGAGGATCGTTACGTCGATGTTGCCGCGTGTCGCGTTGGAGTATGGGCAGACCTCGTGCGCCGCGTCCACCAGCTGGGCCGCCAGGTCCGGGTCCAGGACCGGCAGGGAGACGCTGAGGGCGACCGCGAGGCCGTAGCCGCGGTGCCTGTTCGGGCCGATGCCGACCTTGGCGGCCACCGTGGAGCCGGTCAGGTCGTAGCCCGCGCGGTTGCCGACGAGGATCAGCGCGTTGTGGAAGCAGGAGCTGTAACCGGCCGCGAAGAGCTGTTCCGGGTTGGTGCCGTTGCCGTCGCCGCCCAGCTCCGGGGGCATCGCGACCTTCAGTTCGAGCTGGCCGTCCTGGCTGGTGACATAGCCGTCGCGGCCGCCGTGGGCGGTGGCCTCGGCGACGTACATGATCTTCGTCGGACGGGTGTCGACAGCGGTGTCCTCGGTCATGGCCGGCCTCCCCCGGAACAAGTGGCGCACAAGTACATCGTGCACAAGGTACTGGCCGGTAGGTCAGCGGTGTCCACGCGGGGGTCGCAACCGCGAGTAACGCGAGATCAGCGCGGGAGTGGCCGGGACGGGACGGTGTGCGGGATCAGGGCCGGTCGGCCGCCGCGTCGGCGCGTTCGGTGAGCGCCCACAACTCCTCGCGCAACCGCGCCACGTCCTGCGCGCCGAGGCCTGCGGTGGTGAGCAGCGCATCCGGCACGCGCGCCGCGCGCTCCCTCAGTTCCTCGCCGCGCCCCGTGCACGCGACAAGCACCGAGCGCTCGTCGCCGGCCGCCCGCTCCCTGCGTACCAGGCCCGCGCCCTCCAGCCGCTTGAGCAACGGGGAGACGGTCCCGTAGTCCAGCCGCAGGGAGCGCGCCAGTTCCTTCACGCTGGTCTCGCCGCGTTCCCACAGCACCAGCAGCACGAGGTACTGGGGATAGGTGAGCCCGAGGCCGTCCAGCAGCGGACGGTAGGCGGCGGTCACGGCGCGCTGGGCGGCGTACAGCGCGAAGCACAGCTGGTCGTCCAGCAGCAGCGACCCCTCGACGGCGCGGTCCTCGTTCGTCACCCGCCCATTGTCACGGACGTCGGATCGAAGCCGAACGGCAGCTCCAGCCGGTGGGCCCGCATCAGCTCTTCGTCCGAGAGCAGCCCGGCGGTCGGACCGTCGGCCGCGATCACGCCGTCGCTGAGGATCAGCGAGCGCGGGCACAGCTCCAGGGCGTAGGGCAGGTCGTGGGTGACCATGAGGACGGTGACGTCCAGGGAGCGCAGGATGTCGGCGAGCTCGCGGCGCGAGGCCGGGTCGAGGTTGGACGACGGCTCGTCGAGGACGAGGATCTCCGGCTCCATGGCGAGCACGGTGGCCACGGCCACGCGCCGGCGCTGTCCGAAGGACAGGTGGTGCGGCGGACGGCCGGCGAAGTCCTGCATGCCGACCCGCTCCAGGGCGGTGCGCACCCGCTCCTCCAGCGCGGCCCCCCTGATGCCGGCGGCGGCCGGCCCGAACGCCACGTCCTCCCGCACGGTCGGCATGAACAGCTGGTCGTCCGGGTCCTGGAAGACGATGCCGACCTTCTGCCGGACGGCGGCCATGTGCTGCTTGCCGACGGGCAGTCCGGCCACCGTCACCGTGCCCGTGCCGCCGCCCAGGATGCCGTTGAGGTGCAGCACCAGGGTGGTCTTGCCCGCCCCGTTGGGGCCGAGCAGGGCGACCCGCTCCCCGCGCGTGATCGAGAAGTCGACGCCGAACAGGGCCTGGTGGCCGTCGGGGTAGGCGAAGGCGAGGCCGGAGACCTCCAGCGAAGCGTTACTCACAGGACCCATCCCAGCAGACAGACGACGAGGGCGGCGCAGGGGAGCGTGAGGGCGTGCCGCCACTGCGCGCCGGACGCGGTCACCTCGTCGATGACCGGCATGGAACCGGCGTAGCCGCGGCTCACCATGGCCAGGTGCACCCGCTCCCCGCGCTCGTAGGAGCGGATGAACAGCGCGCCGGCGGACTTGGCGAGGACACCCCAGTGCCGTACGCCCCTGGCCTCGAAGCCGCGCGACTCGCGGGCGATCCGCATCCGGCGCATCTCGTCGGTGATGACGTCGCCGTAGCGGATCATGAAGGAGGCGATCTGGACCAGCAGCGGCGGGAGCCGCAACCGCTGCAGGCCCAGCAGCAGTTCGCGCAGCTCGGTGGTGGCTGCCAGCAGTACGGAGGCGGCGACGCCGAGCGTGCCCTTGGCGAGCACGTTCCAGGCGCCCCACAGGCCGTTCACGCTCAGCGAGAGGCCGAGCGCGTGCACCCGCTCGCCCTCCGCCACGAACGGCATGAGCACCGCGAACGCCACGAACGGCACCTCGATCAGCAGCCGCCTGAGCAGGAACGCGGCGGGTACGCGCGCGTGGGCCGCGACGGCGGCGAGCAGGACCGCGTACCCCGCGAACGCCCCCATCGCCTCGCGCGGGGTCGACACGACCACCACCACGAACAGGAAGGCGGCGGCGAGCTTGGTGTGCGGCGGCAGGCCGTGCACGGGCGAGTGCCCGTGCCGGTACAGCCTGTGCGCGTGTCCGGCTCCCATGTCACAGACCCGTGTTGACGGGGGAGACGGGGGAGACGTCCTCGGGCCGGCGCCGGCGCAGCGCCCAGAACACCGCGCTGCCCGCCACGACCGTGACGCCGACACCGATCACCCCCGCGAGGCCGCCGGACAGACGGGCGTTCGAGACGTTCCTGACGCCGTAGTCGGCGAGCGGGGAGTCGGCGGCGGCGTGCTTCTCCGTCTTCCTGTCGATCCCCTTGTCGTGCGCGACCTTCTCCAGGCCGTCGGGGTTCGCGGAGGCGTAGAAGCTGACGAATCCGGCGAGGACGAGGGAGGTGACCAGGCCCGTCACCCACAGCGTGCGCCGCGAGGTGCGCGCCGCCGCGGGCGTGCGGGCCGCGACGGGCGCCGGTGCGTCCACGAGTGCGCCGTCCACGCGCAGCTTGAGCCGCTGCCTCAGGCCGCGCGCGCCGTGCACGAGATCCGGGCGCACGGCGATCACCGCGCTCACCGTGAGCGCGGTGATGACGGCCTCGCCGACGCCGATCAGGACATGGACGCCGATCATCGCGGTCGCGACCTTGCCGAGGGAGACGTCGGTCGTCCCGCCGACCGCGTACAGGAGCGTGAAGACGACCGCGGCGGCCGGTACGGACACCAGCGCGGCGACGAAGGAGGCGACGGTCACCGAGCGCCGCTTGCGGGGCAGGACGGCGAGCAGCGCGCGGAAGACGGCGTACGAGACCACCGTCGTGGTGATCGCCATGTCGGTGATGTTCACGCCGAGCGCGGTGAGACCGCCGTCCGCGAACAGCACACCCTGCATGAGCAGCACCACGGACACACAGAGCACGCCCGTGAACGGTCCGACCAGGATCGCGGCCAGCGCTCCGCCCAGCAGATGGCCGCTTGTTCCGGCCGCGACGGGGAAGTTGAGCATCTGTACGGCGAAGATGAACGCCGCCACCAGGCCGGCCAGCGGGGCCGTCCGCTCGTCGAGCTCGCGGCGGGCGCCGCGCAGGCTCACCGCGAGGGCGCCGGCGGCGGCCACTGCGGTGACGGCGGAGGTGGGGGCGTCGATGAATCCGTCAGGTACGTGCACCGGATGATTTTAGGCCTTTGTTGCGAACGCTTTGCAAGTACCAGTAGCTCGTGCGGCACTTCGCGGGGCGGTGCACGCTCCAGCGGGCGGGAATCGGAATATGTGCGACATTGGAGAGAAAGCGGATGCACAGCTTTCGCATAGGTCACTCAGCGTGAAAGGGCGATCGGATGTCTGTGGTCGAGCAGTACGCGCGCGCCCATATCGTCACGGACGAGGAGGACCCGGGGGCCGTACCGGTGGTGCTGCGCTATGACCCCGACTCCGATCCACGGTCGGTACGGGTCGGCCTGCCCGGCCCGCACGAGTGGACCTTCTCCCGCACGCTGCTGGAACGCGGGCTGCGGTCACCGGCCGAGAGCGGCGCGGTACGGGTGTGGCCGTGCGGCCGCGTCCAGGCCGTCGTCGAGTTCCATTCCGACAACGGTGTCGAGGTCGTCCAGTTCGACTCGAAGGCCCTGGTCAGATTCCTGCGCCGGACCTACACCGCGGAACCCGTACGGACCTGATCAGCCGCCCGTCTTCAGGAGGGTCGCCACGATCGGACCGGCCGTGTCGCCGCCGTGGCCGCCCGCCTGCACCACGCCCGCGGCGGCCAGGTCGCCCTTGAAGGCGGTGAACCAGCCGTTCGGCTTCTTCTGCCCGTCGACCTCCGCGGAGCCCGTCTTCGCGCCGTAGTCCCCGCTCATGCCCGCCATCGCCTTGGCGGCCGTGCCGTAGTCCGCCGTGAACCGCATGACGTCCTTCAGCTGGGACTGCGTCGTCGAGGACATGGTGTGTGCCGCCTTCGCCAGCGTGCGGTGGTCCACCTCGGGGGCCACCAGGTACGGCTGGTGGAAGGCGCCCGACTCGACCGTCGCCGCCACGGACGCCATGTTCAGCGGGTTCATGCGCACCCCGCCCTGCCCGATCAGCGAGGCGCCCATCTGCGCGCCGCTCTGCACCGGGACGGAACCGTCGAACGACGGGACACCGATGGCCCAGTTGTCCATGCCGAGGCCGTAGACCTGCTGGGCCTCCTTCGTCAGGTCGCTGTTCGACAGCTTCGGCGCGAAGTTGATGAAGGCGTTGTTGCAGGAGGCTCCGAAGCTCTGCTTGAACGTGCCCTTCTTGATCTCGGAGTCGTCGTCGTTGTGGAACGTCCAGCCGGCCAGCTTGTACGTCTTGGGGCACGGGTGCGACGCGTCGGGGGTGACGAGCTTCTTCTCGAACAGCATCGTCGACGTCACGATCTTCATCGTGGAGCCCGGCGCGAGGGATCCCTGGAAGGCGACGTTGAAGCCGTGCCCGCTGTTGGCGACCGCGAGGATCTCCCCGGTCGAGGGCCGCACGACGACCACGGACGCCCGCGCCCGCTTGCCGACCTGCTGCTCGGCCGCAGCCTGCAGGGTGGGGCTCAGGGTCGTCTTCACCGTGCCCGGGGTGCCCTTGCTCAGCTCCACGAGCGTCTTGTCGGACAGCTCGGCCTTCTGCGCCGCCTTGCCGCGCACCACGCGCAGCTCGACGCCCGCCTTGCCGCCCGCCGTCTTGCCGTACTTCTCGCGCAGCCCGTCCAGCACCGTGCCCAGCGACGGGTACGTGGCGGTCGTCAGCTCGCCGCCGTCGCGGTCCAGCGCCTTGATCGGCGGGGTGCCGGACGCGCCGGTGACGAGGGTGTCGCCGTCCTTCAGGTCCGGGTGGACGACGGAGGAGTGCCAGTCGACCAGCGGCTTGCCGTCGCTCGCCCGCCGCACCACGGTGAGCGCGCTGTCGTACGCCAGCGGCTTGCTGAGGCTGTGGTACGACACCGTCGCCTTGACGGAGAACGGCACCTCGGTGCCCTTGGCCGCGCCCGGCGTGAGCGTGACGCCCTTCACGGAGGCGTCCTTGGCGAAGCCGGTGAGCAGCTTGGCGGCGGCGGAGGAGTCGTCGGTGGCGGCCGCCGCCTCGGTGAGCCTGCCGTGCTGCCACGCGGTGAGAAAACGGGTGGAGGCCGTGCGGACCTCGGCGGCGCTGAGCGGGCCTGTCTTGACCGTCTTGTGGCCGGCCGCGGCGGAGGCGCGCTCGTCGGCCGCGGCACCGCCGTCGTACAGCGCGTAGACGCCGAACCCGGCGCCGCCGAGGACCAGGGCGATCATCCCGCCGAGCACGACGGGACTGGTCGTCTTCCGTCGCTCGGCGACGCGCCTTCTCTTGCCCACAGCCTCAGTTCCTCCGTACGTTCCCCAGGCTCCCCGCAGCCCTCACTCACACACCCCAACGACGGCACTCACCTTAAAGTCCCCACCTCAGAGGGTGACGTCGGCGGCGGATCCGTAGCAGGCTTGCGACAATCCGACCGGAATCCGCCGTGGGCGCTGCCGGCGCCCGGGCTGCGGCAGAGGCGGTCGACCGCCTTCCGGGTGGGTCTGAGCCGCTAGACCCAGGTGTCCAGCCACATCCGCGACCGCCACTGGTCGATGGGGATCGCGGTGCCCGTGTACAGGGGCCAGAAGTAGATGAAGTTCCACGCGATCAGCAGCACCAGCACGCCCGCCGCCGACGCGCCGATCACCCGGCGGGTGTCGGAGGAGCCCGGCGGCCCGATGATCGCGCCGATCATCATCGCCACCGCCAGACACAGGAACGGCAGGAAGACGACCGCGTAGAAGAGGAAGATCGTCCGCTCCTGGTACAGGAACCAGGGCAGATAGCCGGCCGCGATCCCGCACGCCACGGCACCGGCCCGCCAGTCGCGGCGGAACGCCCACCGCCACAGCACGTAGAGGATCGCGAAGCAGGCCGCCCACCACAGCAGCGGGGTGCCGATCGCCAGCACCTCACGGGCGCACTTCTGGCCGGCGTCGGCCGGGCAGCCGTCCGCGCCGGGGTTCGGGGACTCGTAGAAGTACGACACCGGACGGCCCAGCACGATCCAGCTCCACGGGTTGGACTGGTAGGTGTGCGGGGACGTCAGGCCGACGTGGAACTCGTACACCTCGTGCTCGTAGTGCCACAGACTGCGCAGCCAGTCCGGCAGGAAGGTCCAGCTGCCGCCCTTGCCGTCGGTGGCCGCCCAGTTGCGGAAGTAGCCGCCGGTGCCGTTGGCCGGGGAGAGGATCCAGCCGGTCCAGGAGGCCAGGTAGACGGCGATCGCCACGGGGACCGTCGCCAGGAAGGCGATGCCCGTGTCGTACTTCAGGGCCGCCGCGTACGGGTGCAGGGCGCCCGCGGTCCTGCGGGCGCCGACGTCCCACAGCACCGCCATCACACAGAACGCGGCCAGGATGTACAGGCCGTTCCACTTCGTGCCGATGGCCAGGCCCAGCATCAGCCCGGCCGCCCAGCGCCAGGGCCGCAGACCGAGCCGGAACGTGTCGGCCACGTCCGCGTCCGGGCGGACCCGGCCGTCCGGGCCGGCCGGCAGCGCGGCGGCCAGCCTCTCCCGCGACCGGTCCCGGTCGACGACCAGACAGCCGAACGCGGCCACCACGAAGAACATCAGCACGCCGTCGAGCAGCGAGGTCCGGCTCATCACGAAGTGCAGGCCGTCCACCGCCATCAGCGCGCCCGCCAGGCAGCCGAGGAACGTCGAGCGGAACAGCCGGCGCCCGATCCGGCACAGCAGCAGGACGGAGAGGGTGCCCAGCAGCGCGGTCATGAACCGCCAGCCGAACGGGTCGAACCCGAACACCAGCTCGCCGAGCCCGATGACGTACTTGCCGACCGGCGGGTGCACGACGTACGCCGCGTCCGTCGGGATCACGAGGTGGCCGTGCGTCTGCAACACCAGGTCGTTGGCGTTCTTGTCCCAGTTGACCTCGTAGCCGCGGTGGACGAGCGCCCAGGCGTCCTTGGCGTAGTACGTCTCGTCGAATATCACCGCGCGCGGGCTGCCCAGGTTCCAGAACCGCATCAGGCCCGCCATCAGCGTCACCAGCAGCGGACCGCCCCAGCCCGACCAGCGGGTGATCCGCTCGGCGAGGACCGGCGACACGCCGAGCGCCTGCCACAGCCGGGGGCCCGGCTCGGCGAACGGGGGCACCAGCCGGTCGCGTACGCCGCCCGCGGGGGCGTCCTCGGCCGGAACGTACCCGAATCGGCGCAGCCGCTGCCGCCACGACGGCCGCTGGTCGTGCGGCGCCTGGCCCTGCCGGAGGTCCATGGAGGACGCGGTATCGGTCACCGCGCCATCGTAGGGAACGGTTCTGTGCGAGTCCCGTGCATGTGGGGTACCGGTCGGCAGGCGGCCGCTCCCGGCAGGGCTGTCGGTGGTTCCTGGGAGGATGGAGGGCGTGACTGGAACCCTTGTCCTCGCAGGTACCCCCATCGGCGACATCGCGGACGCGCCGCCCCGGCTGGCCGAGGAGCTGGCCCGCGCCGACGTGGTCGCCGCCGAGGACACCCGGCGGCTGCGCCGGCTCACCCAGGCCCTCGGCGTCACGCCCAAGGGCCGCGTGGTGTCGTACTTCGAGGGCAACGAATCCGCCCGTACGCCGGAACTGGTCGACGAGCTGCTCGGCGGCGCGCGCGTGCTGCTCGTGACCGACGCCGGGATGCCGTCGGTGTCCGACCCGGGCTACCGGCTCGTCGCGGCCGCCGTGGAGCGGGACATCCGGGTCACCGCCGTCCCGGGGCCGTCCGCCGTGCTGACCGCGCTCGCCCTGTCCGGGCTCCCCGTCGACCGGTTCTGCTTCGAGGGCTTCCTGCCGCGCAAGGCGGGCGAGCGGCTGTCCCGGCTGCGCGAGGCCGCGGGCGAGCGGCGCACCCTCGTCTACTTCGAGGCCCCGCACCGGCTCGACGACACCCTCGCCGCGATGGCCGAGGTCTTCGGCGCGGAACGGCGCGCCGCCGTGTGCCGGGAGCTGACCAAGACGTACGAGGAGGTCCGGCGCGGTCCGCTGGCCGAGCTGGCGCGGTGGGCCGCGGAGGGCGTCCGCGGGGAGATCACCGTCGTGGTCGAGGGGGCGCCCGAGGCCGGCCCGGAGGAACTCGACGCGGAGGAGCTGGTGCGCCGGGTGCGCGTGCGGGAGGAGGCCGGGGAGCGGCGCAAGGAGGCGATCGCCGCGGTCGCGGTGGAGGCGGGGCTGCCGAAGCGGGTCGTTTTCGACGCGGTGGTCGCCGCCAAACGTGCCGGTGGGTGACTGCCGGGTTCAGCTTGGCCGCGCCCCCCTCGGAGAGCTACGGAAACCCCCTCTGAGCAGGGCTGTTCTCGTGTGAGCGAATGGGCCATGGAACGGCAAAAGGCTGTCGCCGAAAGCAAAGCCCACGGGGGTGGAGAGGGCGTTTTCTGCAAGGAACTGCCAAATCGCCTCCAACACTCGACAGCCCTGATGCGTTCACGTCGGCAGAAGAGTCCACTGGTCGAAGAGACGCCCCGTTGCGGGGCGTTTGTCCAGCGGAACAAGAGGAGCTGGCATGAGTGAGATCGCAGGGCAGTCCGGCCTCCGCGGTACGGCCACAGCCGTCGTTCACGAGTCGTATTCGTTCGCCTGCATGCGATGCGGGCACGGCTGGGAGCAGTCGTACGAGATAGAGCACCACACGGACGCCGAAGGGCAGGAGTTCGTGCTGTACGTGGCCGACGGCCGGGTCGTGCCGTCGCCACTGAGCCGGCCCAGCTGCCACAACTGCGACGGCCACGTCGTGCGGATCATGCGCGCCGGGCAGGTCTCCTCGGTGCGCGGCGCCGCGGAGCGGCACCACAGCGTGCCGCAGGCGGGCCCGGTCGAGGCGCCGGAGGTGCCCGCGTCGCCCAAGGAACCGCACCACTGGCACCTGTCCGATCTCCTGCACCCCTTCCAGCGCAAGGCGAGCTGAGCGGATCGCCGGCCGCCGCGGACATGCCCCTTTCGTAGGATCGGGGCATGCCTTCGAACGCCGGTCAGACCGCCAAGGGCGACAAGAACACAGCGCCGCCGCTTCCGGCACCGCTGCGGGTTCCGGTCGCCGACTCCCACACGCACCTCGACATGCAGTCCGGCACGGTCGAGGAGGGCCTCGCGAAGGCCGCGTCCGTGGGGGTGACGACGGTCGTGCAGGTCGGCTGCGACATCAAGGGCTCGCGCTGGGCCGCCGAGACCGCGGCCGCGTACGACAGCGTCCACGCCGCCGTCGCCCTCCACCCCAACGAGGCGCCGCGCATCGTCCACGGTGACCCCGACGGCTGGTCGCGGCAGGGCGCCCGGCAGCCGGGCGGCGACGCGGCGCTGGACGAGGCCCTCGCCGAGATCGACCGGCTCGCCGGACTGCCCCAGGTGAAGGGCGTCGGGGAGACCGGGCTGGACCACTTCCGCACCGGGCCCGAGGGCAAGGACGCCCAGGAGCGGTCCTTCCGCGCCCACATCGAGATCGCCAAGCGGCACGGCAAGGCGCTCGTCATCCACGACCGCGACGCGCACGCCGACGTCCTGCGCGTCCTGAAGGAGGAGGGCGCCCCCGGGCGCACCGTCTTCCACTGCTACTCCGGCGACGCCGAGATGGCGGAGATCTGCGCCCGCGAGGGCTACTTCATGTCCTTCGCCGGCAACGTCACCTTCAAGAACGCCCAGAACCTGCGGGACGCCCTCGCCGTCGCCCCGCTGGAGCTGGTCCTCGTGGAGACCGACGCGCCGTTCCTGACGCCCGCGCCCTACCGCGGCCGGCCCAACGCCCCGTACCTCGTACCGGTCACGGTCCGTGCGATGGCCGCCGTGCGCGGCATCGACGAGGACGCGCTGGCGACGGCCCTCGCCGCCAACACCGCGCGCGCCTTCGGCTACTGAGCCCCAGTTCGACCAGCACGCCGCGATCCCCCGTTCGAGCGGCGAGCGCGCGCTCGCCGGGCAACAGTACGTAGTCGCGTCGCTTTGGAGAGTGACGGTCGCTCCGCTAGGTTCTGGGGGCCCGATCCGGACCCCTCTGGCACCTCTGGAGCGTGTCGGCGTGAGCAAGTCGCAGTACGAGACGTTCGAGACGTGGGGGACGTACGAGCCGTACGGCCCCGGCGCCTCCCTGTACACCGCGGACACCCAGCCGTATGGGCTGTACGAGGACACCTACCGGCCCGCGTACGAGGCGCAGGCGTACTTCGTCACCGAGCCGGTGCTGCCCCGGCAGGGCGTGCGCGTGCCGCAGGCCGGGGGCGCGCCGCAGGTACGGAGCGCGCCGGACGAGGAGGGGGTGTTCGGACCCGAGGTCCCCGCCGGAGCGGGCGGCCGGGCCGCGCGCCGACGCAGAGGACGCTGTGCCGAGCGCCCGGAGTCCGCCGTGCGCCGCCTGCTGCCACAGGCTCTGGTCGTGGCCTTCCTCGCGGGCGGCACCACCGCCTTCGTCGCCAAGGACAAGGCGGTCGAGCTGACCGTCGAGGGCAAGCAGCGCACCCTGCACACCTTCGCCGACGACGTCAGCGAGCTGCTCGCGGAGGAACGCGTGCCCGTGGGAGCGCACGACGTGATCGCGCCCGCCCCCGGCACGACGCTCGCCAGCGGTGACACGGTCGCCGTGCGCTACGGGCGCCCCGTCCGGCTCACCCTGGACGGCCAGCAGCACGAGGTGTGGACGACGGCGCACACGGTGGAAGGAGCCCTGGACGAGCTGGGGGTGCGCGCGGAGGGCGCGTACCTGTCCACCTCGCGCTCCCAGAACATCGGACGCGCCGGGCTCACGCTCGACGTGCGCACCGAGCGCGCCGTCACGGTCATGGCCGACGGCCGGACCCGCACCCTGCGCACCAACGCCGCCACCGTCCGCGAGGTCATCGAGGAGGCCGGGATCGGCCTGCACGGCCAGGACATCACCTCCGTGCCGCTCGACAGCTTTCCGCGGGACGGGCAGACGGTGACCGTGCTGCGGGTCAGCGGCACCCGGGAAATCCACGAGGAACAGATCCCGTTCGCGGTGGAGCGCGCCGAGGACCCCACCCTCTTCAAGGGCACCGAGGTCGTCGTCCAGGCGGGCCGGCCCGGACTGCGGCGCGACACCTACCTCCTGCGCATCGTCAACGGCGTACGGGAGAAGCCGCGCCGGGAGACCTCCGAGGTGGTGCGCAAGCCGCGCAAGCAGATCGTGAAGGTGGGCACCAAGCCGCTGCCGCCCTCGGTGGCCGGCGCCGACCACCTGAACTGGCACGGTCTCGCCGCCTGCGAGTCCGGTGGCCGCCCGACCGCGGTCGACCCCTCCGGGACGTACGGCGGCCTCTACCAGTTCGACACGCGCACCTGGCACAGCCTCGGCGGCAACGGACGCCCCCAGGACGCCCCGGCGGAGGAGCAGACGTTCCGCGCGAAGAAGCTGTACACGCGGCGCGGGTCGACGCCCTGGCCGCACTGCGGGGCCAAGCTGCACGGCTGACACCGGGGCGCGGCGGCACCCGGCCGGCGCCCCCACCCCCGCCCAGCCGCGGCGCCGGGTACCTGGCAACCCGGCGCCGCGGACCCCCGTACCCTTGTCCCGTGAGCAGCCCCACCCCCGACGCCCTCCTCGGCCCCGCCGACATCCGTGAGCTGGCGGCAGCGCTCGGTGTCCGTCCCACCAAGCAGCGCGGCCAGAACTTCGTGATCGACGCCAACACGGTCCGCCGAATCGTCCGCACCGCCGAGGTCCGCCCCGAGGACGTGGTCGTCGAGGTCGGGCCGGGGCTCGGCTCCCTCACGCTCGCGCTGCTGGAGGTCGCCGACCGGGTCACCGCCGTCGAGATCGACGACGTGCTGGCCGCGGCGCTGCCCGCGACCATCGGCGCGCGCATGCCGGAGCGCGCCGACCGGTTCGCCCTCGTCCACTCCGACGCGATGCACGTCGCCGAGCTGCCCGGCCCGCCGCCGACGGCGCTGGTGGCGAACCTCCCCTACAACGTCGCCGTGCCCGTGCTGCTGCACATGCTCGACACCTTCCCGAGCATCGAGCGCACCCTCGTCATGGTGCAGTCCGAGGTCGCCGACCGGCTGGCCGCCGCGCCCGGCAACAAGGTGTACGGCGTGCCGTCCGTGAAGGCCAACTGGTACGCCGAGGTCAAGCGCGCCGGCGCCATCGGCCGCAACGTCTTCTGGCCCGCGCCGAACGTCGACAGCGGGCTGGTGTCGCTGGTGCGGCGGGCCGAGCCGATCAAGACCACCGCCTCCAAGGCCGAGGTCTTCGCCGTCGTCGACGCGGCCTTCGCGCAGCGCCGCAAGACCCTGCGGGCCGCGCTGGCCGGGTGGGCCGGGTCTGCGGCGGCCGCGGAGGCCGCCCTGGTCGCGGCCGGGGTCTCGCCGCAGGCGCGCGGGGAGTCGCTGACGGTGGAGGAGTTCGCGCGGATCGCCGAGCACAAGGAGAGCGGCACGTGAGCGTCACGGTACGGGTACCGGCCAAGGTCAACGTCCAGCTCGCGGTGGGCGCCGCCCGCGCGGACGGCTTCCACGACCTCGCCAACGTCTTCCTCGCCGTCGGCCTGTACGACGAGGTGACGGTGACCCCGGCGGAGGAGCTCCGCATCACCTGCGAGGGCCCGGACGCCGACCAGGTCCCCCTCGACCGCACCAACCTCGCCGCGCGCGCGGCGCTCGCGCTCGCCGGGCGCCGGGGCATCGAACCGAACGTGCACATCCACATCGCCAAGGACATCCCGGTCGCCGGCGGCATGGCGGGCGGCAGCGCGGACGGCGCGGGCGCGCTGCTCGCCTGCAACACGCTGTGGGGCACGGGCGCATCCCGGGCCGAGCTGCTCGCGATCTGCGCCGAGCTGGGCAGCGATGTGCCGTTCAGCCTGGTCGGGGGCGCCGCTCTCGGCGTCGGACGCGGGGAGCGGCTGACCGTCCTGGAGGTCGGCGGCACCTTCCACTGGGTGTTCGCGATGGCCGAGCGGGGGCTGTCGACGCCGGCGGTCTTCCGCGAGTTCGACCGGCTCGCGCAGGGGCGGGAGATCCCTGAGCCGGTGGCTTCGGCGGAGCTGCTCCAGGCGCTGGCGAAGGGGGATGCGGTGGCGTTGGCCGCCGCCGTCTCCAATGACCTTCAGCCCGCGGCGCTGTCCCTGTTCCCTGAGCTGGCGGACACGCTGGAGGCGGGGCGTGGGGCGGGTGCGCTCGCCGCGCTGGTGTCCGGATCGGGGCCGACCACGGCGTTCCTCGTGCGGGATGCCGAGGCGGCGGAGAAGGTGGCGGCAGCCCTGCGGGCGTCGGGGACGTGCAGGGCCGTGCGGACGGCCGAAGGGCCCGTGGCGGGGGCGACGGTTCTCTGAGGAGGCTCAGTACTGGTCGATGGCGGCGAGGTCGATGTCGATGTCGTAGGGGACGCTGATCTTGACGTGGTCGTGGTAGATGCCGGTCAGCGCGTATGTGCCGGTGGCCTCGCCGCGCTCGTACACCTGGACCACCGGGTGGTCGTCCTGTCCCGCCATGTCGACGAGCCAGTAATGGGGGATGCCCGCCGCTGCGTACTTGTGCGGCTTGTAGTCACGGTCGCGAGCCTCGGAGTCCGGTGAGACCACCTCCACGGCGAGCAGCACGTCGGCTGCCTTGAAGTGGGTCTGACGCCGATCGGTGAGGGCTTCGGCACGGATCACGGAGATGTCCGGTTCCGGGCCGTTGCGTCGATCCAGTACCACCGTCATCTCACACGCGACCTTCAAGTCGGGCGGCACAGTGCTGCGCAGTCCGTGCGCCAGCAGATGGATCATGGCGTAGTGGAAATAGCGCTGCGGACTCACGAAGACCAGGCTCCCGTCGATCAGCTCGGTGTGACGCGGGAGATCCGGCAGCGTGAACAGGTCGTCCACGGTGTAGCCGTCCTGAGGGGGCACCGGCCACTGGACGCGGTGCTTTACGGACTCGGCGGTCATGGTTCCTCCCATGGACGGGATCCTGCTGCCTGTCCTCCACGGTAGCGGCCTGTCCCTGATCGCGTCATCACAAAGAGTGACCACCCCCTCGCGCCCCGCTCCCCGCGCCGCAGGCCCTACGCTAGAAGGCTGACCGACCCCCGCACGCAGGAGTGAAATGGCCGTCAACCTGGTCAATGTCGAGAACGTCAGCAAGGTGTACGGCACCCGTGCCCTGCTGGACGGCGTCTCGCTCGGCGTGTCGGAAGGGGACCGGATCGGGGTCGTCGGACGCAACGGCGACGGCAAGACCACCCTCATCCGGATGCTCGCCAAGCTGGAGGAGGCCGACACCGGACGGGTCACCCACTCCGGCGGGCTGCGGCTCGGCGTGCTCACCCAGCACGACTCCCTCGACCCCGCCGCCACCGTCCGCCACGAGGTGATCGGCGACATGGCCGACCACGAGTGGGCGGGCAACGCCAAGGTCAGGGACGTGCTGACCGGGCTGTTCGGCGGGCTGGACCTGCCGGGCTTCCCGAAGGGGCTGGACACCGTCATCGGACCGCTCTCCGGTGGTGAGCGGCGCCGGATCGCGCTGGCCAAGCTGCTCATCGAGGAGCAGGACCTGCTCGTCCTGGACGAGCCCACCAACCACCTCGACGTCGAGGGCATCGCCTGGCTCGCGAAGCACCTGCAGAACCGGCGCTCGGCGCTGGTCTGCGTGACCCACGACCGGTGGTTCCTGGACCAGGTCTGCACCCGCATGTGGGACGTGCAGCGCGGCGACGTGTACGAGTACGAGGGTGGCTACTCCGACTACGTCTTCGCGCGCGCCGAGCGCGAGCGGATCGCGGCCACCGAGGAGGCCAAGCGGCAGAACCTGATCCGCAAGGAGCTGGCCTGGCTGCGGCGCGGCGCCCCGGCCCGTACGTCCAAGCCGCGCTTCCGGGTCGAGGCCGCCAACGAGCTGATCGCGGACGTGCCGCCGCCCCGGGACAGCAGCGAGCTGATGAAGTTCGCCTCCTCGCGGCTCGGCAAGACCGTCTTCGACCTGGAAGACATCACCGTGCAGGCCGGGCCCAAGGTGCTGCTCAAGCACGTCACCTGGCAGCTGGGACCCGGCGACCGGATCGGCCTCGTCGGTGTGAACGGCGCCGGCAAGACCTCCCTGCTGCGGGCCATGGCCGCGGCGGCGCGCACGGAGGGTGAGGAGCAGCCGGCCGGTGGGCGCATCGCCGTCGGCAGGACCGTCAAGCTCGCCTACCTCTCCCAGGAGGTCGCCGAGCTGGACCCGAGCACGCGGGTCCTGGAAGCCGTCCAGCAGGTCCGCGAGCGCGTCGACCTCGGCAAGGGACGTGAGATGACCGCCGGGCAGCTGTGCGAGACGTTCGGCTTCAACAAGGAGAAGCAGTGGACGCCGGTCGGCGACCTGTCGGGTGGTGAGCGCCGGCGCCTGCAGCTGCTGCGCCTGCTCATGGACGAGCCCAACGTCCTCTTCCTGGACGAGCCCACCAACGACCTCGACATCGAGACCCTCACCCAGCTGGAGGACGTCCTCGACGGCTGGCCCGGCTCGATGATCGTCATCTCCCACGACCGGTTCTTCGTCGAGCGCACGACGGACCGGGTCTTCGCCCTCCTCGGCGACGGCACCCTGCGGATGCTGCCGCGTGGCATCGACGAGTACCTGGAACGGCGGCAGCGGATGGAGGAGGCGGTCGCCGCCCAGGCCGCCGCCGCGGCGCCCAAGCCGGCCGTGCAGGAGAAGAGCGCCGCCGACCAGCGTGCCGCCAAGAAGGAACTCCAGAAGATCGAGCGCCAGTTGGACAAGATCTCCGAGAAGGAGACCAGGCTGCACGCCCAGATCGCCGAGAACGCCACCGACTTCGCGAAGGTCGCCGACCTGGACGCCCAGTTGCGCGACCTCGCCGGTGAGCGCGAGGAACTGGAGATGCGCTGGCTGGAGTTGGCGGAGGACGCGTAGCGGACCCGCGGTACGCAGGTGCCCGGCGCGCGGCTGAAATCAAGCCGCGCGCGGCGCCGTTGCGTGCGCCGCGTGAAGGGGGCGTGAAGGCGCGTAACGGCGACATCACGGCCAGGTCGTCCCTTGGGAACAGCGGCGGATCCGAGCCCCTGTGCTGTCGGTACCGAGTGATAGAAAGGGCCGTCTGAGAACTGTCTGAGTAACGACCCAGGGTCTGTCAAGAACCTCAGGGCGTGGCTAAAAATCAGTGAACGAGGGGGAAGAGCGCTGATGACCCAGCCGCCCAACCAGCCGCCGCAGGGCGGTTTCGGAGCGCCGCAGGGCCAGCCGCCGCAGGGTGGCGGCTTCGGAGCCCCGCAACCGCCACCGGCCCCGGGCGGTTTCGGCGCCCCCCAGGGGACTCCGGGCGCCCCGGGCATGCCTCCCACACCCCCGCCGCCGGCCCAGCCCCCGGCCGCCCCGCCGCAGCCGCCCCAGCCCGGCTACGGCTACCCCCAGCAGCCGGGGCCGTACGGCGCCCCCACCGTGCCCGGCACGCCCGGGCCCTACGGCTACCCGCAGCAGCCGGGCCCCTACGGGGCGGCGCCCCAGCCCGGGTTCGGCCACCCGCAGCAGCCGGCGTACCCGGGCGCGCCCGGTGCCGCGCCCGGCGGGGCGCCCCGGCGCAGGACGGCGCTGATCATCGGTGCCGCGGTGGCCGCGCTGCTGGTCGTCGGCGGCACGGTGTACGCGGTCACGAGCGACGACGGCGGCAAGAAGAAGCCCGTCGCCCAGCAGAGCGACGACCCCAAGCACTCCGCCTCCGCCTCGCCGAGCGCGTCGAGCGGCGGCGGTGACGACCCGGAGGACCTCAACGCGGGCCGCAAGGCCGGTGAGGCGAAGGTGCTCTGGTACGAGTCGGCACCGGACGCGCCCCGTTCCGGCGCCGACGCCCCCGGCATGTGGGTCACCGGCAAGACGGTGGTGAAGGCGGCGTACAAGCAGGTCTTCTCCTACGGCGTCGGCGACGGCAAGCCCGCCTGGAGCCCGATCACCCTGCCGCAGAAGATCTGCGCGGTCACCCCGCAGCAGTCGGACGACGGCAAGGTCGTCGTGGCGTACATGAGCGGCGCCGACGACAAGGCCGTGTGCAACCAGCTGCAGCAGATCGACCTGGCCACCGGCGAGAAGGGCTGGAGCGGCAAGGTCGACCGCCGCGGGGCCTTCGACATCCAGGTCGAGATCAACCTGTCCGTCAGCGGCAGGACGCTGATGGTGGGTCGCGTGGGGTCGGGCACGGCGTACGACGTCGACAGCGGCAAGAAGCTGTACGGGAAGGGGCAGTACGGCGCCTCCTGCGGTCCCTACGCGTACGCGGGTGGCGCCGGCCGGCTGATCCAGGCGGCCTCCTGCGCCGCGTTCGAGCCCAACGAGCACGACGAGATCCAGGAACTGGACCCGGCCACCGGCAAGGTCAAGTGGTCCCAGCCGGTCAAGAAGGGCTGGGAGGTGACCAAGGTCTACTCCCTGGACCCGCTCGTGGTGTACCTGACCAACTCGGACAAGAAGGCCTGGAACATCACGACGTTCACCAAGGACGGCAAGTTCCGCTCCGAGGTGAAGGTCGACGAGAAGTTCGCCCCCCGCTGCGGTTTCCTCGACCGGGACCTGCAGAGCTGCCAGGGCGTCACGGCCGACGCCGACACGCTGTACCTGCCGACGGACAGCACCAGCTCCGCCAACGAGATCGTCGCGATCAGCCTGGCCGACGGCAAGGCGCGGTGGCGGGCCAAGTCCCCGGCCGACGAGCCGATGTACCCGATGAAGGTCGAGGGCGGCAAGCTCGTCGCCTACGTGCAGCCGTCGTACGACACGGGCGGCCAGGTGGTCTCGGTCCCGGTCGCCGGCTCCTCCCACCGGGCCACGAAGCTGCTGCAGAACCCGCAGGGCACGGCCGAGATCGAGAGCACCTTCTACGACGGTGTCGTGGCCTGGGCCGACGGGCGGTTCTTCATCTCCGCCGGCCGGCTGAACGGCAGCGACGAGTCGAAGGAGAAGCTGATCATGGCCTTCGGTAACTGAGCCGCCGTCCCGGCTTCCTCCCCGTCCGTACCAAGCCTTTTCCGCCGTCCCTTTCGCCGTCCGGCTCTCCGAGCCCCACCGAGGTACCCGTCCCATGACCCAGCCGCCCCCTCCGCCGCCGAACCAGCCCCCGCAGCAGGGCGGCTTCGGCCCCCCGAGCCCACCGCAGCAGCCCCCGCAGCCGCCTCAGCCGCAGCCCGGCTACGGGTACCCGCAGCCCCCTCAGCCGCAGCCCGGCTACGGGTACCCGCAGCCCGCTCCGGCCCCGCAGCCGCCCCAGCCGCCCCAGTCCGGTTACGGCTACCCCGGCCCGCAGCAGAACCCGTACGGCCAGCAGCCCCCGGCCTACGGCCAGCCGCAGAACCCGTACGGGCAGCCCACGCAGCCGGGTTACGGCTATCCGGGCCAGCCGCCGACCGTGCCGATGCAGCCGCAGCCGGGACAGAGCGGTGGCGGACGCAACAACTCGGTGCTGTTCATCGTCGTCGCGGCCGTCGTCGCCATCGCGCTGATCGTCGCCGGCGGCATCTGGTACGCCAGCTCCTCCGGGGACGACGGCAAGAGCCACAACACCGCCTCGTCCAGCGGCGGCACCGGCGGCAAGACCGGCGGCGGCAAGGAGAAGGTGCCGGCCGACCCCGCGGGCAAGGTCCTCTTCGAGGTGCCCATGCCCCACGCGAACGACCTGATCAGCACGATCGGTTCGTGGCTGACCGACAAGGTGTACGCCAAGAGCGGCGTCAACGAGATCGTCGGCTACGACCCGGCCAAGGGCACCAAGCTGTGGACGATCGAGCTGCCCGGCCCGCTCTGCGCGGCGAGCAAGCACGTCACCGACGACGACAAGACCGCGATCACCTACCAGCCGAGGCCGGACACGAAGACGTCCATCGGCGGGTGCACCCAGATCGCCGCGATCGACCTCGACGCGGGGACGAAACTGTGGACGAAGACGGTCAAGTCCGGTGACTACCCGATCGACTACGAGAACGTGACGGTCGCTCAGCGCACCGTCGCGCTGGGCGACTCCGAAGGCGGCGCCGCCTTCGACCTCGACTCCGGCAAGCCGCTGTGGCTGCCGAAGCCGGGCGACGACTGCTATGACGCGGGGTACGGCGGTGGCGCCAAGCTGGTGGCGGTGCGCTCCTGCGGAGACATCGACAACGAGCGGGTGTCCATCCAGACCATCGACCCGAAGACCGGGAAGGTGCTCTCCGAGTACAAGATGGATCCGGGCATCCAGGACGCCTCCGTCGTCTCCACCGAGCCGCTGGTGGTGGCCGCCGAGGTGGGCGAGGAAAGCGACGCCCTGGACTACTTCTCCATCGACAACAAGACCGGCAAGCTGCTCGCCCACATCTCCGCGCCGGACAACACCTACGGCGGCAAGTGCGACGGCAGCACCCGTATCGAGGACTGCCGCCAGATCGTCGTCGGCAACGGCAAGCTGTATCTGCCGACCGCGGAGCACGACGGCACCGGCGAGTTCAGCAGGACCAACGAGATCGTCTCGTTCGACCTGCACACCGGCAAGCCGACCGGCCAGCGCGTCGAGGCCGGGGACGGCTACACGCTCTCGCCGCTGCGCATGGACGGGAGCAACCTGATCGCCTACAACGAACCGCCGTACGACAAGGGTGGCCAGGTCCTCAGCATCGACGGCGGGACCTTCAAGTCGACCAAGCTGCTGGAGAACCCCTCCACGCGGAGCGTGCACGACGTGGAGATCGACATGCTGCCGGACTTCGCGGAGCTCCTCTTCGCCGACGGCCGCCTGTACATGTCGGAGGTCCACGCCCGCAAGGCGTCCTCGTCGTACGGCAAGGACCTGGCGGTGGCGTTCGGCACGGGCGGCTGACGGCCTCGCCGACCTCATGACGAGTCTCGCCCGAATGGGTGACTTACCAAGAAGTGCCCCGGATTTCATCGATCCGGGGCACTTCTCATCAAGAGGGGCAGCGCGACGTCGAACAAGCGTGTAGCTTCCGGGGGCATATGGAGGGCGGAGGTGCCGGGGGGCCCTCTGTCCTTGCGGACCGGTGGGCGTCCATAGTGGGGCATCCATGGGGGGGACTGGGGGGTTGCTCTATGGGAGTGCGGCTCATGGTCGTGGACGACCATCGCCTGCTCGCGGAAGCGCTGGCGTCGGCGCTCAAGCTGCGTGGGCACCGGGTGCTCGCCGCGGCGGCACCGGCCGCGGGCGCGGCGGACCTGGTGATCGCGCGGGCGCCGGAGGTGTGCCTGCTGGGTACGGCGGCGCCGGCCGAGCCGGGTGTGTTCGACCCGGTGGTGAAGATCAAGCGGGAGCGGCCGCAGGTGGCGGTGCTGGTGCTCGGCCCGGTGCCGTCGCCGCGCGGGATCGCGGCGGCCTTCGCGTCCGGGGCGTCCGGGTACGTGCGGCACGACGAGCGGATCGAGGGTGTCGAGCGGGCGATCATGAAGGCGCGCTCGGGGGAGGCGGCGGTGGCTCCGCAGCTGCTGCAGGGGGCGTTCGGGGAACTGCTCAATCCCGCCGCGCAGCCCGACGACGAGGCCCAGCGGCTGCTGTCGGTGCTGACGCCGCGGGAGGTGGAGGTGCTGGTGCGGGTGGCCGACGGGGAGGACACGCGGCTGATCGCCGCCGGGATGGGGATCGCGCCGAGTACGGCGCGGACGCATGTGCAGCGGGTGCTGATGAAGCTGGGGGTGGGGTCGCGGCTGGAGGCGGCGGCACTGGCCGCGCGGACAGGCCTGCTGGACCGGGCGGGCCCGCTGAACCCCGGCCCGGACTAGCCCACCCGTCCGGTGGGCCCGCGGTCGGGGACGGCCCGCAGTTCCACGGCGGAACCGCCCCCTGACCGGCGTTCACTCCCCCGGCGAACCCTCCGGAGGAAGCTGCCGAGGCGCCGCAGGCCGAAGCTTCAGCCAGGCCAGGAAGAAGATGCCCAGCAGGAGCATGCCGATCCCGGTCCACAGGTTGATGTTGACGCCCTGGGCCTTGTCGATGGCGGACCGGGAGTCGGTGATCCCGGTGATCGTGACGATGACGCCGTACACGACGAACAGGCCGCCGATGATGCGGCGCAGGTCGAAGATGCGGGTCGCGGTCGCGGACTTGCCCTCCAGCTCGGTGACCTCCCGCTGGACGTCCTCCTCGCTGTAGTGGAAGGGCTCGTGGCCCTTGTGCTCGCGGTCGGGGTGCGCGTTGTCGCTCATGGTTTCCTCGATCCTCCCGCGTCAGAACGAGAACGGGACGTAGCAGGCGGCGGCCAGCACGACCGCGCCCCAGCCCAGCAGGGCCGGCCTGCGGTACCAGGCGTCGTCGCCGGCGGCGGGCGGTTCGGACATGCCGGGGGAGCGGGTGCCGTAGACCAGCCCCTGCAGTTCCTGGGCCGGCTTCGGCTGGGTGAACAGGGACACGGCGATCATCACGACCGCGCCGGCGACGAAGCCCGCGATCGCGGAGACGAAGTTGGCGCCCTGGTCGGAGGGCAGGGAGATGATGCCCTTCTTGTAGAACACGAAGTAGTTGATCATCGCCGCGGTCGTACCGGCGAGCAGGCCCCAGAAGCCGGACTTGGCGGAGGCGCGCTTCCAGAACATGCCGACGATGAAGACGACGAACATCGGCACGTTGAAGAAGGAGAACAGCGTCTGCAGATAGCTCATGATGTTCGAGAACGAGGACGCCAGGAACGCCGTGCCGATCGAGGCGAACACGCCGATCACGGTGATCAGGCGGCCGAAGCGCACGTAGTACGCGTCCTCGCGGCCCCGCACCACGTACTTCGCCCAGATGTCGTTGGTGAACACCGTGTTGAAGGACGACACGTTGGCCGCCATGCCCGCCATGAAGGCCGCCAGCAGACCGGTGACGGCGATGCCGAGCACACCGTTGGGCAGCAGCTCCTGCATCAGGTACGGGATGGCGTCGTTGTACTGGTAGCCGGAGGCCGGGGTGCCGAACTTCGGGACGATCGCGGCGGCGACCAGGCCAGGGATCATCACCAGGAAGACGATGAAGATCTTGGGGTAGGCGGCGATCAGCGGGGTCCGCTGCCCCGCGGAGAGGTTCTTGGCGGACAGGGCGCGCTGCACCTCGGCGAAGTTGGTGGTCCAGTAGCCGAAGGAGAGCACGAAGCCGAGGCCGAGGACGATGGTCAGCCAGTTGGCGCCGAGCGGGTTGGCATGACCGATGCCGGTGCCGCCCCAGGCCGTGGTGAAGTCGGCGCCGTGCGTTGCGGTGAGCTTGTGGGTGAGTCCGTTCCAGCCGCCGACCTTCTTCAGGCCGAGGATGGTGATCGGGATGAGGGCGGCCAGGATCACGAAGAACTGCAGTACCTCGTTGTAGATCGCCGAGGACAGACCGCCCAGGGTGATGTACGCCAGCACGAACGCGCCGGCCACCACGATCGCGACCCACTGCGGCCAGCCCAGCAGCGCCTCGACGACGATCGCGAGGGCGTAGAGGTTGACGCCCGCGATCAGGATGGCGGCGAACGCGAACAGGATCGAACTGAGCAGGTGGGCGGCCCGGTCGAAGCGCAGCAGCAGGAACTCGGGGACCGAGCGGACCTTGCTGCCGTAGTAGAACGGCATCATCACCAGGCCCAGGAAGACCATGGCGGGGATGGCGCCGATCCAGTACCAGTGCACGGTGTAGGCGCCGTACTGGGCGCTGTTCGCGGCCATGCCCAGGATCTCGGTGGCCGCCAGGTTCGCCGAGATGAAGGCGAGGCCGGTGATCCAGGCGGGCAGCGAGCGCCCGGAGAGGAAGAAGTCGAGGCTGGTCTTCACCGAGCGGCGGGCCGCGAAGCCGATGCCCAGGACGACGACGAAGTAGATCGCCAGGATCGTGTAGTCCAGCCAGTTGGTGGGGAGCCGTAGTTGCGCCGCCAGATACACGGGGCTGTCTGTGGGGGTTTGCATGAGAACTCGCTTCGTTGCGCGAACTGATCCAGAGCGGAACCTACGTCTCCGCGTTCAGATATTGAACACTTCTGTTGGTGTTCTTTGTTTGATTGTGATGAAGCCCGAGGTTGTGAGGTTGTGGTCTGTTATGTTTGATTGTGTTGAGTGATTGGGTGCGGGACGTAGAGGAGTCCGGCGTTGAAGAAGACCTCGACACGGCTGGCCGACGGTCGTGAGCTGATCTACTACGACCTGCGGGACGACGCCGTGCGCGACGCCGCCGACCGACGACCGCTGGACCGTACGGTCACGACCTCCGAGATCCGCCGTGACCTGCTGCTCGGCGACTCGGTCGCGGTCGCCTCCCACCGGCAGGGCCGCACCTACCATCCGCCGGCCGACGAGTGCCCCCTGTGCCCCACGCGGGGCGACCGGCTCAGCGAGATCCCGGACTCGTCGTACGACGTCGTCGTCTTCGAGAACCGTTTCCCCTCCCTCGCCGGCGACTCCGGCCGCTGCGAGGTCGTCTGCTTCACGTCCGACCACGACGCCTCCTTCGCGGACCTGACCGCCGAGCAGGCGCGCCTGGTGCTCGACGCGTGGACGGACCGCACGTCGGAGCTGTCGCACCTGCCCGCCGTCGAGCAGGTCTTCTGTTTCGAGAACCGCGGTGCCGAGATCGGTGTGACGCTGGGCCACCCGCACGGGCAGATCTACGCCTACCCCTTCACCACCCCGCGCACCGCGCTGATGCTCCGCTCGCTCGCCGCGCACAAAGAGGCCACCGGCGGCGAGAACCTCTTCGACGCCGTCGTGGAGCGGGAACTGACCGGGGAACGGGTCGTCCTTGAGGGTGAACACTGGGTCGCGTTCGTGCCGTACGCGGCGCACTGGCCGTACGAGGTCCACCTGTACCCGAAGCGGCGCGTCCCCGACCTGCTCGCGCTGGACGAGGCGGCACGCACAGAATTCCCCCAGGTCTATCTGGAACTCTTGAGGCGCTTCGACCGGATCTTCGGCACCGGTGAGCCTCCGACGCCGTACATCGCGGCCTGGCACCAGGCACCGTTCGGCGCGCTGGAGGAGTTCGACGGCGTGACGCGCGACGACTTCGCGCTCCACCTCGAGCTTTTCACCATCCGCCGCACTTCCGGCAAGCTGAAGTTTCTCGCGGGTTCCGAGTCCGGCATGAGCGTGTTCATCAACGATGTGCCGCCGGAGCGCGCGGCCGAGCGACTGCGAGAGGTAGCGAGTTCATGAAGTACCTGGTGACGGGTGGCGCGGGTTACGTCGGCAGTGTCGTGGCCCAGCACCTGCTGGAGGCCGGCCACGAGGTCACCGTCCTCGACAACCTCTCCACCGGCTTCCGCGAGGGCGTGCCGGCGGGCGCCGCGTTCATCGAGGGCGACATCCGCGACGCCGCCAAGTGGCTCGACCCCTCCTACGACGGAGTGCTGCACTTCGCCGCGTTCTCGCAGGTCGGCGAGTCGGTGGTGAAGCCGGAGAAGTACTGGGACAACAACGTCGCCGGCTCCATGGCGCTGCTCGGCGCGATGCGCGACACGGGCGTGCGCACGCTCGTCTTCTCCTCCACGGCGGCGACCTACGGCGAGCCGGAGCAGGTCCCGATCGAGGAGAGCGCGCCGACCCGGCCGACCAACCCCTACGGCGCCTCCAAGCTGGCCGTCGACCACATGATCACCAGCGAGGCGAACGCCCACGGCCTGGCGGCCGTGTCCCTGCGCTACTTCAACGTGGCCGGCGCCTACGGCGCCCAGGGGGAGCGCCACGACCCCGAGTCCCACCTCATCCCGCTGGTCCTCCAGGTCGCCCAGGGCCGCCGCGACGCGATCTCCGTCTACGGCGACGACTACCCCACCCCGGACGGCACCTGCGTGCGCGACTACATCCACGTCGCGGACCTCGCCGAGGCCCACCTGCTGGCCCTCGCGGCCGCCCGCCCCGGCGAGCACCTGATCTGCAACCTCGGCAACGGCAACGGCTTCTCCGTCCGCGAGGTCATCGAGACCGCCCGCGAGGTCACCGGCCACCCGATCCCCGAGGTGATCGCCCCGCGCCGGGGCGGCGACCCCGCGGTGCTGGTCGCCTCGGCGGACACCGCCCGCGAGAAACTGGGCTGGAACCCCTCCCGCGCGTCTCTCGCGGGCATCGTCGCGGACGCGTGGGAGTTCGCACAGGGCATCGAGCAGTCTGCAAGGGAGCACTAGTGGGGGCACAGCAGGTCGCGGAGCGCTTCACCGAGCTGTACGGCGCGGAGCCGGAGGGGGTGTGGGCGGCCCCGGGCCGGGTCAACCTGATCGGCGAGCACACCGACTACAACGACGGCTTCGTGATGCCGTTCGCGCTGCCGCACCAGGCGATCGCGGCGGTCTCCCGCCGCACCGACGGGATCCTGCGCCTGCACTCGTCGGACATCGAGGGCGGCGTGGTGGGACTGCCGCCGGACGCCCTGGAGCCCGGCCGCGACACGGACTGGACGGCGTACCCGGCGGGCGTGGTCTGGGCGCTGCGCGAGGCGGGCCACGCCGTGACCGGCGCGGACGTCCACCTGTCCTCGACGGTCCCGACGGGCGCGGGCCTGTCGTCGTCGGCGGCCCTGGAGGTGGTCATCGCGCTCGCGCTCGACGACCTGTACGGACTGGGCCTGCCCGGCTGGAAGCTCGCCCGGCTGTGCCAGCGCGCCGAGAACGTCTACGTCGGCGCGCCGACCGGCATCATGGACCAGACGGCGTCGGCCTGCTGCGAGCAGGGGCACGCGCTGTTCCTGGACACCCGTGACCTGTCCCAGCAGCAGATCCCCTTCGACCTCGCGGCCGAGGGCCTGCGCCTGCTCGTCGTGGACACCCGGGTCAAGCACGCCCACAGCGGCGGCGAGTACGGCAAGCGCCGCGCGGGCTGCGAGAAGGGCGCCGCCCTGCTCGGCGTCGACGCGCTGCGGGACATCCCGTACGCAGGCCTGGACGCGGCGCTGGCCCGGCTCGGCGACGAGGAGGAGGTACGCCGCCTGGTCCGGCACGTCGTGACGGAGGACGAGCGGGTCGAGCGGACGGTGGCCCTCCTGCGCGCCGGCGACACCCGCTCCATCGGCCCCGTCCTGACCGAGGGCCACGCCTCGCTGCGCGACGACTTCCGCGTCTCCTGCCCCGAACTGGACCTGGTGGTGGACACGGCCCTGTCCGCCGGCGCGCTCGGCGCCCGGATGACGGGGGGCGGCTTCGGCGGCTCGGCGATCGTCCTGGCGGAGGCCGCGGACGTCGACACCCTCACCAAGGCGGTCGAGGAGGCCTTCGCGGCGGCGGGCCGCACGGCCCCGCGTGTCTTCGAGGCGGTGCCGTCGGCGGGGGCGCGGCGGTTGGTCTGATCGTGCGCTACCGTCATCAGCCCCGCACGCGGGTGGGGGGGCTGACGCTCTTTCACGGGAGGCGCGGCGGATGCAGGCCGACGAGATACGGTCCCGCTTCGACGGCCGGGGTCAGGTCGAACTCCGGCTCGGCACGGGGCGCAGGGCACTGGCCGAGCGGATCGCGCACGCGCTCGGGTACCGGCTGGTCCTGGCCGAGCAGCTGCGCGGCCCGAGCGCTGTGCTGCTCGGCTACCGCGGCCCCGTCACCGTGCGGCTGCTCTTCCGGCGCGACGACGACCCGCGGGCCCGCCGCCGGGCGGAGCGGACCATCGAGCGGCTGCGGGCGGGTGGCCCGGTGCTGGCGGACGACGAGCCGCCGCCGCCCCCGCCGCCACCTCCCGCTCCGGCGCCGCCCCTGACGCCCCGGCCGCCGCAGCCCCGCCCGCTGCGCTCGCTGGAACCCCAGCCCCCGCCACCGGTGGGCGCGCCCCGGCCGCGGATCCCGCCCCGGCCGTCCTGTCCGCCCCCGCCCCCGCCTCCGCCTCCGCAGGGCCCCTCCCGTGCTCGAAGCCCGCGCTGACCCCCGTCAGACCAGCCGCTTCGTCAGCGTGTACTCCGTGATCCCCGGCGGATAGTCGGGGATCACGCCCACCACCTCGTAGCCCTGCTTCCGGTAGAACGCGGGGGCCTGGAAGTCCCAGGTCTCCAGGCGGGAGGCCGTGCAGCCGCGGCCGGCGGCGATGCGCTCGGCCTCGGCGAGCAGACGTGAGCCCAGTCCGGTGCCGCGGTGCACGGCGTCGACCCACAGGTAGGTGATGTGCAGCCAGGTCGCCCAGGTGTGGCCGACCAGGCCGCCGGCCAGCTCGCCCGAGGAGTCCAGCGCCCAGACGTGGAGGGGGACGTCGCGTTCGCCGGGGGTGCCGCGCAGGGCCGCCAGTACGGGGGACGCCGCCGTGTTGGTGTCCCGCAGCCGCGAGCGGAGCAGATCACGTCGGACTTTGTCGACTTCCGCCTCAATACGAAACATGCGGCACACCATAAACGCGCCAGACGGCCAGTTCTGTAAATCCCCTTCCGCAGCGTGCTCCCATCCGTACTCTGAGGAACAGCACCGGTGGGGGCCGGTGCCGATCAGGGGGCGAGACAGGCGGGTACGGCACCCGCGGTGGGGGTAGCAGTTTCCGCGACGGCGGCGGCCGTGCGGCGCGCGTCCTTCCCGTGGGGTGTCGTACCCGCGCGGTCGTCGTTCTCCCTTGCGGACCGGCTGCTGGCGGCCGGGCCCTTTTCCGGACCTTGGTTGTCCCCTGCTCCGCGCGGAGCCTGGGGAAGGGGGTTACGTGGTTCGTATCCGAGTCCTGGTCGTCGACGACCACCGCATCTTCGCCGAGTCGCTCGCCGCCGCCCTGGCCGCCGAGCCCGACGTCGACGTCTTCGCCGCCGGCAGCGGCCCCGCCGCGCTGCGCTGCCTGGAGCGGGCGGCCGGTGAGGGCCGCCGCTACGACGTCCTCCTCGTCGACGCCGACCTGGGCGGCAACGTCCCCGGCACCCGGCCCGCCGTGCCCGTGCAGGAGGGCGACGAGGAGGGGCTGGTCGACGGGATCTCGCTGGTCGCGGGCGTGCGCACCGCCCAGCCCGCGGTGCGGATCGTCGTGCTCGCCGAGAAGGACGATCCCCGGCGGGCGGCGCTCGCGCTGCAGGCCGGCGCCTCGGGCTGGGTCGCCAAGGACTGCTCGCTGTCCCGGCTGCTGACGGTGATCCGGGGCGTGCTGCGCGACGAGACCCATCTGCCGCCCGCCCTGCTCACGGGCGTACTGCGGGAACTGACCGCGGCCCGCCGGCACCGCAGCGAGAGCGAGCGGCTGGTGGAGTCGCTCACCCCGCGCGAGCGGGAGGTGCTGCGCTGCATGGTCGCGGGGCTGGGCAGGAAGGCCGTCGCCGAGCGGCTGTTCCTCTCCCCGCACACCGTGCGCACCCATATGCAGAACGTCCTCGGCAAACTCGGCGTCCACTCCACGCTGGCCGCCGTGGCACTCGCCCGCCGTGCCGGCGTCGGCCCGGCCGACCTAGCCGGGGATGTTGTCGAACGGGGCGGTCAGCTGGCGTAGCAGACCGGCCAGCTCCGCGCGCTGGGCGCGGGACAGCTCGCCGAGGATCGCCCGCTCCTGCTCCAGCAGGCCCGCGAGCGCCTGGTCCGCGCGGTCCCGGCCGGTGTCGGTCAGCCGCACCAGCACACCGCGCCGGTCGCTCGGGTCGGGCAGCCGCTCCACCAGGCCCTTCTTGGCCAGCCGGTCGATGCGGTTGGTCATCGTGCCCGAGGTGACGAGGGTCTGGGTCAGCAGCTGGCCGGGGGAGAGCTGGTACGGCGTGCCCGCGCGCCGGAGCGCGGTCAGCACATCGAACTCCCAGGGCTCCAGCTGGTGTTCGGCGAAGGCGAGCCTGCGCGCACGGTCCAGATGCCGGGCGAGCCGGCTCACCCGGCTGAGCACTTCCAGCGGCTCCACGTCGAGGTCCGGACGTTCCCGGCGCCACGCTGCGACCAGCCGATCGACCTCGTCCTCCATGGAGATCAGTGTAGTGGTTGTGTCGACATGAAGTCTCTTGAGATCGAGTCTCTTGACATCAAGATATAGTGCCGGGGAGAGTGACGGGTATGACGACTCCTTTCTGGGACCCCGGCCAGTACCTGCGGCACGCCGGTCACCGGGCCCGCCCCTTCACCGACCTCCTCGCCCGCGTCCCCGACCTGCCCGCACCGGCGCCCCGCATCGCCGACCTCGGCTGCGGCCCCGGCAACGTCACCGTCCTGCTCACCCAGCGCTGGCCCACCGCCCACGTCACCGGCTACGACAACTCGCCCGAGATGCTCGACGCGGCCCACACCGGCCACGAGGGACCGACGCCCGGCGGGGGCCACCTGGACTTCGCTCGCGCCGACGCCCGTACCTGGACGCCCGAGGAGCCCTGCGACCTGATCGTCTCCAACGCGACCCTCCAGTGGGTGCCGGGCCACGCCGAGCGCTTCGGCGACTGGATCACCGGCCTGCGCCCCGGCGGCGCCCTCGCCTTCCAGGTCCCCGACAACGTCGACGCGCCGCTGCACGCCCTGATGCGCGAACTCGCCGGCACCCCCCGCTGGAAGGGCCGCCTCGCCGGCGTCCTGCGCCGCACCGACTCCGTGCACACCCCCGGCGCCTATCTGGACCGCCTCGCCCGCCTCGGCTGCGCCGCCGACGTGTGGCAGACGACGTACTTCCACGTCCTCACCGGCGAGGACCCGGTCCTGGACTGGGTGAAGGGCACCGGACTGCGGCCCGCCCTGACCGCGCTCGCCGACGACCCCGAGGCCAGGGACGCGTTCCTCGGCGAGTACCGGGACCTGCTGCGGCAGGCCTACCCGAGCGCCCCGTACGGCACCGTCCTGCCCTTCCGCCGGCTGTTCGCCGTCGCCGTGAAGGAGGCCTGACGATGCTCCTCGCGGTCGATCACGTGCAGCTGGCCGCCCCGCCCGGATCGGAGGACGAGCTGCGCGCGTACTACGCCGGCGTCCTCGGGATGACGGAGATCCCCAAGCCGCCGGCGCTCGCGGCGCGCGGCGGCTGCTGGTTCCAGGCCGGGACGGTGCGGCTCCACCTGGGCGTCGAGGACGCCTTCCGTCCCGCGAAGAAGGCCCACCCGGGGCTGCGGGTCACCCGGATCGAGGCGTACGCGGCCCGGCTGAGCGCGAAGGGCGCCCCGGTGACCTGGGACGACAACCTCCCCGGCCACCTGCGCTTCTACTCCGAGGACCCGGTCGGCAACCGCCTGGAGTTCCTCCAGCCCCGGTAGCTGATCAGCGTCCACCGGGCGAACGTCACCGCGATCACGAGGGGGAGCAGCGGCGAGAGCGCGCGGCCCGCCTTGTTCCAGCCGCCCTGGTCCACCGGGACCCAGGTCCCCCAGGGCTCCTGGGCCACCCGCACCGGCATGGACACCGGATAGGAGGTGAAGCCGGTCGCCGTGATCCGGTGCGTCCTGCCGCCGGAGGCCGCCGGCCCCGTGCAGTCCCAGTCGCTGCCGGTGGAGCCGCCGCGCGACGTGGTGGACGGCCCGGTCGTCCAGCAGTGCGTCGGCCGCAGGGCCAGCGGATGCCCCATCAGCCCCAGGTGCCCCATCGCCGAGTCGGCCAGGTAGCCGGTGAGAGCGAACAGGCCCGCGGCGACGACACCGCACACGGCCGTCCCCCACGCCTGCTGCCGTCTCGTACGGACCCTGCGCTGCCAAGCCACCGCGTGATCGTACGCCGCGGCCCAGGCGCCTATGACTTGCGGTGCCCTATCAGCCGCGGCTTCTGCTCCAGCCCGTCCAGACCGTGCCACGCGAGGTTCACCAGATGCGCCGCGACCTCCGCCTTCTTCGGGCGGCGCACGTCCAGCCACCACTGACCCGTCAGGGCCACCATGCCGACCAGCGCCTGCGCGTACAGCGGCGCCAGCTTCGGATCGAAGCCCCGGGACTTGAACTCACGGCCCAGGATGTCCTCCACCTGGGTGGCGATGTCGGAGATCAGCGAGGCGAAGGAGCCCGTGGACTGCGGGATGGGGGAGTCGCGGACCAGGATGCGGAAGCCGTCCGTGTACTCCTCGATGTAGTCGAGCAGCGCAAACGCCGCCTGCTCGCACAGCTCCCGGGGATGGCCGGCCGTCAGCGAGCCGGTCACCATGTCCAGCAGCCGCCGCATCTCGCGGTCGACCACCACCGCGTACAGGCCCTCCTTGCCGCCGAAGTGCTCGTACACCACCGGTTTGGACACGCCGGCCTTGGCCGCGATCTCCTCCACCGAGGTGCCCTCGAAACCCTTCGTGGCGAAGAGGGTGCGACCGATCTCCAGCAGCTGCTGGCGGCGCTCGGCACCGGTCATACGGGTCCGCCGGGTCCGCCGCGGTTTGTCGTTGCTGGAGGTGCTGCTGGAGTCGGTCGCCACGGCGTCAATCATGCCGCCTTCGCGGTCTCCTTCCGGCGCCGGGAGCCGTCCTGGCCGGAGTTCCGGCGCGAATCGATACGTGAGCGTGACGGCCAGCGCACGTCGTACGCCCAGCCGAGCAGTTCGAACCAGCGGATGATCCGGGCCGAGGAGTCGATCTGGCCGCGCATCACCCCGTGCCGCGCCGAGGTCGGGTCGGCGTGGTGCAGGTTGTGCCAGGACTCACCGCAGGACAGCACCGCCAGCCACCACACGTTGCCCGAACGGTCCCGCGACTTGAACGGCCGCTTGCCCACCGCGTGGCAGATCGAGTTGATCGACCACGTCACATGGTGCAGCAGCGCCACCCGGACGAGTGACCCCCAGAAGAACGCGGTGAACGCGCCCCACCAGGACATCGTCACCAGTCCGCCGACCAGCGGCGGCGCCAGCAGGGACACGAGCGTCCACAGGACGAACTGGCGGGAGATCGCCCGCAGCGCCGGGTCCTTGATCAGATCCGGCGCGTACTTGTCCTGCGGCGTCTGCTCCTCGTCGAACATCCAGCCGATGTGCGCCCACCACAGGCCCTTCATCAGCGCCGGAAGCGTCTCCCCGAACCGCCACGGGGAGTGCGGGTCACCCTCCGCGTCGGAGAACTTGTGGTGCTTGCGGTGATCGGCCACCCAGCGCACCAGCGGGCCCTCGACCGCCAGCGAGCCCATGATCGCGAGCGCGATCCGCAGCGGCCGCTTCGCCTTGAACGAACCATGGGTGAAGTACCGGTGGAAACCGATCGTGATGCCATGGCAGCCCAGGTAGTAGAAGAACACCAGCAGGCCCAGATCGAGCCAGCTCACCCCCCAGCCCCAGGCCAGCGGCACAGCCGCCACGAGCGCCAGGAACGGCACGGTGATGAACAAAAGCAGCGTGATCTGCTCGATCGAACGCTTCTGCTCGCCACCCAGCGTGGCGGAGGGAGTGAGAGTGTCGTTGGCCTTACGGGCTTCTTCGATCACATCGGAACTTGAGGTCATGCGCGTCCCCTGTGGGGTCGAGTGTCGAGGCAGATGCCGGGCCGGGACCGGACGGGAGTGGACGGCACGTCCCTACGGTTCCGTAACCTACGGCTTCGTAAGTATGGCAGCGTGTCATGCGGCGGCAAGAGCCCCACGGCCAGCGCGTCCACATGGACACCTATCCTTGGACTCGGTCGGACAGCGCGGTCCGCTGAAGTTTCCTTCCCGGACACTCCGGCCCGTATGCGGCGCTCGCCGCCTGGTAGCCGGCCGGGTTCCCTCCCAGACGAGCTTCAACACTGCAAGGAGCCGCACCTGTGAGCAGTGCCGACGACCAGACCACCACGACCAGCAGCGAGCTGCGCGCCGACATCCGCCGGCTGGGTGATCTCCTGGGCGAGACACTCGTCCGGCAGGAGGGCCCCGAGCTCCTCGACCTGGTCGAGAAGGTCCGCCGCCTCACCCGCGAGGACGGCGAGGCCGCCGCCGAGCTGCTGCGCGGCACCGAACTGGAGACGGCGGCCAAGCTGGTGCGCGCCTTCTCCACGTACTTCCACCTCGCCAACGTCACCGAACAGGTGCACCGAGGCCGTGAACTGCGCACCCGGCGCGCCGCCGAGGGCGGCCTGCTGGCCCGCACCGCCGACCGGCTCAAGGACGCCGACCCCGAGCACCTCAGGCAGACCGTCCAGAACCTCAACGTCCGCCCGGTGTTCACGGCACACCCCACCGAGGCCGCGCGCCGCTCGGTCCTCAACAAGCTCCGGCGCATCGCCGCGCTCCTGGAGACCCCCGTCCAGGGCTCCGACCGGCGCCGCCTCGACGTCCGCCTGGCCGAGAACATCGACCTGGTGTGGCAGACCGACGAACTGCGCGTCGTCCGCCCCGAGCCCGCCGACGAGGCCCGCAACGCCATCTACTACCTCGACGAGCTGCACGCGGGCGCCGTCGGCGACGTCCTTGAGGACCTGACGGCGGAGCTGGAGCGGGTGGGCGTACGGCTGCCCGACGACACGCGGCCGCTGACGTTCGGCACCTGGATCGGCGGCGACCGCGACGGCAACCCCAACGTCACCCCCCAGGTCACCTGGGACGTCCTCATCCTCCAGCACGAACACGGCATCAACGACGCCCTGGAGATGATCGACGAGCTGCGCGGACTGCTCTCCAACTCCATCCGCTACACCGGCGCCACCGAAGAGCTCCTGGAGTCGCTGCGCGCGGACCTGGAACTGCTCCCCGAGATCAGCCCCCGCTACAAGCGCCTCAACGCCGAGGAGCCCTACCGGCTCAAGGCCACCTGCATCCGGCAGAAGCTGGAGAACACCAAGCAGCGCCTGGCCAAGGGCACCGCGCACGAAGAAGGCCGCGACTACCTCGGCACCAGCGAGCTGCTGAACGACCTGCGGATCATCCAGGCCTCGCTGCGCGAACACCGCGGCGGCCTGCTCGCCGACGGCCGCCTGGCCCGCACCATCCGCACCCTCGCCGCCTTCGGCCTCCAGCTCGCCACGATGGACGTCCGCGAACACGCCGACGCCCACCACCACGCCCTCGGTCAGCTCTTCGACCGCCTCGGCGAGGAGTCCTGGCGCTACGCCGACATGCCCCGCGAGTACCGCGCCAAGCTCCTCGCGAAGGAACTGCGCTCCCGAAGGCCGCTCGCCCCCAGCCCGGCGCCCGTCGACGCGGCCGGCGCCAAGACCCTCGGCGTCTTCCAGACCGTCAAGAAGGCCCTCGAGGTCTTCGGCCCCGAGGTCGTCGAGTCCTACATCATCTCCATGTGCCAGGGCGCCGACGACGTCTTCGCCGCCGCCGTCCTCGCCCGCGAGGCCGGCCTCGTCGACCTGCACGCCGGCTGGGCGAAGATCGGCATCGTCCCCCTCCTGGAGACCACCGACGAGCTGAAGGCCGCCGACACCATCCTGGAGGACATGCTCTCCGACCCGTCCTACCGGCGCCTGGTCGCGCTGCGCGGCGACGTCCAGGAGGTCATGCTCGGCTACTCCGACTCCTCCAAGTTCGGCGGCATCACCACCAGCCAGTGGGAGATCCACCGCGCCCAGCGCCGCCTGCGCGACGTCGCCCACCGCTACGGCGTCCGCCTGCGCCTCTTCCACGGCCGCGGCGGCACCGTCGGCCGCGGCGGCGGCCCCTCCCACGACGCCATCCTCGCCCAGCCCTGGGGCACCCTGGAGGGCGAGATCAAGGTCACCGAGCAGGGCGAGGTCATCTCCGACAAGTACCTCATCCCCTCCCTCGCCCGGGAGAACCTGGAACTGACCGTCGCGGCCACCCTGCAGGCCTCCGCCCTGCACACCGCCCCCCGTCAGTCCGACGAGGCCCTGGCCCGCTGGGACGCCGCCATGGACGTCGTCTCCGACGCCGCCCACGCCGCCTACCGCCGCCTGGTCGAGGACCCCGACCTGCCGACGTACTTCCTCGCCTCCACGCCCGTCGACCAGCTCGCCGAGCTGCACCTGGGCTCGCGGCCCTCCCGCCGCCCCGGCTCGGGCGTCTCGCTCGACGGTCTGCGCGCCATCCCGTGGGTGTTCGGCTGGACCCAGTCCCGGCAGATCGTGCCCGGCTGGTTCGGCGTCGGCTCCGGCCTCAAGGCGCTGCGGGAGACCGGTCTGGACACCGTGCTCGGCGAGATGCACGAACAGTGGCACTTCTTCCGCAACTTCATCTCCAACGTCGAGATGACCCTCGCGAAGACCGACCTGCGCATCGCCCAGCTCTACGTCGACACCCTCGTCCCCGACGAGCTCAGGCACGTCTTCGACACCATCAGGGCCGAACACGAGCTGACCGTCCGCGAGGTCCTGCGGATCACCGGCGAGCAGGAACTGCTGGACGCCCAGCCCGACCTGAAGCAGACCTTCGCCATCCGCGACGCCTACCTGGACCCCATCTCCTACCTCCAGGTCACCCTGCTCAAGCGCCAGCGTGACGCGGCAGCCGCGGGCACCGACCCCGACCCGCTGCTCTCCCGCGCCCTGCTCCTCACCGTCAACGGCGTGGCAGCCGGCCTGCGCAACACCGGCTGACCCGCTGACACACGGGTGCCCCCGAGGTCGTACGACCTCGGGGGCACCCGTGTGTACGGGGGGAGGCTCAGCCCCGCCGGGCCGTCCGGCGACGGGCCACCAGACAGCCGCCCACGGCGACCAGCGCCGCGGCGGCGGCCGACAGCAGACCCACCGGAGCGCCGTTGCCGGTCTCGGCGAGGCCACCGCCGGCCGACGGCGAGGAGGACGCAGCCGCGGCGGAGGGTGATCCGGACACGGACACACTCGGGGCCGCACCGGACGACGACGAAGCAGACGAAGCCGGCGACGCCGAAGAAGACGACGACGCCGGGGAAGACGACGACGGCGACGCCGAGCCGGCCGGCTTGCCGCCGCCCGCCCCGGAGCCCTTGCAGTCCGTCCAGAACACCTTGTGCTTGGCCGCGCCCTTCTCGCCCGCGAAGTTCCAGAACAGCTTGTAGTGCCCGTCGGGCAGCGAGAGGTCGTCCGTACGGCCGTGACCGTCCGAGTCCAGGGTGATCGCGCCGGACCGCACGGTCCCGCCCTTCGTCGGCGCCCACGCCTCGATGTGCCAGGCGACCCGCTGCCCGCCGTCGAAGCCGAAGGCGTCCAGGTAGAACGTGCACACGTGCGGTTCGTTGCGGCGCGCTTCCTCGCCGGTCCGGGCATCGTGGATCTTGACCGTGCCGTTGTCGCCGGGAGCGGTCGCGTGGGCGGCGGGGGCGCACAACAGCGCCGCCGAGACACCGGCGGTCAGCGCGCCGGCGCGGAAGAGGGTACGCATGGGCTGTCCATCTTCGAGTGGTGAACGGGGAAGATGTGGAGGGGGCGGTTCAGCTTCCGGTCCCGCCAGGCAGCCGGTCAATCACGAACAGGCAACACACAAGCCCCCCACAGACGTGAAGAACGCCCCGACCCCTCACAGGGTCACGAACGTCGCCGTCAGCAGCACGGCCCCCGCCCCCGCCAGCACCCACGCCGCCCGCGTCAGCCGCATCCCGCCCGCCACCACCACCGACGCCAGCAGCAGCGCCCCGCCGAACGGCACCCAGGCATACAGGATCCCCGCCGGACCCGAGCGCACCGCATCCGACGTACCCGGCCTCAGCACGACGTCGTACGTCCGCCCCGCGCGCACCGCCACCGACTTCCCGAGCTCCACACGCGCGCGTGCCCGCGCCCCCGCCGACGTCGGCGTGAACGGCCCCGTACAGACATCCCCCGCACACCGCGCCACCCGCACCGTGCCCGCCTCATGCCCCTTGGCCAGCATCACGTGCTGCGCGGTCCCCCAGGAACCCCACACCCCGGCGAACAGGATCAGCGCGGCGACCGCGCCCATCGCCGCGACCCGCCCGAACCGCAGAGCGGTCACGGAGGTCCGACGAGCAGAGGTGGCTGTGGCAGGCATGGCCGGGATCATTGGCCATACCGCTACGACCGGTCAACTCCGCAGCCGGACCGGCTACTGGTTGTACGCCGACTGAGCGCGCTCCAGACCCTCGGTGACCAGACACTCCACCGCATCCGCCGCACGGTCCACGAAGTAGTCCAGCTCCTTGCGCTCCGCCGACGAGAAGTCCTTCAGCACGAAGTCCGCCACCTGCATACGACCCGGAGGCCGGCCGATCCCGAACCGCACCCGGTGGTAGTCCGGCCCCATCGCCTTCGTCATCGACTTCAGACCGTTGTGCCCGTTGTCACCGCCGCCCAGCTTCAGCCGCAGCACCCCGTGGTCGATGTCCAGCTCGTCGTGCACGGCCACGATGTTCGCCACCGGCACCTTGTAGAAGTCCTTCAGCGCGTTCACCGGACCGCCGGACAGATTCATGTACGACATCGGCTTCGCCAGGATCACCCGCCGGTTCGCCGGCCCCGCCGGACCGATCCGCCCCTCCACCACCTGCGCCTGCGCCTTGCCCGCACGCTTGAACTTCCCCCCGATCCGCGCCGCGATCAGGTCCACCACCATGAACCCGACGTTGTGCCGGTTCATCGCGTACTCCGGCCCGGGATTCCCGAGCCCGACGATCAGCCAGGGATCAGTACTGGCGGGGGTGGTCACGTCCATCTCTCCTTGATACGCGCCAGCCGCTGCTCCCGGCGAGGGAAGCAGCGGCTGAACAGTTGACGACGACGGCGAGGATCAGGCCTCGGCCGCCTCCTCGCCCTCGGCGGCCTCGCCCTCGGTCTCCTCGGCCTGCGCGGCCAGGACCTGCAGGACGACCGCGTCCTCCTCGACGGCCAGCGTGGTGCCGTTCGGCAGCGCGATGTCCTTCGCGAGGATGGAGGCACCGGCCGCCAGACCCTCGACGGAGACCGTGACGGCCTCGGGGATGTGCGTGGCCTCGGCCTCGACCGGCAGCGCGTTCAGGACGTGCTCCAGCAGGTTGCCACCCGGGGCCAGCTCGCCCTCGGTGTGGACCGGGATCTCGACCGTGACCTTCTCGCCGCGCTTGACCAGCTGCAGGTCGACGTGCTCCAGGAAGCCCTTCAGCGGGTCGCGCTGCACGGCCTTCGGAATCGCCAGCTCGTTGGTCTTGCCGTCGATGTCCAGGGAGATCAGGACGTTCGGCGTACGCAGCGCCAGCAGCAGGTCGTGACCCGGGAAGGTCAGGTGCAGCGGGTCGGAGCCGTGGCCGTAGAGAACACCCGGAACCTTGTTGTCACGGCGGATGCGACGGGCGGCACCCTTGCCGAACTCGGTACGGGTCTCGGCGGTGAGCTTCACCTCGGACATATCGATCACTCCTCGTAGGAACTCGAACGGACGGGGTCACCCGGCCACGAACGGCCTGCTACGAAGAGCGCGTCGATAACGGACCGCCGTACGCACGCGTACGGCCTCCCTCGCCGAGCAACTGGAGCAGTCTACTCGGAGGGGGAGGCCGTACTCAAAAGGATCTTCCGTCACCGCGCGGAGCGCGGCTGCAGAAACCTCACTGCTCGTCGAAGAGGCTGGTCACAGACCCGTCCTCGAACACCTCACGCACCGCACTCGCGATCGTCGGAGCAATCGACAACACCGTGATCTTGTCCAGATCCCGGCCCAGCTCCGCCGGCGTCGGCAACGTGTTCGTGAACACGAACTCACTCACCCGCGAGTTCTTCAGCCGGTCCGCGGCCGGACCCGACAGCACACCGTGCGTCGCCGTCACGATGACGTCCTCCGCACCATGCGCGAACAGCGCGTCGGCAGCCGCACAGATCGTGCCACCCGTGTCGATCATGTCGTCGACCAGCACACACACGCGACCCTTGACCTCACCCACGACCTCGTGGACCGTCACCTGGTTCGCCACGTCCTTGTCACGCCGCTTGTGCACGATCGCCAGCGGCGCACCGAGCCGGTCACACCACCGGTCCGCCACCCGCACCCGACCCGCGTCCGGCGACACGACCGTCAGCTTGTTCCGGTCCACCTTCTCGCCCACGTAGTCCGCGAGCAGCGGAAGCGCGAACAGATGATCCACCGGACCGTCGAAGAAGCCCTGGATCTGGTCCGTGTGCAGATCCACGGTCAGGAGCCGGTCCGCACCCGCCGTCTTCATCAGGTCGGCGATCAGACGCGCCGAAATCGGTTCACGACCCCGGTGCTTCTTGTCCTGCCGCGCGTAACCGTAGAACGGCACGATCACCGTGATGGAGCGGGCCGACGCACGCTTCAGCGCGTCGATCATGATCAACTGCTCCATGATCCACTGGTTGATCGGAGCCGTGTGGCTCTGGATCACGAAGCAGTCCGCACCACGCGCCGACTCCTGGTAACGGACGTAGATCTCACCGTTCGCGAAGTCGAAGGCCTTCGTCGGGACGACCCCGACACCCAGCTGCTGGGCGACCTCCTCGGCAAGCTCGGGGTGGGCGCGGCCGGAGAAGAACATCAACTTCTTCTCGCCGGTCGTCTTGATCCCGGTCACAGCACTGTCTCCTCAGAGGTTGTCTCAGCCAGCCGGCTGCTCAGCGACCTCTCGGCTGGGCGTGAGAGGCCGAATCAGCTGGTAAGGGTGCGGGTGCACGCGTGCGGATGTGCACTTATCACGGTACGCCGACTTCGACGCACCCGTTTCCCGTCACTCCTCGCCCTCACCCGCCCGGGACGCCGCCTCGGCAGCCTTCGCCGCCGCACTCCCCGGACGCTTCCGCGCCACCCAACCCTCGATATTCCGCTGCTGACCACGGGCCACGGCCAGCGAACCGGGCGGCACATCCTTCGTGATCACAGACCCGGCGGCGGTGTACGCACCGTCCCCGACCGTGACAGGCGCCACAAACATGTTGTCCGAACCCGTCCGGCAATGCGACCCCACCGTCGTGTGGTGCTTCTCCTGACCGTCGTAGTTCACGAACACACTCGCCGCCCCGATGTTCGTGTACTCACCGATCGTCGCGTCACCGACGTACGACAGATGAGGCACCTTCGTACCCTCACCGATCTTGGCGTTCTTCGTCTCGACGTACGTCCCGATCTTGCCCTTCGCACCCAGACGCGTACCGGGCCGCAGATACGCGAACGGCCCCACACTCGCCCCCGCACCCACCACGGCACCCTCGGACACCGTGTTGTCCACCCGCGCCCCCGCACCGACCCGCGTGTCCCCCAGCCGGCTGTTCGGCCCCACCTCGGCACCCTCACCGAGATGCGTCGACCCGGTCAGCAACGTGTTCGGATGCACCACCGCGTCCCGCTCGAACGTCACCGTCACGTCCACCCACGTCGACGCCGGATCGACCACGGTCACCCCGGCCAGCATCGCCGCCGTCAGCAACCGGTCGTTCAGGATGCGACGGGCCTCCGCCAGCTGCACCCGGTTGTTGATCCCCGCGATCTCCCGGTGATCGGCGGCCAGACAGGCACCCACCCGGTGACCGGCCTCGCGGAGGATGCCCAGGACATCGGTCAGGTACTCCTCGCCCTGACTGTTGTCCGTACGGACCTTCTTCAACGCGTCCGCCAGCAACTGCCCGTCGAACGCGAACACCCCGCTGTTGATCTCCCGGATCGACCGCTGCGCGTCCGTCGCGTCCTTGTGCTCCACGATCGCCGTCACGGCGCCCGTCGCCTCGTCCCGCACGATCCGGCCGTACCCCGTGGCATCCGGCACCTCGGCCGTCAGCACGGTCACGGCGTTGCCGTCACCGGCGTGCGTCCCCGCCAGCTGCTTCAGCGTCTCGGCGGTCAGCAGCGGCGTGTCCCCGCACACGACCACCACGGTCCCGTCCACGGCCCCGCCCAGCTCCTCCAGGCCCATGCGCACGGCATGCCCGGTCCCGTTCTGCTCGGCCTGCACGGCCGTCCTGGTGGCCGGGTCGATCGCGGTCAGATGCGCGGCGACCTGCTCCCGGGCGTGACCCACGACGACGACCAGGCTGTGCGGGTCCAACTCGCGGGCGGCGGCCAGCACATGGCCCACGAGGGAACGGCCGCAGATCTCGTGCAGGACCTTCGGTGTGGCCGACTTCATACGGGTGCCCTCACCCGCTGCGAGAACGACGACGGCTGCCGGGCGGATGGCGCTCACGGGGTTGCCCTTCGGCTGTGGGTGATGGGGATGACAGCCGCAGGATACCGGGGCGTTCCTTGGGGGATATGAGAGCGGGCCCTGACGGTGGTGACACCGGTCAGGGCCCGAACCTGGGATGTGGGTGTTGTGGGCTCCCGGAGAAGGATTCGAACCCTCATTCAACGGACCAAAACCGTTTGTCCTGCCTTTAGACGATCCGGGATGATTGGCGCGCTATGTCCGAATTCGCTGATCGGCTTCGCGTGCGGCCTCTACTATGCCGCACCAAGAGCCTTCGATGCGACGGTACAAGTCCGCCCCTTTCAGGACTTTGATCACGAGACAGCCTCGGTAGTCCTCGCCGGTGTTCTTGCGGACGGTCTTCGGGTTGTGCTTCTTGATGGTGGTCTTGTTGAAGGAGGCCGGAGTGGCGCCGACGAAGTCTGCCCAGTAGCGCTCGGCCGCTCCGACGTCGGCCGTCTCGTGGATCATCACCGTGAACCGCAGGCGACCGCGCTCCACCCCCAGGAGGTCCAGCCAGGCCAGGAACACCTCGATCATGCCGGGGTCGCTGTTCACGAAGGCGACGTTTTCCCGGCGGTCGTACGGCTTGTCCTTGCCTCCCTCGGCCCAGTACAGGCCGACGCCCACCAGGAACAGCTCACGGGCCGTCAGGGCGCCGATCGCCCGCTTCGCCTCGTCTTTTGTGCGCCGTCGTTCCTCGTCGCGCAGGCGCGACCTCTCCTCCCACCCTTTGCGGGCGATCGCTGCCGCCTGTTCGGCGCTGCGCTTGCGCTCAGGTCTGGGCAGATCGCGTACCCACAGCGACACCGAACTCCGGGAGCAGCCCAGTTCCGCCTCGATCTGGTCGTAGGTCCAGCCCTGGAGGCGTAGCTCACGGGCCTTCGCTCGGAGGTCGTCCTTCGCGTTCGGGCGCTCGAAGTCGGTGTAGCGGCCGGGTGCGTGTGTCATACGCATACCGTCCGGGCGGAATGGCTCGTTCCGAGGTCGAACGAGAAGGGTTCACCAGTTCGAGTGATATCGGTGGATTTCGAGGTCGTTCGGTTACGGAGTGTGGTGTGTGGAGGTAGGCGAAAGTCCCCGGAAAAGGCGCACCGGTCGCCCGTAGGCTGGACGTATGACCATGACGGGGGAAGAGCACGCCAAGGGCCTGACCGGCCCGTGGTGGTGGGCCAGGTGGCGCAGTGCGGCGCTTGACGGGAGTCTCGCGCTGGTGTCGGCCGTGGAGTGCGGCGCGGAGGGGATTCCGTTCGCCCGGGACGCGGGGATCCCGGTGGTGGTGGGGATCGTTTTCGGGGTGATCTCCGGTTCGGTGCTGCTCGTGCGGCGGAAGTGGCCGATCGCCGTGGTGCTCGTGGCCATCGCGATCACGCCCGCGCAGATGGGGTTCCTGCTGGGTGTCGTCGGCCTGTACACGCTGGCCTCGTGTGAGCTGCCGCGCCGGATCATCGGTGCGCTGGCGGGGATGTCGCTGGTGGGGACGGCGGTGGTGACGTTCGTGCGGGTGCGGCAGGACATGGCGCGGGGTGACCTGACGCTGGGTGACTGGTTCGTGCCGTTCGCGGCGGTGACGACGGCGTTGGGGCTGACGGCTCCGCCGGTGTTGCTGGGGTTGTACGTGGGGGCTCGGCGGCGGTTGATGGAGAGCTTGCGGGAGCGGGCGGACAGTCTGGAGCGGGAGCTTCAGTTGCTCGCCGAGCGGGCGGAGGAGCGGGCCGAGTGGGCTCGGAACGAGGAGCGGACGCGGATCGCCCGTGAGATGCATGACGTGGTGGCGCACCGGGTGAGTTTGATGGTGGTGCATGCGGCGGCGTTGCAGGCGGTTGCGCGCAAGGATCCCGAGAAGGCCGTGAAGAACGCGTCGCTGGTGGGGGACATGGGGCGGCAGGCGTTGACGGAGTTGCGGGAGATGCTCGGGGTGTTGCGGGCCGGGGAGGACGTGGGCCGGCGGGCGCAGGGGGTGCCGTTGGCCGCGGTGCGGGAGGCGGCTGCGGCCGCGGCTTCTCGTGCGGTGGTGGAGGACGGGCCGTGTCTGTCGGAGCTGGAGGAGCTGGTCGGGCAGTCGGCGGCGGCGGGGATGGTCGTGGATCTGTCGGTGGAGGGGGAGGTGCGGTCGTATGCGGCGGAGATCGAGCAGACGGCGTTCCGGGTGGTGCAGGAGGCGTTGACGAACGTCCACAAGCATGCGGCGGGTGCGAAGACGCGTGTGCGGCTCGCGCATCGGGTGTCGGAGATCGCGATGCAGGTGGAGAACGGGCCGCCGCCGGAGCCGGGGTCGGCGTCGGCGGCGGGGTTGCCGTCGGGTGGGAACGGCCTCGTGGGGATGCGGGAGCGGGTGGTGGCGCTGGGTGGGGTGTTTGTGTCGGGGCCGACGGATGCCGGGGGTTTCCGGGTGTCGGCGGTGATTCCGGCGGTGTAGGCGCTTGGGGGTGGGGGTCAGCCGGCGGTGAGGCGTACGGGTTCGATGCCGGTGATGAGGGTGGTGAGGGCGTGGTCGATGTCGGGGCCGACGTACCAGTCGCCGGTGTGGTCGAGGGTGTAGACGCGGCCCTCGGTGTCGATGGCGAGGGTGGCGGTGGTGTCGGTCTCTTCGCCGAGGGGGCAGAGCTCGGTGCCGAGGGCGCGGCCGAGGTCGCCGAGGGTGCGGGCGTGGTGGAGGCCGTGGAGGGGGTCGAGGTGGAGGGTGGCGGGGGCGATCTGGCGGCCGGGGCCGCCCGGGGTGATGGTGAGGCCGCCGAATTCGGCCCAGGCTTCGACGGCTGCGGGGAAGACGGTGTGCCGGTGTCCGGCGGGTGAGGTGTGCTCGCGGAGGGCGTCGGCCCAGATCTCGGCCTGTTTTATGTCCCAGCGTCCGGGTTGCCAGCCGGCGGCGCGCAGGGCGGTGTCGACGAGTACGGGGAAGCGGGGTGGGGTGTTCCCGGGCTCGTGGCGGGTGGCGGCGGGCCTGGGGGTGGTGGCGTGTTCGGGGTGCATCTGCCCTTCGTTCGTCGTGCGTCGTGCCGGCGGTGTGGTGCGGTGGTACCTGGGTTGACGGTGATGGTCAGCCGTCGGTTGCCGTGGGGTCGACGATGCGGACGCCGAAGTGGGCGGTGAGGGCGGTGCAGGCACGGCAGGGGGTGGCGAAGCTGCCGTGGAGGGGGTCGCCGTCCTCGCGTATGCGGCGGGCGGTGAGTTTGGCGTGTTTGAGCGCTTTGCGTGCTTCGCCGTTGCTCATGGGTTTGCGGGCGGCGCGTTTGCTGCGGGTGGCGTCGGCGGCGGTGAGGTGCCGGGAGATGAGGATGGTCTCGGCGCAGCGGCCGGTGAAGCGGTCGCGTTCGCCGCTGGTGAGGGTGTCGAGGAAGTCCTGGACGAGGGGGTGCAGGGCGGGGGGCTGGTCGCCGCGGGCGGCGGTGCCGGTGAGGGTGGTGCCGCGGACGGAGAGGGCGGCGGCGACGGTGGGCAGGATGCCGTCGCGGCGGTGGCGGAGGGTGGGAGCGGGGGGTGCGTCGGTGCCGCTCCAGCCGATGCGTGGGTCGCCGGCCCGCACGTCGGTTCCTCCGGTTCGCAAGCTGTTCATGATCGTTTTCCCTCCCCGGGCGTCCCCCGAAGGACACAGGGTGCCAAATGCCGTGGCCTGTGCGGAAGCTGGGGCGGTGCGACACGCCCGTGCCGGGGGTGGGTGATCACGGTGGGGTGACGGCCGGTCACGGAGGCGGACGGGGTGTTTCCTCGCGGATGCGGTGGGCCGGTGACCGGGGTTCGCGTACCGCATAGGCTGTCGCCGTTCGCGATCGACACCGCCGATTGAGGCCAGAGAGAACGCCGCAGGGGGCTACCGCCATGACGACAGGTCGGCTCGGGCTGGGGGCACCGCCCAGCGGCCAGGCCGGGGGACAAGCCGTGCCGCCGAACGCGGCCTACGCCGGGCAGGTCGTGCACTTCCCGGATCCGGTCCGGGCGGCGCGTCACCCGAGAGGGGTACGGGTCGATGAGCGTGGTTACCCGGATTTCTCTCCGTACGCGCGGGTGGCGGTGGAGATCGCCGAGCCGCCGGAGGGTTTCGGTGTCGACGAGTTGCGGCTGACGGACTACGTGTCGGCGAACGCGGCGCTGGCGGTGGAGCAGCACGAGTTGTGGGACACGGTGCCGGATGTGGCGACTCCGCACGGCTGGACGTGGCATCACGTGGCCGGTACGCGGCGGCTGGAGCTGGTTCCGGTCGAGGTGAAGGCGTTGTTGCGGCACCACGGTGGGGTGGCGACGACGCCGGTGGACCACGGCAAGCGGGGGACGCGGCCGTTGCAGGAGACGCGGCCGGCGCATTTCGGGCTGCCGAAGTCGGGTGTGGCGGTGTCGGAGGCGCAGGTGCAGGGCGTCGAGGAGGATCTGGGGTACCGGCTTCCGGGCGCGTATCGCTCGTTCCTGAAGGCGGCGGGTGGTTGTGCGCCGGTGGGTACGGCGCTGGACGCCGAGTTGGGTCTGCTGCTGGACCAGCCGTTCTTCACGGTGCGGGACGAGGCGGCGGTCAACGACCTCGTGTATGTGAACAAGTGTCTGCGTGACCATCTGACGAAGGATTACCTCGGGGTCTCGTTCGTGCAGGGCGGGTTGCTCGCGGTGAAGGTGAAGGGCGAGCGGCTCGGTTCGGTGTGGTTCTGCGCGTACGACGACGTGCGTGATGCGGATCCGTCGTGGTCGCCGGCGGAGCGGGTGGAGCGTCTGCTGCTGCCCTGCGGTGAGGATTTCGACGCCTTCCTGTCGCGGTTGGCGGGGAATCCGCCGGAGTTGGAGACGGTGGCGAATCTGATGGTCGACGGCGGTTTCGCCCGGGCCGTTCCGGTGTCCGCCGGCTCGGTGTCGTCCGGTCCGGTGGAGGAGTGAGTTTCAGGCGATGGTGACCTACGCGCAGGCGCAGGAGCGCGCCGAGGAGTGGATCAACGGTGACGTGCCCGTGTACCAGCATCGTGAGGTGCGGGTGCGGGAGTTCGAGCTGGGTTTCGTGGTGTGGGGGGAGGACCGGGCGGAGGGTCCGCGTTCGGACGCGGGTGGTCAGCGCCTGGTGATCGCGCGGGACAGCGGGGAGGCGACGCTGTGGCCGGCGCTGCCGGTGGGTGAGGTGATCCGCCGGTACGAGGAGGAGTACGGCCGTGCCGACGAGCCGCGGGACGCGGCTCCGGCGGCGGCCGCGCGGGTGGACCTGAACCAGACGTCGTTCCTGTTGACTCCTCCGGAGTGGTTGCAGGAGGCGGCGGACAAGCTGGGTATCGGGGACCGGCGGGCCGAGGGTGCCGACGCCGCTTCTGGTGCGGGTGCCGGGGTTTCGAGCCCGGGTGCCGATGCCGGTGCTTCGGACGGTGCGGGTTCGCTTGCCGGTGCCGGTGCCGGTGCCGGTGCCGGTTCCGGTTCCGGGGCGGCCGGTGTCGGCGGTGGGGTCTCGTCGGGTGCGGCGGGGCCGGCCCCGGCGCAGGCCGGGCCGGGCGCGTCGGGTGTGCCCGCGGCGCCTGCTCCTCAGGGCGTGCCTGCCGCGGAGGTGCCGGTGGGGGCCACGCCCTGGGCCGGTACCGACACGAACGGGGGCTCCGGTGAGGAGGACCGTTCCGTGCCGTTGCCCGCGACGGTGTTCGCGCCGCCGCTGAGCGATGCGGGCGACGAGGCTCCGCGGCCGCGGACGAGCGTGCCGGACGCGAAGACGGCGCTCATCTCGGGGGGCAGCCAGCTGCCGCCGACGGCGATCGCTCCGGCGCTCGATCCTTCGAACACGCCGGGCGCGCCTGGTGCACCGGGGGCGCCCGGCGCTCCTGGCACGGCGGGCGTTCCGCAGGGCAGTACGCCCCCTCCGCCGTCCGGCACGCCGCCGTACGGCCATCCGCAGCCGCCGGCGGCTCCCGGCACGCCCCCGCCGGGGTTGTCCGCGTATCCGCCGCCGTCCGGCGCGCCGTTCGCGCCCCCCGCCGCTCCTGTTGCGCCGGGCGCTCCGCAGGGCGACACGCCCCCGCCGGGCGCCGCGCCGTACGGCTATCCGCAGAATCCGGGCGCCCCGCAGGGTGCTCCGGGCTACGGCTATCCGCAGGCGCCGGGTGGTCTGGCGGGTGCGCCGCAGCCTCCGGCCGATGCCGGTGCGTCCGCGCGGCCTCTCGCGCCGAACGCCGGGGACATCGCGGATGCCGCGACGAGCAAGGCCGCGCCGCCACCGAAGAAGGCACGTGGTGGAGCGGGCATGCCGCCCCCTCCGCCGGGTGTTCCCGGCGCGCCGGGCGCGCGCCCGGCGGATGCGGCGATGCCGGCCGCGGCGGGTGGTGCGTACGTGCCGACTCAGCTGGTGGCGGCGCTCGGGCCGGAGGGGCCCGAGGGGCAGGGTGGCGCGGGTGCGCCGGCCGGTCCGGGTGGCGCGCAAGGCGCGCAGGCGCCGGGCGCGCCGAATGCTCCGGGCGCCCCCAACCCGCCCGCGACGCCTTCGGGTCAGGTCCACCACGCGGCCACGATGCTGGCCGACCCCAGCCAGCTGGGCGCAGGTATGCCGCAGCCGCCGGGCGCCCCGGGCGCGCAGGGTGGTCCCGGCGCTCCGGGCCTGCCGAATCCGCCCGGTGTTCCCGCGGCTCCGGGTGCCCCTGGCATGCCGCCCGTGCCGGGCGCGCCGCAACCTCCTGGCGCCCCCGGCATGCCGCACGCCCCCGGTATGCCCCACGCGCCCGGCGCGCCGCAGCCGCCGAGCGCCCCCGTGGGTCCCGGCACGCCTGGCATGCCCGGTGCTCCGGGTGGGGGGCGCGGGGCCGTGCACCATGCGGAGACCGTGCTGGCCGCGCCGCCGGTGGCAGGTCCGGGCGTGCCCCCGCCGCCCGCTCCCGGTCCGCTCGGTGCGCCGGGCGCCGCCGGTATGCCGCCGGGCGTTCCGGGGGCGCCGCAGCCGATGCCGCCGGGCGCGATGCCGCCGCCGGGCGCGCCGGTGCCGGGGCAGCCGTCGGCGTACGGGTATCCGCAGCAGGGGCAGCCGACGGTCGGTCCCGGCTATCAGGCCGTGCTGCGCTACCGCGCGCAGGACGGTTCGGAGCAGCAGCTGATCCGGCGTTCGGCGCCGGGCACCCCGCACCCGGAGTGGCAGATCTTCCACGAGCTGCGGGCGATGAACGTCCCGTCGGACCAGGTGCTGGAGCTGCACACGGAGCTGGAGTCGTGCGAGCTGCCGGGTGCCTACTGCGCGCGGATGATCCGGGAGCAGTGGCCGCAGGCGCGGATCACGAGCATCGCGCCGTACGGCACGGACCATGCGAGCCGGCAGCAGGGGATGCAGCAGTTGCTGGCGCATCAGGGTGAGTTGCACCAGGTCGCGGACGGGCCGGCGCGGCCGGCGCCGGTGCGGGCGCCGCTGGCGCCGGTGCAGCCCGCGCCGGCGATGCCGCCGGAGGGCATCGCGCAGGAGCTGGCGGCGGCGTTCGGGCCGGCGGTCTTCCGGTTCGAACAGCAGGCGGTGTCCCGGCAGGGTGTGCCGCCGGTCGTGGCGCACACGCTGGTCGTGGCCGGTCTGCCGCTGGACATGGGCCCGTTCTTCTGGGCGCAGGCGCAGCCGGGCCGGCCGGTGCCGACGCTGGCGGAGCTGGCGGCCGAGCGCGGGGTGCAGCCGGCGGCGGACGCGGGCTCGTACCTCGTCATGGGCACCGACTTCGGCCGGGCGGTCTGTGTGCAGTATGGGACGGCGAACATCGTTGCCGTGCCCGTCGAGGCGGGGCCGGGCGGTGCTCCGGTGCCGCCGCAGTTCGTGAACACCGGGCTGCCGGAGTTCGCGCGCTGCCTGGCTCTGCTGGGCCGGATGTGGCGCCTGCGGTACGGGCTCAACCAGGAGCAGGCGGGCCGCTGGACCGTCGACTTCCAGGCGCAGCTGGCCGCCCTGGACCCGGCGGCGCTCGGTTCGCCGGAGAGCTGGTGGTCGGTGCTGCTGGAGCAGATGTGGGACGGGCTGCTGTGAGTACGCCCTCCGGGTGGGAGTGCGTGGTGCCCTTCACGCGTGCGTGAAGGGCCGGCTCCCCCTGGCGGGCTCTCCCTGCCGTCACCCTTGAGGACGAGCGGCTGCGGACGGTTCCGCACGCCACGCCGAGCCGGAAAAGCCCGATGTCGAGCGTGACACGACCGCGGAGTGTCGCGTTATGAACGCTTACGTCCGATCCATCAAGATATGCGCGAAATCATTATGTCGTGTATGTCCGGTGGAGAGGGGTTCCCAGGGTGAGCAGTGCATCGACGTCGCCGCACGGCTTTGTGACCGTCCGGGGGCGCGGCTACCGCCCCGACCAGGTCGACGCGTTCCTGGAGGCGCTGTCGTGCGACCGCGACGCCGCGTGGGAACGTGCCGCGCGGCTGACCGTCCTCGCCAAGGACATGGAGGCGGAGGCCGCGCGGATGCGGGAGGTCGTCGCCCAGCTCGCCCCGCAGACGTACGAGTCGCTCGGGGGGCGCGCACGGCGCTTGTTCCAAATGGTGCTGGAGGAGGCGGCGGACCTCCGCGAGCGCACGCGGCATGACGCGCACCGGCAGGCCGTGCAGGCCGAGGTGCGCGCCGAGAGCGCGCGGCGCCGGGCGCAGGCGGCGGCGAACGCGCTGCGCATGACGGCGGACGAGTACGCCCGTCAGCGGCTCGTCGCCGCGCGCGCCGAGGCCGACGCCATCCGTATCGGCGCGCGGCGCGCGGTGAAGGAGGAGCGCCGGGAGCGGCTCGCCGGGCTGCGCGAGGTGCGGGAGCGTGCGGCCGGCCTGGAAGCCGAGCTGTCCCGCAAGCAGGCCGAGCGGTGGGCCGAGGTCGAGCGCGAGGAGGCCGAACGGATCGCCGCCCTGGACGCCCGGTACGCCGACCGGGCGAGCCGGGCCGACGCCGCGCTGGCCGACGCCGAGCGGGCGCTGGCCGAGGCGGAGGAGTTCGCGCGCCGCAGCCAGGAGGAGGCACGCGCGCGTGCGGCGGACATCATCGTCGCCGCGCGCATGCACGAGGAGCGCCTCGCCCGCGAGACGGACCAGGTGCTGCGTGAGCACGGCGATGCCTGGGACCACGTGCAGGCGCACATGGACGAGGCCCGCAGCGACCTGATCTCCCTGACGGGGCGCGCGACGCTGGAATAGCCCTCCCGGGCCGCCGGCCCCACCGCCCCCGTCACCTTCCCTCCCGCACCGCCCCCGCCAGGATCCGTCCTTCCACCGCCTCGTAACGGCGGCGCTGTTCCTCCGCCTTGCTGCGGCCGGAGGCCACCGTGCCGAGCCAGCCGAAGAGGAAGCCGGCCGGGATGGACACGATGCCGGTGGTGGTGAAGGGGAACCAGTTGAAGTGGGCGTGCGGGAAGGCCGAGACGGGTGAGCCGGAGACCAGATTGGTGCCCGGCATGAGCAGCAGCACGGTCAGCGAGCCGCCGATCAGTGTGCTCAGCAGTCCGCTGCGGGTGTAGCGGCGCCAGAAGAGCCCGTACACCAGGGCGGGTGCGATGGCCGAGGCGCCCAGGCAGAAGGAGAGCGTCACGAGGGGCTGCAGGCTGTGGTGCTGCACCAGCGTGGCCAGCAGGATCGTCGGCAGGCCTATGGCGAGCGCGGAGACGCGGGCCAGGGCCATCTCGCGCGGGGCCGGCATCTCCTGCACACGGGCCGCGAACACGTCGTGGGCGAGGGAGTTGGCGCAGGCGAGGATCATGCCGGCGACCGAGGCCAGCAGGGTCAGGAAGATCGCGGTGGTGACCATGGTGAACAGGAAGGTCTCCCCCGTGGAGACATCGCCGCCGAAGGCCGCCCGCGAGCCCAGCAGGTAGGCGGTGTTGCCCTGCGGGTCGGCCCCCGCGATCACGGCGCGGCCGACCAGGGCCGTGGCACCGAACCCCACCACCGTGATGACCAGCACGAACAGGGCGACGATCGACACCGCCCAGGACATCGAGCGGCGTACCTGGCGGGCACTGGAAGCCGTGTACATGCGCATGGTGATGTGCGGCAGGCACGCGCCGCCGAGCACGACGGTCAGCTCCGAGGCGACCATGTCCAGGCGTGACCTGCCCGAGGTGCCGAACTGCAGCCCCGAGTGCAGGAAGGCCGGCCCGGCGCCGCTCTGCCGGGAGGCCGCGGTGAACAGGGCGCCGGGGTCCCAGTCGAAGCGGTGCAGGATCAGTACGGCGACCACGGCACCCGAACCGACCAGCATCACGATCTTCAGGATCTGGATGAGGGCGGTGCCCTTCATACCGCCGATCGCCGCGTAGGCGATCATCAGGGCGCCGAGTCCCACGACGCATCCGGTCTCCAGCGACTCGTTGGAGAAGCCCAGGATGAACGCCATCAGCTGCCCGGTTCCGGCGAGTTGGACCAGCATCAGCGGCAGCAGGGCGGCGATGGTCACCACGCAGGCCGTGATGCGCACACAGCGGCCCGGCAGCCGGCGGGCGAGCGCGTCGCCCATGGTGAACCGGCCCGCGTTGCGCAGCGGTTCGGCCAGCAGGAACATCAGCAGCATCAGCGACAGCGCCGTACTGAGCGCGAGGACGACGCCGTCGTAGCCGCACAGGGCGATCACTCCGCCCGTGCCGAGGACGGTGGCCGCGGAGATGTAGTCGCCCGCGATGGCGAGGCCGTTGCGCAGCGGGGACAGGGAGCCGTAGCCGGTGTAGAACTCGTCGAGGTCGTCCCGGTCGGGGCCGGTCATCACGCACAGCAGCAGGGTCACCGTGGCGACGGTGGAGAAGGCGACCAGGGACATGGCCTGGGACGAACCGCTGAAACCTGTGAAGCCCCCCACGGCGGGGGAGCCGGCCGCGCCGGTCATCGGGTCGCTCCTCGGCGTGCGTCCAGTTCGGCCTCCTTGCGGATGCGGTCCGCGAGCGGATCGACGTGCCGGCGGGCCGTGTGCTCGTACAGGGCGATCGCCAGCCAGGTGACCGGCAGTTGGACCAGCGCGAGCAGCAGGCCGGCGGGGATGCCGTCGGCGACCGTGCGCGTCATGACTCCGGGCGCGCACGCCGACAGGACCAGGAACAGCGTGAAGTAGCCCAGCGCGGTGAGCGTGGCGGTGCGCCGCTGCCAGCGGTAGGCGCCGCGCAGCACCCGCAGGTCGCTGTGGTGGCCCAGGAGTTCGCGCGGCGGCCGGCGGTCCGGTGCGGCCGGCTGCGGGGGAGCGGGCTGCCACGGGTAGGTGAGCGACGAGGGGGCAGAGGCGTCGTACGGCGGTGGGGCCGTGGCGTACGGCGGCCGGGGCGGGTCGTACGGCGAAGGGAACGCGTCGTGCGGCGGCCGGGGCGGGGCGTACGGCGAATGGGGTGGGTCGTACGGCGAACGCGGCTCGTCGGGCGGTGGGGAGGGTCGATTCTGCGGCGGATGCGGCGGATCGTAGGGCGGTTGGGGCGGGGCGTACGACGAGTGGGGCCGGTCGTAGGACATCCCTGGGCTCCTTGCGTGGCTCGGGTCCGTGGCGGCGGACCGCAGGGAGGGGGGTGGGGAGCCACGCACGCTACTCGCGCCCTCCCCGCCGCGCGGCGTTTTCACCAAACTGGCCAGTCGGTATGCGCTTACTACGTGAAAACACCCTCCTGGCTGGGGAATGACCCGGGTCGACCGGCCGTCGTCCGCCCGCGGTCGGACCCCCGGCACCCGGCCGGGCGCCGGCGGGGACGCCTGCCCGGTGCACCCCGGGGCGCCCCTGTGTTCACCCCCGGTGCATCCCTTGGTTCACCCCCGGGTGCCCACGGTCTACCCCTTGGTGCCCCGGCGGGTGCGCCGAGGGCGTGCGGGGCATCGCTCCGTGCCCGCCCCGCGGGGACCGTCACTCGTCGCGCACCGGGAACGTCCGGGGCGCCACCAGCAGCAGCACCACGAAGGCCAGGGCCGCCGCACCCGCCGCGCCGAGGTACACCGCGTGCACCGCGTCGGCGATCGCCCGCCGGGTCGTCTCGGGGGCCGTACCGGCGTCCAGCGCGCGCGTGACGGAGTCCAGATCGCCCGCCCCGCCCAGCCGCGCGGCCAGCACCCCGTTGGCGACGGCGCCGAACAGCGAGGCGCCCACCGTCTGTCCGGTCTGCCGGCAGAACAGCACCGACGCGGTCGTCGTGCCCCGCTCCGACCAGCCCACCGTCGACTGCACCCCGATGATCAGCGGCAGCTGGAACAGGCCGAGCGCCCCGCCCAGCGCCAGCATCAGCAGCATCGGCTGCCACCAGGACCCGGGGTACGGCAGGAACGGGAAGGCCAGCAGGATCAGGGCCCCCAGCCCGATGCCGGTCAGCGCGGTGTCCCGGAAGCCGATGCGCCGGTACACGTGCTGGCTGAGCGCCGCCGAACCCGACCAGGTCAGCGTCCACACGCACAGCACGAGACCCGCGGCCGCGGGCCCGAGTCCGAGCACCGACTGCGCGTACGTCGGCAGGAACACGCTCGGCGCCACCATCAGCAGCCCCAGCGCGCCGAGCGCCAGATTGACGGCCGCGATGGTCCGGCGCCGCCACACCCACCCGGGGATGATCGGCTGCGCCGCCCGCCGCTCCACCACGACCACCACCCCGGCCAGCGCCAGGCCCGCGCCGAACAGCGCCAGCGACGGCGCCGACAGCCACGGCCAGGCGACGCCGCCCTGCACCAGCGCCGTCAGCAGCACTCCGCCGCACGCGAACACCGCGAGCGCGCCGGCCCAGTCCACACGCGCGCGTGCCGTGCCGTCCGGCTTCTCCCGCTCCGGTTCGTGCAGATGACGGACGACCAGCCACAGCGCGGCGGCCCCGATCGGCAGGTTCACCAGGAAGATCCAGCGCCAGTCGGCGTACGCGGCGAGCACTCCGCCCAGGCCCGGCCCGGCCACCGCCGACACCGCCCACACCGTGGACAGCCTGGCCTGGATCCTCGGGCGCTCCGCCAGTGGGTACAGATCGGCGGCCAGCGTCTGCACGGTGCCCTGCAACGCCCCGCCGCCCAGTCCCTGCACGATCCGGAACGCGATCAGCGCGGCCATGTTCCAGGCCGCCGCGCACAGCGTCGAGCCCAGCAGGAACACGGCCGCCCCCGCGACCAGCACCGGTTTGCGGCCGAAGGTGTCGGACAGCTTGCCGTAGACGGGGAGCGTGACGGTCACGGCCAGCAGATAGCCCGAGAAGAGCCAGGAGAAGACGGAGAACCCGCCGAGGTCACCGACGATCTGCGGTACCGCCGTGGAGACGATGGTGGCGTCCAGCGCGGCCAGCGCCATCGCCAGCATCAGCGCGGCGACCACCGCGCCCCGCCGCCGGGTGTCCCCTCTTCGGACCGCACCGCCGCGTATCGCGGGTGTCGTACCCCCCACCGCGCACCCCTCCCCGGGACTCCCCGCCGGAACCTGCCCCTTGCATCTATCCGCGGTACGACAGCTTGCCACGCGGCGGCGGTCTTGACCCTGACGCGGCGGGAGGGTGGAGGCTTTCCGCGACGAAGGGTGGAGATGCCCCTGAGAGCCCCTCCGCCCGGAGGTGGAGCACCCCTAGGGGTATCTCCGTACTACGGCTCGGGGAGGCTTCGTCCCGGCGGAGGACGAGACGGGCCGGGCGCGCTCCTTAACCTGGCTTTACGCCGCTGGGGGGCGGCCGACCACACCGGCGGGGTGGGGTTTTCCCCCGGGAAAGAGGGGGCTCCGCACCAGAGCGCGGCGGCCCCGCCGACCGCGAGACTCGACGGCGTACCCAGAACGACACCCCGGCACACCGGGGCTTCGCCGGCGCACCGCACCGACTTGCACCGCACCGACTTGCTGACCGACATAGGAGACATACCGTGACATCGGCTGTGACCATTCCCAGGCACGGGGGCACTGGAGGGCGTACGGCCGTTGCCGCGCGGGCGCGGCAGGTCGTGAAGGCGTACGGGTCCGGCGAGACCCGTGTCGTCGCCCTCGATCACGTCGACGTGGACATCGCACGCGGCCAGTTCACCGCGATCATGGGCCCCTCGGGGTCCGGCAAGTCCACGCTGATGCACTGCCTCGCCGGGCTCGACACCGTCACCGGCGGCCAGATCTACCTGGACGAGACCGAGATCACCGGGCTGAAGGACAAGAAGCTCACCCAGCTGCGCCGGGACCGGATCGGCTTCATCTTCCAGGCGTTCAACCTGCTGCCGACGCTGAACGCGATCGAGAACATCACGCTGCCCATGGACATCGCGGGGCGCAAGCCGGACCGCGTCTGGCTGGACCGCGTGGTGGAGACCGTCGGGCTCGCCGGGCGCCTCAAGCACCGCCCGACCCAGCTCTCCGGCGGCCAGCAGCAGCGCGTCGCCGTGGCCCGCGCCCTCGCCGCCCGCCCGGAGATCATCTTCGGGGACGAGCCGACCGGCAACCTCGACTCCCGCGCGGGCGCCGAGGTGCTGGGCTTCCTGCGCCGTTCGGTGGACGAGCTCGGCCAGACCATCGTCATGGTCACCCACGACCCCGTCGCCGCCTCCTACGCCGACCGTGTGCTCTACCTCGCCGACGGCCGGATCGTCGACGAGATGTACCAGCCGACGGCCGACCAGGTCCTGGACCGCATGAAGGACTTCGACGCCCGGGGGCGTACGTCATGACCGTCCTGAAGACCTCGATGCGCAACTTCTTCGCGCACAAGGGCCGTATGGCGCTGTCGGCGGTCGCGGTCCTGCTGTCGGTGGCGTTCGTGTGCGGCACGCTGGTGTTCACCGACACGATGAACACCACCTTCGACAAACTGTTCCAGGCCACGGCCTCGGACGTGACGGTCAGCGCGAAGGGTTCCTCGGACACCGGTCAGACGACCTCCCGCACCGGCAAGCCGCCGGTCATACCGGCCTCCGTGCTCGGCGAGGTCCGCGGGGCACAGGGGGTGAAGGCGGCCGAGGGGACGGTGTTCTCCACCTCGGTGACCGTCGTCGACGCCAAGAAGGACAAGCTCTCGCCCAGCAGCGGCGCGCCCACCATCGTCGGCAGCTGGAACGGCAACGACGCCCGCACCATGAAGATCACCACCGGTACGGCGCCCAAGGGCCCGGACCAGGTCATGGTCGACGAGGACACCGCCGACAAGCACCACCTCAAGCTCGGCGACGACATCGGCATGATCTCGGTCGTGGGTACGCACCACGCGCGCGTGTCCGGCATCGCCGCCTTCAAGGTCACCAACCCCGGCGCGGCGATCTTCTACCTGGACACGAGGACCGCCCAGCGGACCCTGGTCGGACAGACCGGCGTCTACACCGACGTCAACGTCACCGCCGCCAAGGGCGTGACCGACGCCCAGCTGAAGAAGAACGTGACCGCGGCCCTCGGCCACGGCTACCAGGTGCGGACCGCCAAGGAGGTCGCCGCCGCCAACCAGAAGAGCGTCGAGGGCTTCCTGAACGTCATGAAGTACGCGCTGCTCGGCTTCGCCGGGATCGCCTTGCTCGTCGGCGTCTTCCTGATCATCAACACCTTCTCCATGCTGGTCGCCCAGCGCACCCGCGAGATCGGCCTGATGCGCGCCATCGGCTCCTCCCGCAAGCAGGTCAACCGGTCGGTGCTGATCGAGGCGCTGCTGCTCGGCGTGATCGGCTCCGTGCTCGGTGTCGGCGCGGGCATCGGCATCGCGGTCGGCCTGATGAAGCTCATGGGCACGATGGGCATGCACCTGTCCACCGACGACCTGACCGTCGCCTGGACGACCCCCGCCCTCGGCCTGCTCCTCGGCGTCGTCGTCACCGTCCTGGCCGCCTACCTGCCCGCCCGGCGCGCCGGCAAGGTCTCCCCGATGGCCGCCCTGCGCGACGCGGGAGCCCCGGCCGACGCCAAGGCCGGCGCCGTCCGCGCCGTCATCGGCCTGCTCCTGACCGCCGCCGGCGGCTGGAGCCTGTACGTCGCCGCCACCGCCGACAAGGCCAAGGCCGGCTCGGGCTGGCTGGGCCTCGGCGTGGTGGCCACCCTGATCGGCTTCATCGTCATCGGCCCGCTGCTGGCCGGCGGCCTGGTCCGGATCCTCGGCGCGGTCATCCTGCGGATCTTCGGCCCCGTGGGCCGCATGGCCGAGCGCAACGCGCTGCGCAACCCGCGCCGCACCGGCGCCACCGGTGCCGCCCTGATGATCGGCCTCGCCCTGGTGGCCTGTCTGTCGGTGGTCGGCTCCTCCATGGTCGCCTCGGCCACCGACGAGCTCGACCGGACCGTCGGCGCGGACTTCATCATCCAGAGCGACAACCAGGGCGGATTCATCGACCCGCAGGCGGCCAGGGCCGTCAAGGAGACGGCGGGCCTGAAGCGGGTCACCGAGTACAAGTGGACCGAGGCGGACTTCACCCTGCCGGACGGCACCGCCCTCAAGAAGAACACGATCATGGCCACCGACCCGACCTACGCGAGCGACGTGCGGACCAAGACGGTCGCCGGCGAGCTGAAGGACGCCTTCCGGCCCGACTCGATGTCGGTACCCGAGAAGTTCGCCGGGGAACACGGCATCCGGCTCGGTTCCAGGATCACCGTGGCGTTCGCGGAGGGCTCCACGGCCCACCTGACCGTCCGGGCGATCACCAGCAGCGACGGTCTCATCGACGCCGGCGCCAGGTACACGTCCGTCCGGACGATGGCGAAGTACCTCCCCGCTCACAGGATGCCGCTGGACGAGATGCTCTTCGCCACGGCCAAGGACGGGCAGCAGGCAGCCGCCTACAAGGCGCTGAAGTCGGCCCTGCACGACAACCCGGCCCTGACCGTGCGCGACCAGACCGACTACAAGAAGGCCCTCAAGGACCAGATCGGCCAACTGCTGAACATGATCTACGGCCTGCTCGCCCTCGCGATCATCGTCGCGGTCCTGGGTGTCGTGAACACCCTGGCCCTGTCGGTGGTCGAGCGGACCCGGGAGATCGGCCTCATGCGGGCCATCGGTCTCTCCCGCCGCCAGCTGCGCCGCATGATCCGCCTGGAGTCCGTGGTGATCGCCGTCTTCGGCGCCCTGCTCGGCCTGGGCCTCGGCATGGGCTGGGGCGCGACCGCCCAGAAGCTCCTCGCCCTGGAGGGCCTGAAGGTCCTGGACATCCCCTGGCCGACGATCAGCACCGTCTTCGTCGCCTCGGCCTTCGTGGGCCTGTTCGCCGCGCTGATCCCGGCGTTCCGGGCGGGCCGCATGAACGTCCTGAACGCGATCGCGACGGACTAGCCGCACCGGCCGGACCGACGACCACCGCACACGGGGGTTGCGGGGGAGAACCCGGTGCCGGGAAGTCCTGAGGACTTCCCGGCACCGGGTTCTGCGGCTGTCCACAGGCGGAGGTCCAGAGGGCGGCGCCCCGGGAGACCGGCCGCAGAACCAGGCACCGAGAACACGGGGTTGTCCACAGGCTCCGACGCCACCCACGGCGGAGTCGTAGGCTGGACAGCCCCGGCCGCTCACCGCACCGGGCTGCTCGCGTTGCCCACCTCTGGACCCACCCCTGGACGGAAAGCCCCCTCCATGAGCCTGCACGGTCTGCTCGACGCCGTCGTCAAGGACCCCGCCCTCGCGGAAGCGATCACCGCGGCCGCGGACGGCAACCGCATGCACGTCGACCTCGTCGGCCCCCCGGCCGCCCGCCCCTTCGCCATCGCCGCCCTCGCCCGCGAGACCGGCCGCCCGGTGCTCGCGGTCACGGCGACGGGCCGCGAGGCCGAGGACCTGGCGGCGGCGCTGCGTTCCCTCCTCCCCCCGCAGGGAGTCGTGGACTATCCCTCCTGGGAGACCCTCCCGCACGAGCGGCTCAGCCCGCGCAGCGACACCGTCGGCCGCCGCCTCGCCGTCCTGCGCCGCCTCGCCCACCCCAGCCCCGACGACCCCGAGACCGGCCCCGTCTCCGTCGTCGTCTCGCCCGTGCGCTCCGTGCTGCAGCCGCAGGTCAAGGGCCTCGGCGACCTGGAGCCGGTGTCCCTGAGGACCGGCCGCACCGCCGACCTGAACGACGTGGTGGACGCCCTGGCGGCCGCCGCCTACGCGCGCGTGGAGCTGGTCGAGAAGCGCGGCGAGTTCGCCGTGCGCGGCGGCATCCTGGACGTGTTCCCGCCCACCGAGGAACACCCCCTGCGCATCGAGTTCTGGGGCGACGACGTCGAGGAGATCCGCTACTTCAAGGTCGCCGACCAGCGCTCCCTCGAAGTCGCCGAGCACGGCCTGTGGGCACCGCCGTGCCGCGAACTGCTGCTCACCGACGACGTCCGCGCCCGCGCGCGTGCCCTCGCCGAGGAACACCCGGAGCTGGGCGAACTCCTGAACAAGATCGCCGAAGGCATCGCCGTCGAGGGCATGGAATCCCTGGCCCCCGTCCTGGTGGACGACATGGAGCTGCTCCTCGACGTCCTCCCCAAGGGCGCGATGGCCGTGGTCTGCGACCCGGAGCGGGTCCGCACGCGCGCGGCCGACCTCGTCGCGACCAGCCAGGAGTTCCTGCAGGCCTCCTGGGCGGCCACCGCCGGCGGCGGCGAGGCCCCCATCGACGTCGGCGCCGCCTCCCTGTGGTCCATCGCCGACGTCCGCGACCGCGCCCGCGAGCTGGACATGATGTGGTGGTCCGTCTCGCCCTTCGCCGCGGACGAACAACTCGACGCCGACACCCTCAAGCTCGGCATGCACGCCCCCGAGACCTACCGCGGCGACACCGCGCGGGCCCTCGCCGACACCAAGGGCTGGCTCGCCGACGGCTGGCGCGCGGTGTACGTCACCGAGGGCCACGGCCCCGCCGCCCGCACGGTGGAGGTGCTCGGCAACGAGGGCATCGCCGCCCGCATGGACGCCGACCTCGGCGAACTCAGCCCCTCCGTCGTCCACGTCTCCTGCGGCTCGATCGAGTACGGCCTGGTGGACCCGGCGCTGAAACTCGCCGTGCTCACCGAGACGGACCTGTCCGGCCAGCGCGCCACCGGCCGCGAGGGCGCCCGGATGCCGGCCCGCCGCCGCAAGACCATCGACCCGCTCACCCTGGAGCCGGGCGACTACATCGTCCACGAACAGCACGGCGTCGGCCGCTACATCGAGATGGTCCAGCGCACCGTCCAGGGCGCCACCCGCGAGTACCTGGTCGTGGAATACGCGCCCGCCAAGCGCGGCCAGCCCGGCGACCGCCTCTACATCCCGACCGACCAGCTGGAGCAGATCACCAAGTACGTCGGCGGCGAGGCCCCCACCCTGCACCGGCTCGGCGGCGCCGACTGGACGAAGACCAAGGCCCGCGCCAAGAAGGCGGTCAAGGAGATCGCCGCCGACCTGATCAAGCTCTACAGCGCGCGCATGGCCGCCCCCGGCCACACCTTCGGCCCGGACACGCCCTGGCAGCGCGAGCTGGAGGACGCGTTCCCCTACGCGGAGACCCCCGACCAGCTCACCACCATCGCCGAGGTCAAGGAGGACATGGAGAAGTCGGTCCCCATGGACCGCCTGGTCTGCGGCGACGTCGGCTACGGCAAGACCGAGATCGCGGTGCGGGCCGCCTTCAAGGCCGTACAGGACGGCAAGCAGGTCGCCGTCCTCGTCCCGACGACGCTGCTGGTGCAGCAGCACTTCGGGACGTTCTCCGAGCGGTACGCGCAGTTCCCGGTGAACGTGCGGGCGCTGTCCCGCTTCCAGACCGACACCGAGGCCAAGGCCGTCCTGGAGGGACTGAAGGACGGCGCGGTGGACGTCGTCATCGGCACCCACCGCCTGTTCTCCTCCGAGACGAAGTTCAAGGACCTCGGCCTCGTCATCGTCGACGAGGAGCAGCGCTTCGGCGTCGAGCACAAGGAGCAGCTGAAGAAGCTCCGGGCGAACGTGGACGTGCTGACCATGTCCGCGACCCCGATCCCGCGCACCCTGGAGATGGCGGTCACCGGCATCCGCGAGATGTCCACGATCACCACCCCTCCGGAGGAGCGCCACCCGGTGCTCACCTTCGTCGGGCCCTACGAGGAGAAGCAGATCGGCGCCGCCATCCGCCGTGAACTGCTGCGCGAGGGCCAGGTCTTCTACATCCACAACCGGGTCGAGTCCATCGACCGCGCGGCGGCGAGGCTGCGCGAGATCGTCCCCGAGGCGCGCATCGCCACGGCCCACGGCCAGATGTCGGAGTCCGCGCTGGAGCAGGTCGTCGTCGACTTCTGGGAGAAGAAGTTCGACGTGCTGGTGTCGACCACGATCGTCGAGTCCGGCATCGACATCTCCAACGCCAACACGCTGATCGTGGAGCGCGGCGACAACTTCGGCCTCTCCCAGCTGCACCAGCTGCGCGGCCGGGTCGGCCGAGGCCGCGAGCGCGGCTACGCCTACTTCCTCTACCCGCCGGAGAAGCCGCTGACCGAGACCGCCCACGAACGCCTGGCGACCATCGCCCAGCACACCGAGATGGGCGCCGGCATGTACGTGGCGATGAAGGACCTGGAGATCCGCGGCGCCGGAAACCTGCTCGGCGGCGAGCAGTCCGGCCACATCGCGGGCGTCGGCTTCGACCTGTACGTCCGCATGGTCGGCGAGGCCGTCGCCGACTACCGCGCCTCCCTGGAGGGCGGCGTGGAGGAGGAGCCGCCGCTGGAGGTCAAGATCGAGCTGCCCGTCGACGCGCACGTCCCGCACGACTACGCCCCCGGCGAGCGGCTGCGCCTGCAGGCCTACCGGGCCATCGCCTCCGCCAACACCGAGGAGGACGTCAAGGCCGTCCGCGAGGAACTCACCGACCGCTACGGCAAGCTGCCCGAACCGGTGGAGAACCTGCTGCTGGTGGCCGGGCTGCGGATGCTCTCGCGCGCGTGCGGCGTCGGCGAGATCGTCCTGCAGGGCACCAACATCCGCTTCGCGCCGGTGGAGTTGCGCGAGTCGCAGGAACTGCGGGTCAAGCGCCTCTACCCGGGCACGGTCATCAAGCCGGCCGTGCACCAGGTGCTGGTCCCGCGCCCCAAGACCGCGAAGGTCGGCGGCAAGCCGCTGGTCGGCCGGGAACTGCTCGGCTGGGTCGGGGAGTTCCTCACCTCGGTCCTGGGGTCGTAGACAGTCCGGTGCGAAAGAGGGGGCGCGCGTGCGGATCGGTGAACTGGCGGCGGCGACCGGGGCGACACCGCGCGCCCTGCGCCACTACGAGCAGCAGGGCCTGATCACCTCCGAACGCGCCGCCAACGGCTACCGCGAGTACGACGCCGGTACCGCCGTGCGCGTCCGCAACATCCGGCACCTGCTGGAGGCGGGCCTCGTCCTGGACGACGTACGGGTGTTCCTGCCCTGCCTGGACGGCGACATCACCGCCGGCCCCGCCTCCGCCGTGGCCCTCCGTGTCGTCCGGGGCCGGCTGGCTGTGCTGGACGCGCGGATCGCGGCCCAGACGGCGGTCCGGGACCGGCTGGCGGCGGTGCTGCGGGAGGCGGGGGACGGGGCTGCCTGAGGGCTCGGCGTCAGGCGACGACCGCCCCGCCGTCCACGGGCAGCACCACGCCCGTCACGAACGACGCCTGCGGGGAGGCCAGCTGGGTGATCGCCCAGGCGACCTCCTCGGGACGGCCGACCCGGCCGAGGGGGGTGTGGTCGAGCTGCCACCGGCGGATGGCGGCGCGCTGCTCGGCGGTGTAGCCGGAGTGGTCGGCGATCGGTGTGTCGATCGCGCCCGGGGCCACGGCGACGACCCGGATGCCGTGCGGCGCCAGTTCGACCGCCCAGCCGCGGGTCAGCACCTCCAGGGCCGCCTTGCCCGCCGCGTAGAGGGAGTTGCCCGGCCAGCCCCGCTGGCCCACCGACGTCGTCACGTTCACCACCACGCCCCGGCTCTCCTCCAGCGCCCCGAGCGCGGCCTGGGTGAGCAGGACGGGCGCGAGGAGGTTCGTGCCGAGCTGCGGCTCCACGGCCGCGCGCGTGTACGTCCGCAGGGACTGGGTGTTGACGACGGCCGCGTTGTTGACCAGGACGTCGAGGCGGCCGTACCGCTCAAGAGCGGCACGGACGACGGTCCGCGGGCCGTCCTCCGCGGTGATGTCGGCGGGCAGCGGTGTGATCCCGGGGTGGCCGTCGGCCGTCTCGGCCAGCGGCGCCGCCCGGCGGCCGACCGCGACGACCCGTGCGCCCTCGGCGGCGAACGCCCGCGCGGTGGCCCGGCCGATACCGGTACCGGCACCGGTGACGACGACGATACGGGGGCTCTGGATGAGGGTGTCTTCGCTCATGCCGGGATCCTCGGACCCTGACGCCAGTGTCAGGGTCAAGCGGGTCTGCCGGCCGCCGCCGCGGGGAAGCCGCCGCGCACGGTGTGAGCGGGCGCACGGCCGAGCTCCTCGGACTCCCCCACCGAGCCCCGCACATGCCCCAACTCCGGCCCGGATTACCCCGGATGACTCCTTTTGGTCCCCTCTGACGGAAGACAGCGGTCCGTTACCGTGGGCACAGGAACGATCCGCCCGCCCACCAGGGCGGACAAGGGTGAGCAAGGGGGACGTACCGTGACGCGTCTGAGGGGCGGGGCGGTTACCGCGGTGGTCGTCATGACGGTCGCCGTGACCGGCTGCAAGAGCGAGCAGACCAACGGGTCATCCGGCCCCGGGGGGACGCGGGGCGGGGGAGCGGTCCTCGCCGCCGTCGACTCACTGACCGTCAAGGGACGCGCCCCGAAGACCGGGTACTCCCGGGCCCGGTTCGGCACCGCCTGGGCGGACACCGACTCCAACTCCTGCGACACCCGCGACGACATACTCAAACGCGACCTGAAGGACGTGAAGCTCACCGGCGGCGCCTGCAAGGTCACCTACGGGCTGCTGGAACCCGACCCCTACTCCGGCAAGGACATCACCTACCGGCGCGGGCGCAGCCTGGTCGACATCGACCATGTCGTCGCCCTCTCCGACGCCTGGCAGAAGGGCGCCAAGTACTGGGACGCGAGCAAGCGCATAGCGCTGGCCAACGACCCGCTCAACCTCATCGCCGTCGACGCGAGCGCCAACCGCGGCAAGGGCGACGGCGACGCGGCCACCTGGCTCCCGCCCAACGCGCGGTACCGCTGCACCTATGTGGCCGCCCAGGTCGCGGTGAAGAAGAAGTACGGGCTGTGGGTCACCGCCGCCGAGAAGGCCGCCATGAAGAAGGTCCTCACCGGCTGCCCCGACCGCAAACTCCCCACGGGCGGCAACCCCACCAAGGCACCGGACCGTTTCCGGGCACGGTGAGCCGCGGCCGGCCGAGAGGTCGGCAGCCCCTGCCGCGCGCGGCGCTGACCAGCAAATCCGTTTCCGCGGAGCAGGCTCGGCCGCCTACCGTGAGCGCCATGGACGTCAAGGTGAGCAGCATCGCCGAGCAGCCCGACCGGCTGCCGGCGTTGTTCGAGATGGCCGACACATGGCCCGAGTTCGTGACCAACGACCCCGTGGGCACCGCCTACTTCCGTCGTATCGCAGGCGAACTGCCGGAGTACGCGCTGTTCGCCGAGGACGAGCACGGCGAGATCGTCGCCCATGGCTTCAGCGTGCCCTTCGCCCTCCACACCGACGGCCGGCGCACCCTGCCCGCGCGCGGCTGGGACCAGACCCTGCTCTGGGCCTTCGCCGACCTGAGCCACGGCACAAGCCCGGACACGGTGAGCGCCGTCTCCATCACGATCGCCCCGCACGCCCAGGGCCACGGGCTGTCCGCCGTCATGCTCTCGGCGATGCGCGACCGTGCCCGAGCCCGCGGCTTTTGCGAGGTCGTCGCCCCCGTCCGCCCCAGCGCCAAGCACCGCGAACCGCACACCCCGATTACCGAGTACGCCCACCGGGTCCGCCCCGACGGCCTGCCCGAGGATCCCTGGCTGCGCGTCCACGCGCGCGCCGGCGCACACATCGACTCCATCGCACCGGCCTCCATGACCGTGGGCGCCTCGCTGGAGGAGTGGCGCCGCTGGACGGGGCTGCCGTTCGACACCGCCGAGGACGTCGAGGTGCCCGGCGCGCTGGTCCCGGTCCGCTGCGAACCGGAGCGCGGGTACGCCGTCTACGTCGAGCCCAACGTGTGGATGCGGCACCCGCTGTAGCCGCCTCGGCCCCGGCGCGTCAGCGCCGGCCGGCCCGGACGCGGGGCGCGGGGGCGGGACAGCCCGCCTTCTCCCAGAAGACGAAGGTGTTGGTACGGGCGTGGACGAAGGCCTTGACCGGGTTGCCGGAGTACGTCCACGGCACGCTGCCGATGTGTCCGCCGACCGCTCGGAACTGCTCGACGGCCTCCGCGTACCGCTTGGTCAGGAACAGGGTGTCCGCCAACAGGTGCCGCACCGTCGGCAGCCGGTGGTGCCCGGCCGGCACCTGGTCCACGGCGTCCAGGGTGGCGTCCACGGCCGCCTGCACGAACGGCTGGTCGTACACCGGCTCGTGGAGCTCCCGGGTCCCGTGCTCCAGCAGCGCGTACAGACGCAGTGCGGGCAGCAGGCTGCCCCGCGGGGCCGAGGCGGCGGCCTGCTCGGCGAACGCGTACATCAGCTCGTGCGAGCCGCGCCACTTGGCGCACCAGTACTGCAGGGCGCTGACATGGGCACCGAAGTGATACGGGTCGCGCGCGGTGACCTCGGCCCACAGCGCCCGGAACGCGTCGTGCGACCAGCCGAGCCCGAGGGCGATGGTGATCTGGGCGATCCAGGGGCAGGGGTCGTCGGGCGCCATCCGCGCGGCCTCCTGGCAGGCGGGCAGCGCCTGCGCCAGCAGCCGGTGGAAGCCCTCGAACTGCTCCGCCGTGGTCTGCTTCGCCCCCTTCGCACCGCGGACCTTGCCCGCGAGCACGACGAGCGCGTCGGCGTGCACGAGCGCGGCGGACGGGTCGTCGGGGTACTCGGCTCTCCACGCCTTGAGCCAGGTGTCGTCCTCGGCGGCGGCGTTCGCGAGGATGCCGAGCCGGTACCAGCGCAGGTCCCCGTCGTGGCCCGCCCCGGCCAGGTAGGCGGCGGCCCGCCGCCAGTCACCGGCGAGCGCGGCTGCCGTGACCGCGTCGGCCTCCGGATCGGGGCCCGCGCTGCGGGTGTCGAGCTGCGCGGCGGGCACCAGCCCGTACCGGGCGGGGTCGATGTTGACCGGTGTCTTCGCCTTCGCCTCGGCCCGCAGCGTGCGCGCCTTGCGGGCGTTGCGCGGGATGGTGACGGCCGCGTAGGCGAGGGCGCCGGCACCGGCTATGTCGATCAGGACGTTCATACCGGGTCTTTCCGAGTCGGGCCGCCTGAGGAGGCGACCGAAGAGGCTGTCGGGGGCGGCGTGGGGGGTGGGCGGCCGGTGTTCAGGCCCGGCCGCCCAGTGCCCGCGACGCCGGCGCCGCCTACGACAGCGCCTCCTGCCTCCTACTTCAGCGCCGCCAGGGCCGTCGTCGTCACCTTCTTCGCGGCCGCGGCGCCGTTGTCACCGCCCGCCGTGGACAGCACGGTGACCACGGAGCCGCCCGAACGGGCCGCGATCAGCGTGGTGCCGTTCTCCCAGGCGCCGCTTGTCAGCGTCATCGTGTAGGCCTCGTCACCGAGCCCGGTCGTGGACTTGCCCGTGAGCTTCACCTTGGCGTGCGCGTCGGTGTCCGTGAACGTGGCGCACTCCCCGGCGACGGTCCGCAGCTCCTTCATCACCGTGGCCGCGGTGGTGCCCTGGAACGCGTCGATCTCCTGGGCCACCTCCTGGGTCTTGTCGTGGTTCGCGTAGTCGTTCTGCGCGAACGACACACCCCCCTTGAAGCCGCTCACCTGGATCCAGGACGTGCCCTCCAGCCTGGTGCAGTCCGGCTTCGCGGTGCTCCTGGCGGACGGCGAGAGGAACTCGCCGCCGCTGTCCGAGCTGCCGTCCGCCTCGATGGTGAGCCCGGCCGGGAAGGCCGACGCGGGCGCCAGCGCCTTCTTCAGCCGCGTACCGGTGGGCAGCCCGGCGTTCAGGTCCTTCGCCTTGGCCGGCTTGGCGTTCGCGCTCCCGCCGTCGACGGAGGAACCGGAGGAGCAGGCGGTGAGGGCCAGCGGAAGCGCCGCGACGGCGAGCAGCGTGGCGACACGGGGGGAGAAACGCATGACAGTCCTTATCGAGGGTGGGTGGAACAGGTGAGCGGTGGTGGGGGGCGGGGGAAGCTTACGGACGGCTCAGATCCGGCTGAGGTCCGGCTGAGGTTTGGCTGAGGTCCGGCAGGGGGCCGGCTCAGGCGGCCTTCTTCCAGTTGCCGCAGCCGTTTGTCTTGAAGTACGCGTCGGACGGGCTGATGGTCACGACGGCCGTGCCGGTCACGTTGTCGTTGGCGATGATCGAGTTCGTCCCCTGCTCGGCGTCCTTGGTGCGCTCCCAGTAGCAGGAGTCGTCCTTGTTGCCGGTCGACTTGTACGTGCCCGGCGCGATGTCCGTGCCGACCTTGAACATCCCGCCGTCGCCGTCCATCGAGGAGGCGGGCGTGCCCTTCGCCTTGGGGTCGACGGCCTCCCAGTCCTTGCAGCCGGTGGACTTGAAGATCTTGTCGGTCGCCTTGACGGTCACGTAGCTCGTGCCGGTGACGTTGTCGTTGGCCAACACCGAGTCCGTCTCGCCCTTGGCGTCCTTGGCGCGCTCCCAGTAGCACATGTCGTCGGTGTTGCCGGTCGTGCGGTACGTGCCCGGCTTCACGTCCGAGCCGACCTGGTAGTCGCCATCGCCGGCGAGGGCGGCCTTCTTCTTCCCGGCCGCCCCCGCGTCCCCCGGGTCTTTCTTGCCCTTGGCGCCGCCGGGCGTGTGCTCGGCGGAGGCGGAAGAGCCCTTGCCGCTGCCGCCCGAGCCGCCGTCCTTGCCGCCGCTGCCGGCGTTCGCGGACACGACACCGATGACGACGACCCCCACGACGGCGCCGAGCGCGACCTTGGCCTTCTTGCCCATGGCGAATCCCCTCCCCAAAGCGGCGGCCGCCCCCTGTGGTTGGCCGCCCGTTCGCTGGGTCAATAAGAGCAGAGGCTGTGAACCGAGTCAACACGATTCACAAGGCTGGTCGAGTACACGAGCGTGAATGCATGGATCTTGTGTGCGCCGGTATGCTCGGCGCACACACGGGACGAGGGGAGTGGGGCCGGTGCAGGACAACGCGACCGAGGTGACCGCGGCCGGTATCGCCCGGCTCGCCGGAGTGGGCCGGGCCGCCGTGAGCAACTGGCGCCGACGGCACGCCGACTTCCCCAAGCCGGTCGGCGGCACCGAGACCAGCCCGTCCTTCGCGCTCGCCGAGGTCGAGGCCTGGCTGCGCAAGCAGGGCAAACTCGCCGAGGTCCCGCTGCGCGAACGCGTCTGGCAGCAGCTCGTCGGACACCCCGAGGGGCCCCTGACCGCCCTGGTGCACGCGGGGTGCGCGCTGCTGCTGATCCACGAGCGCCCCACCGTGTGGCTCGACGCGAGCGCCGGCTCCGACGCGCGCCTGGCCGCGATGCTGCCCGGCGCGCTCGAACAGGTACTGACGCCGCGATTCGGCGGAGTGCCGGGCCGCGGGGTTCACGCGGGCCGAGGTACGGACGCGGCTCTGGTTGTGGATGCGGCCGCGGCTGCGGCTGTGAACATGTCCGGCGACGTGGAGGGGGTGAAGACCGCACCCACCACACAGGGTGTGAACACGGATCCCGGGACGCGGGGTGTGAACGCAGACTCCCCGGCGCGCGCTGCGAACGCGGCTCTTAGGTCCCCCGATGTGAACCCCGCACCGCAGCAGCAGCCTGTGAACGCCCCGTCAGCTGTTCACGCCACCTCCGCCGTTCACGGCACCCCAGGCCCCGCAGCCTCGGACACCCCGGGCGCCGCCGCCCCAGCCACTCCAGGCCCCGCCACCCTGGGCACCCCAGGCCCCGCCACCACTGCCCCCGCCACCCCAGGCGCCGACACCCCTGGCCC